>CAZLWH010000035.1:0-11621 GCA_964563265.1 uncultured Erysipelotrichaceae bacterium
GATCAAGGATTGGTCAAACAAACACTTGACACCTTGATTGCCAACGGGCATACTTACACAGCGGATGGGGCTTTATTCTTAAAGACCACCGACTACGAGGATGATAAAGACCGGGTCATGATCAAATCAGACGGGTCTTATACCTACATCCTTCCCGACATTGCGTATCACCTCAATAAAAAACAAAGAGGTTACGATAAACTGGTGGATCTGCTGGGGGCAGATCATCACGGTTACATAGGCCGTCTCCAAGCCGCTTTCCAAGCCCTTGGCTATCAAAAAGACGATCTTCATGTGGACATCATCCAGATGGCCCGTATGATCAAAGACGGTGAAGAATTCAAACTCAGTAAACGGACAGGCAAAGCTGTGGCCCTCAAAGATCTGATCGATGAGGCCGGTGTCGATGCCTTACGCTATTACTTTGTTTCGCGTGCCAGCGACACGCATATGGATCTGGATCTCGATATGGCCGCAAAACAATCCAGCGAGAACCCAGTCTATTATGCCCAGTATGCGCATGCCAGAATGTGTTCAATTCTACGTCAAGGTGAAGTTCAGATCCCTGAAACGTTTGACCGCATTACCCATGAGAAAGAGATCGAACTGATCAAACTCATGGCGGATTTCCCCCAGATGATTTCGGATGCGGCAGAAAGCAGAGCCCCTCATAAAGTGTGTTTATACATACAAAAACTGGCCACTGCCTTTCATGCCTTCTATTCCGAATGTGTCGTCTTGAAGGAAGAAGAACCTTTGAGATCTCAAAGACTGGCCTTGGTGAAAGCCACCCAGATCACTTTGAGAAATGCCTTAGAATTGATTGGAGTCGCAGCGTTAGAAAAAATGTAGGGAGGGAAACCATGACCAGCCGTTCAATGTGTGATGTTGCTTTAGAAATCCTGACGTCTAAATCCGGACAGATCTCGTTTATCGAACTGTGGGATGGCGTCGTCAAAGCGATGGGTTTCACCCCGTCTCAGGCCGAAAATAAAATCGCGCAGTTTTACTCCGATTTGATGGTAGATTCGCATTTCGTGAAACTGCCCGGTACTGACAATCAGTGGGATCTGAGGACCCGCAGGACCTATCATGAAGTCCATGTGGATACATCCAAGATCATCATCGAAGAAGATTTCGGAAACGGAGAAGACGATGATTACATCGTCAACGAAGACGAAGTCGATTTCGAGGGACCCAAAAAAGAAGAGGAAGAAGAATAAAAGGGCGTCAGCCCTTTTTTCATGAGATCATCACGCCCAATAATCGCAATAATTAGGGCGTGAACACATTTCGTGCCCAAATCTTGGGCTCGTTGGTTGTTCAAGCCCAAAAAGTCAACAAGTTTGGGCATGTAAGGGCCAATCCAGCCGATAATCATTCAACATCTTGAATTAAACTGCATAATATGATAGTGTAAATATGCAGATAAGTTGCTTAGTGGGCATCAGAAAGGGACCAGACAATGAGAGAATTTCTTTATGAATACCGCGGATCATTGCTTCTGACCCCAAATATCGTCAGACTGCTAAATCAGATCCATGAATATAAGGGTAGACAATACACTATGGCTCATTTGAAACCGGAGTCGTTGACTGACCTCATTGATGTTGCCAGGATCCAAAGTACAGAGGCGTCTAACCGGATTGAAGGCATTACCACCACTGACCATCGTTTGCGTTCTTTGGTTCTGGATAAAGTTGAACCCCGAAACAGAAACGAAAGCGAGATCGCCGGTTACAGGGATGTTTTGGCATTGATTGATGAAAGCTACATCGATATCAAAATGTCACCTGGGGTTATCCTTCAGCTTCATCGAGAACTGTATCGGTATACCGGTTTCGGTTTTGCAGGAAAATACAAAAACGCAGACAATGTCATCGAAGAAAGAGATGATCAGGGTAATCGGATCGTACGCTTTCAACCGATGGCTGCTTTTGAGACCCCTGAAGGACTTCAACGAGTTTGTCAGGATTATGAGGCTGCGATCAACGAAGGCAGTATCGATCCCTTGTTGATCATCGTGATGACCATCCTTGATTTTCTTTGTATTCATCCTTTCAATGACGGAAACGGTAGGATCAGTCGTTTATTGACGCTCTTGTTACTTTATCAAAACGGATACACCATCGGTAAATACATCAGTATCGAAAAGCAGATCGAAAAAACAAAAGAAACGTATTATGATGCCCTTCGAGAAAGTTCTCGGAATTGGCATCAAGGCACCAACGATCCTGAACCCTTTGTAGAATATTCTTTAGGGGTTATCCTATCAGCGTATAAGTCGTTTGAGTCCAGTGTGGATCATCTATATTCAAAAGGGATCAGTAAGTACGAAAGAATAAGGCTAGCTATCCAAGATCACCTTGGACCAATCACAAAAAAAGATATCAAAGAACGATGTCCGGATATCAGTGAAACGACCATAGAGAAAGCTCTGGGAGAATTGTTGAAACTGAATACAATAAGAAAAGTCAAAGGCGGACGAGGAACCGCGTATGTTTACAGTAATGAGAACCATAATGGGACGAAAGGATCGGTATGATCAAAGAATGGTTTAAGAAAGATTTTAAGTGTGATCGGTGTGGTGTGGTTTTTCCAAAGAGTTCGCGTTGTTAATTCGATACGACCGAACAAGCCGGAAACAAAGACGGTTATATCATTCATGTCTGTGAACCTTGTCTCATGGCGCTGTTTGATGAAGCCATCCAGAACTTCCAATATAAAGCCATATGGTTGGAGCCTGTGCCGGGAATGAATGCTTTTACGACGTTCAATTTCGAATTTCTAGTATTACCCAAAGAGAAAAACGAGGATAAAGTAGAAAGATTCAAATCGATCTTACCCAGTGATGATTCAAAATGCGAAACGTGCGGACAAAAGGCTGTGTATACTTGGGTCAAGATGGATTGTCCTCTTATGAATCCTTTCCTATGGACTGAAACTCTAGAGTTGATGTCAAAGCCAATTCATCTGTGCAAATGCTGTCTCAGTGAGAGACTGAAGAAAGATCTTGATGAGAAAGGGATACGTTTAAAGACGATTTGGCCACAGGTTACAGAAGATGGATTCTATCTACCAAGGGAACTGTAAATCGACCTTTCACCAATCTCACATAATTAAAGGTTTGAACACAGGGCTGTGTTAGTGTAGAATAATAAAGGGCAGATGCCCCCACGAATTATGGGGCATCTTTTATTTTATCCACCCAAGAGGAGATGAATTTCTATGACCAAGTATATATTTGTAACCGGAGGTGTCGTCAGCGGCATCGGTAAAGGCATTACAGCGACTTCTTTGGGTCGTTTACTTAAAAACCGAGGACTCAAGGTCTTCATGCAGAAATTCGATCCTTACATCAATGTGGATCCAGGCACCATGTCACCCTATCAGCACGGGGAAGTCTTCGTCACCAAAGACGGGGCGGAAACCGATCTCGACTTGGGCCATTATGAACGCTTTATCGACGAAGAACTGACCCAAAACGCCAACATCACGTCCGGTCGAGTGTATATGAACGTCTTGACCAAAGAACGCCGTGGGGATTTCTTAGGCGCTACAGTCCAAGTCATTCCACACATCACCGACGAAATCAAAGCCAAAATCTATGCGGCCGGCGAAGAATCCGGTGCGGATGTCGTCATTACTGAAATCGGCGGTACCGTTGGGGACATCGAATCCCTGCCTTATCTGGAAGCAGCCCGTCAAGTCCATTCTGAGCATGACCGCGATGAAGTCGTCTTCATCCATATGGTCCTTATTCCGAAAGTACCGGGATCCGGCGAACTTAAAACGAAACCGACCCAGCATTCCTATAAAGAATTGATGTCATTGGGGATCAAACCCAATATCATCGTCACCCGTTGTGAAGAACGCATCACCGAAGAAATGCGCAAGAAGATCGCGCTGTTCTGTGATGTCAGACCCAACGCCATCATTGAATCTGTCAACGTTGAAAACATCTATGAAGTCCCCCTGCGTTTTCAGGAACAAGGCTTCGATGATTATGTCTTGCATAAACTGAATCTGGATCTGCCTGCGGCTGATATGACCGAATGGAAAGAAATGATCCATAATGCGAATCACTTGAAAGACAAAGTGACCATTGCTTTGGTCGGTAAATACGTCCAGCTTCATGATGCGTATCTGTCTGTCGCTGAATCCTTGAAACATGCGGGATTTCCTTTGGGTGTCAAAGTCGACATCCGCTGGGTCAATTCCGAAGAGCTCAATCCCGATAATCTCGATGAGGCCTTAGCGGGCGTTGACGGGATCTTGGTTCCGGGCGGTTTTGGAGGTCGAGGCATCGAAGGCAAGATCGCAGCCTGTAAGTATGCGCGTGAACGCAAAGTGCCCTATTTCGGGATCTGTCTGGGAATGCAAATTGCCATGATCGAGATTGCCAGAGATGTTTGCGGTTTAACCGGTGCCAATTCAACCGAATGGGACGAAGGCAATCCGCATCCGATCATTCATCTGATGCCGGATCAAAACGGGATCACCAACATGGGCGGTACCTTACGTTTGGGCAACTGGCCGTGCAAACTGACTGAAGATACAAAAACCATCGGCGTCTATCATCAGGATCTTATCCTGGAAAGACACCGTCACCGTTATGAGTTCAACAACGATTACCGCGATGTCATGGCGAAAGCCGGTGTCATCTTCAGCGGTGTCTCCCCGGATGATTATCTGGTTGAGATCACGGAACTGAAAGATCACCCCTGGTTTGTGGGTTGTCAATTCCATCCGGAATTCAAATCCAGACCCAATCGGGCCCATCCTTTGTTTGCCGGATTCATCGCCGCTTCCTATCAATATTCTCAAGGTCAATGACGATAAAAAATGTAAAGTGGTCGCACTTTACATTTTTAATTTATAATGGGATAGAGGTAGTATGAACAATAAAGCACTGAATCATCTTATCATCAGCTTATTGGCGGCCGTTATCAGTATCCTCTTAACGACCATTTCGGTTATTCTCATCCCTGATAACCAGATCCTTTTACTGATGGGCATACAGCTCATCAATGCGCTCGCAGACTTTCTGATTGTGGTGTATCTCTATCTGACCATCAAAACGCTCTTCACCCATCAATCTTGGATTTCAATCATCTCGGCGGGGGTCGGCGCTTTGGTTTTAATGCCGCTGTGGTTTGGTTTCAAGATCTTTGTTTTCGAAGGCACCTATAATTTAGGCACAGCCATCATCAGTGTGTATCTGCTTATTTTTGATAACTTAGTGACCAAACTGGTTGATCCCAGTGTCGTTTATTTCAGTAAGACCTTGTTTTCAGAAGCGGCAGTACCGGAATACTTCCTGCGCTATGTGTTGACACTTCTGACGGAATTCATCAATTTCGTGGCGATTCCGCTCTTTCCGATCATCCTGATGATCAAAGACTTGATGAGAGGAACGGAAGTCTATCAGTTCACCAAACCAGAGGAAAATAACGATGAACCCAAGTTATGAGATGGCCGGCTATTTTGCTGAAAACATCAAACTAAAACGTAGTCAAAAAGGTTATCTGGAAAAGATCGGGTTTAAGATCTCAGCCCTAAATCTCAACGATAAAGAAAATATCTTATCCTTGAAGTTATCCGTTGCCTTGGAATTTGATGACGTGAAAGACAACCAGATTGACTACATGGTCGGATTCATCTTAAAAGATCCTGCACTTCAGCATGAGATTCTCAACGCCATCCAAAACAAGACCCTTCATGAGGATGAGACGGTCAATAAACTGGTCAGTTCGATGGCGGTGATGTCGTATCCGTTCATCAGAGCCCATCTTTTTAACCTGACACTGGATAACCGACATCCGATCCAATTGCCCTTATTTGACTTATCTCCGCTTTCTTTAAAGAATGGGATCGAGTTTAAACAAAAACAACCGGATCTTTCTAAAATAAATTGAAAAACACAGATTTGTCATAATTGTTGCTTATGATGTCTGTGTAAGGTCGCTTACAGAAGGATGGTTACCATTATGATGTTTAACTATTTTCGAGACGGTGTAAGACCGGAACTCTTTGGAGGAGCCTTCTGGCTCATGTCGATTCTGCGTATTGTTTGTTTTGTGGCGATTGTTTTGTTGGTCGTCTGGATCGTAAAAGCCTTGATTAAAGCCAACAAAGCCACCCCAGTTCAACAAGCCGGATTCATCGATACCCGCGCCAATGACAATGCGTTGAAGATCGTCAAAGAACGCTACGCCAAAGGCGAGATCACCAAAGAACAATACGATACCTATCTCCAAGACTTGAAGTAAACGAAGAACGCCTTAAACAGCGTTCTTTTTTTGTGTTCTTTGATATAATGGAACTCTGAAAAGGAGACAAGGATGAGCCAAAGCGTACAGATTATTCTAAATACCTTAGCGTTGGTCGCCAGCCTGTTGGCCATCGGATTTTTAACCCTAAAAATCAAATTGGTCAGAAAAGATCACTTAGAGGGCATCTCTAAACTGATCGTTCATATTCTCTTGCCTTGTACCCTTTTCAATCTGATTGTGAACTCCGAAGCCGTTTTGGGAGACTATCTCAATGCGATGCCTTATTTGGCACTTGTCGGATTGGTGTACCTGTTTTTATACGGATTGGGTCACCTCTTAGCGAAACTGCTTAAGCTTCAAGGTCAACGCAAGGCAGTCTTTCGTATGTTTATGATCTTTGGAAACATCACGTATTTTGGGATCCCGTTGATTACCGGACTCTATCCCAATGCGCTCAGTGTCTTGCATCTGACGCAGCACAATGTCTTGGATGCGATGATCTTATGGAGCTTTGGGATCTTGATCCTCAATCCGTCACTGAAGACCAGATCGCCCATCACGATCGTGAAAACGATCCTGACACCAACGATGATTGCTTTGTTGGCGGGATTGGTATTTATGAGTTTAGGATGGACAGTGCCTTCGATGCCCAACACCATCATCAAAGGTTTGGCCGATAGCCTGAAGTTCATCTCGCTGGTCTATATGGGCATGCTTCTGGCGACCATTGATGTCAAACCGGTCCTAAAAGACAAAAGCGTCTATGTCCTGATTTTCGTCAAGATGATTTTCGTTCCGCTCTTACTGTATGGGTTCGCTTCGTTTTTCTTTATCGATCAGTCCTCCGTGATCCTGGCTTTGATGTTTGGTTTACCGGGGATGATCATGGTCAGTATCCTTGTTTCGCTGTATCATTCAGACACAGAATACGCAGCCGGTATCGTATTTATGACGACGATTGCGGCATTGATTACCCTGCCTTTGTTGGTTACGGTCATCAGTAGCCTTCAAGCTGTGATAAAATAGAAAAGAGTAAAAAAACATGCAAGAAGTACTTAAGATAGAAGGCAAACATCTTTTAAAGGGGTCCGTTAAAATCAGCGGCTCTAAAAATGCGACCGTGGCGTTGATTCCTGCGGCCATTTTAGCCGATGGTCCGGTCACCATTTTGGGCGTACCACACATTTCCGATGTCGGTTATCTGGGCGAACTGTTGAGAGTCCTCAATGTCAGTTTTACCCAAGTCGGAGATGATCAGCTGGTCATCGATCCCACCAAGATCACCAACATCGTCTTGGATCATCCTGGTGTACAAAAACTGAGGGCTTCCTATTACTTCATGGGTGCCTTATTGGGACGTTTCAAGACCGTGACGATGAAAATGCCGGGAGGCTGTTATCTGGGTCCCCGCCCGATTGATCTTCATCTCAAAGGCTTTGAGGCCTTAGGAGCGACCGTAGAATTTAAACAAGGTGCTTATCACATCAGTGCCGAGCAATTGATCGGAGCCAAGATTTATCTCGATATCGCTTCCGTTGGGGCCACCATCAACATCATGATGGCTGCCAGCCATGCCTTAGGCCGTACCACGATCGAAAACGCCGCCAAAGAACCGGAAATCATCGACGTCGCCAACATGCTCAATAAGATGGGGGCTCAGGTCCGTGGCGCAGGAACCAACGTCATTACCATCGATGGTGTCCAAACCCTTCATGGATGCATCCATGAAATCATTCCTGACCGCATAGAAGCCGGAACCTTCATCATCATGGCCGCAGCGGCCGCAGAAGAAGTCACCGTTGAAAACATCATTCCCCAACACTTGGAATCCTTATTGTCCAAACTTCAGGAAATGGGAGTTCCCTTAAAAGTAGGCCTGGATCATGTTGTGATCGGAAAAGCGGAACGCCTTAACCCAATCGATATCCAAACCTTAAGTTACCCGGGTTTTGCGACCGATCTTCAACAGCCGATGACACCCCTGTTGACACAAGCCACCGGAAAGTCTGTCATCAAGGAAACGATCTATGTCGAACGTTTCAAACATTGTCAGGAACTGCAAAGGATGGGTGCTGATATCGATCTGATTCCGGCCACCGCCTTGATCAATGGACCGAGCGCCTTATATGGCGACAGCGTGACCGCCACCGATCTGCGATGCGGGGCTGCCTTGGTCATCGCCGGCTTGATTGCTGAGGGGATCACTGAAATCCATGACGTTTACCACATCGATCGCGGCTATGACAACATCGATCAAAAGCTCAAAAACTTAGGCGCAAACATTTGGCGAGAAACGGTTGAATAAACCAAAAGCCTGTGTTATTATAAACACGCACTTACTTTGAATCCGTGGGATTCAAGGCGGAAGGAGATCTGTATGAAACAAGGAATTCACCCTAAGTACAACACGGTCAAAGTCCATTGTTCAGCCTGTGGCGCGGAATTCGAAACTGGTTCAACCTTGAAAGAAATCAAAGTTGATACCTGCTCGAATTGCCATCCGTTCTACACTGGCCGTCAACGCTTTGCTGCTGCCCAAGGCCGTGTCGAAAAGTTCAACCGTAAATACAACATTAAAACAGAAGAACCGAAATAAGCACTTTCTAAAAGTGCTTTTTTTTCGGTAGTTGCAGTATGACCCCTTAAAATCACAAGCGGGTTTATGATACAATAGTAAAGTAAAACAGAGGTCCAACCATGATGTATCAAATGTATCGACCAGGTTATATCGAGGTCATTTCAGGCTGTATGTTTGCCGGAAAAACCGAAGAATTGATCCGCAGGATCAAGGTTTTGGAATTCGCAAAAAAGAACGTGCTTGTTTTTAAGCCGGCACTGGATAACCGATACAGTGACACGAAGGTCGTTTCTCATGGCGGATCCGCCGTTGACAGTATCGTTGTCGAAAATGCCCGGCAAATTTTGGAATTCGTCCGTGATGATACGGATGTCGTGGCCATCGATGAAGTCCAGTTCTTTGATATGGACATCATGCTGGTCTGTGATTACTTGGCTAAAAAAGGCGTCAGAGTCATGGCTGCCGGTTTGGATACCGATTTCAGAGCTGAACCTTTCGGGGTCATGCCTCAGTTGATCACCGATGCGGAATTCGTCACGAAACTGACGGCCGTCTGTATGAAGTGCGGTGCCCCTGCGACCCGGACCCAGCGTCTTGTCAACGGAAGACCAGCTTCTTATCATGATCCGATCATCATGGTAGGCGCATCAGAGGCATATGAAGCCCGTTGCCGTCATTGCCATGAAGTCTTAGATAAACCCGAAATCAAGCGATAGCGTCGCTCTTTTACAGTTGTAACTCAAGTAACCGAAGATCGGTTGCTTTCTTTTTGAAGGAGGAAAAACCATGGAAGCCCTAGAAGTCATGATTAACCGTTTAAAATCACTCAAACTCAGATACCAAGAGCTGGAACACCATTTGATGGAACCGGCCCTTTTGGCCAACCAACGGGAATATGCGAAAGTCGCCAAAGAACAGGCCGCCTTACGTCAGATCGTTGAAGCCTATGAGGATCTCGATAAGATCCTTATCCACATCGATGAAGCCCAAGGCATGCTGAAAGAAGACGATGCCGAAATGAAAGAAATGGCCCAAGCTGAATTGGATGAGCTCACCGTGAAACGTGATGTGCTCATCGACCACTTGCGTTTATTACTGATTCCCAAAGACCCCAATGATGACCACAACGCGATCGTTGAGATCAGAGGGGCTGCCGGAGGTGACGAAGGCAACATTTTCGCCGGAGATCTTTACCGTATGTATGTGCGTTACTGTGAAATGACAGGACTCAAAACCGAAGTTCTCGAAGCCAGTGAAGCCGAAATGGGCGGATATACCCTGATCTCATTCTTAGTCAAAGGCAATGAAGCCTATAAACATCTTAAATTTGAATCCGGTGCCCATCGTGTCCAACGCGTTCCCAAGACCGAGACCCAAGGCAGAATCCACACCTCGACGGCCACTGTTTTGGTCATGCCGGACATCGAAGAAGCAGAATCCGACATCAACCCGGCTGATCTGACGATTGAGACCCATCGTTCAAGCGGTGCCGGCGGTCAGCACGTCAATAAAACTGATTCGGCTGTCCGTATCACCCACGTCCCGACCGGCATTTCCGTCAACTGTCAGGATGGCCGTTCTCAACACGACAACAAAGCCACTGCGATGCGTTTGATCAGAGCCCGAATCTTTGAATACATGGAAGAAAAAGCAGCAGCCGAAAAAGGCAAGGTCAGACTTGAAAAAGTCGGGACCGGAGATCGTTCCGAAAAGATCCGTACCTACAACTATCCCCAAAACAGAGTCACCGATCATCGTATCGGATTGACCCTGCAACAGCTTGATCGTATCGTCGAAGGGAAACTGGATGACGTCATCGATGCCTTACTGGAAGAAGAACAGCGTCAGAAACTCGCAGGCAACGCATGATCAGCCAACTCATAAGGCAAGCAGAGAAACGCCTCATCGCCGCGGATATCCCCTCTTCATACGCCAAGTACGTCTTGAATGAATTGATGCTGAAAGAAAACAGGAATCTTTATCTTGAGATGGATAAAGAACTGGATCCAAAGATGCTGGAGATCTTTAATGCGATGATGGATCGCTTGGTCCTGGATGAACCTTTGGCCTATGTCTTGGGTTATCAGGTCTTCTTGAACCATCAGATCGAAGTCAATCCCAGTGTTTTGATTCCCAGACCGGAAACCGAAGAATTGGTCATGCAGGTCTTGATGGAAATCGATGCGGATTATGCGGACATCCCTCATCCCTCTTTGATCGACATCGGCTGCGGAAGCGGAGCGATCGCGATCGCCCTAAAAAAAGAAGAACCGAAACTGATCGTCTTGGCCTCAGATATTTCTGAAGTGGCTTTGAATCAAGCCAAGCACAACGCAAAGACCTTAGAGGCGGATGTTGAGTTCTTGTTGGGATCCATGGCAGAACCGCTGATTGATTCCAAACGAAATGTCGACATCATCGTCTGTAATCCACCCTACATCCCTGAAAAAGAAGTCATTCAAAACAGTGTGCTTCATCATGAGCCGCATGTGGCCTTGTTTGGGGGCGATGACGGTTTGAAATTCTATCGTGAAGTTCTTCAACAAGCCCCGTCCGTATTGAATCATCCCGGACTGATTGCTTTTGAGATCGGGTGGAACCAGAAACAGGCCTTAACGGATCTGGCCACCACCTTACTGGACGATCCACAGGTAAACTGTTATCAAGATATGGCCGGTAAAGACCGTATCCTGATCATCAAATTAAAATAGCGCTATGCGCTATTTGTTTTTATAAGGTTTAATGATGACTTGGGTCATTTGGTAAAG
>CAZLWH010000036.1:0-11278 GCA_964563265.1 uncultured Erysipelotrichaceae bacterium
AACGATAACCAACACAAAGAACAAGATGCCCAGAAACAAGGTCGCTCTAGAGATGAACTTCTCAGCGCCGCGTTCTTTAACGTTCGCAAACAGGTTCAATCCGCCGCTTCCTGAAAAGGCGCTCGAGATACCATCTGACTTACCGCTCTGGAGTAAAGAGAGCAGAATCATGGCTACGGCTACCAGCATCAGTAAGACATCCAGTAATGGGGTAATAAACTTTAATAATGTCGTCATAAGGTACTCCTTAATAGTGCTTATCCATTATAAACCATAGAACTTTGTTTTACAAGTTAGTCATTGCGGCGAGTTTGCTAAGTTTTCATCGTAATAGAAGGGACCCCACATGTGTCCGTCAGGATCACTGAAACTGCGGCCATACATAAAAGGGTAATCTTCTTTCGGACTGGGTTCATCCACACCTTGAGCCAAAGCTTTTTCGGTAATCAGATCAACGTCTTTTCGTGTCTCAACTGAGAAGGCAAAGATTGCCTGAACTTCTTTATGCGCATCAACAAGACGTTTCGAGGTAAAAATCCAGGAAACGCTTGTTTTCCAGGATCATTAACGTGATATCCCCCAATCTGAGACCGGCTGAGTGTTCATCCGCGAACTGAGGAAGCACTTCAAATCCAACAGCAGTATAGAAATTGAGTGATCGGTTAAGATCTGAAACAGGCAGATTAAGATAGATTTTATTCATAAAGGTTCTCCTGTTTTCACTATAACACCCTCCGCAAACCATCGTGATTGGGATGACCTATAAAAAATCCCTGCGGTTAAGCAGGGATCTTTGGTTTACTTCTTGACGTTATAGAAGCAGTCTTTGCCGGGGAACAAGGCAACAGTGCCCAGTTCATCTTCGATTCTCAGCAATTGGTTGTATTTCGCGATCCGGTCTGTACGGCTCATCGAACCGGTCTTGATCTGACCTGCGTTGAACGCAACAGCGATGTCAGCGATCGTGGTATCTTCGGTTTCACCAGAGCGGTGAGAAACAACGGTCGTGTAGTTGTTACGCTTGGCCATTTCCATCGCATCGAAGGTTTCCGTCAAAGTACCGATTTGGTTGACTTTGATCAGGATCGAATTGGCAATGCCTTTTTCGATGCCTTCTTTTAAGATTGCAGGGTTGGTAACAAACAGGTCATCGCCAACGATTTGGATCTTTTTACCTAAGACTTCGGTCATGAGTTTCCAGCCGTCCCAGTCGCCTTCTGCCAAACCGTCTTCAATGGAGACGATCGGGTATTTGCCGACGAGGTAAGCATAGTATTCGACCATTTCTTTGGAAGTCAGAGACTGTTTGGTGCTCTTCTTCCAGAAATAGACTTTCTTATCGGTATCATAGAATTCAGACGCTGCCGGATCCATCGCTAAGGCAATGTCAACACCCGGAACATAACCGGCTGCTTTGATGGCTTCTACGATGACTTCCAACGGTTCTTCATTGTTGGCCAAGTTCGGAGCGAATCCGCCTTCATCGCCGACAGAAGTGACTTGTCCTCTGCTCTTCAAGACTTTCTTCAAAGCGTGGAATGTTTCAGCCCCCATACGGATGGCTTCTTTGATGTCTTTGGCACCGATCGGCATGATCATGTATTCCTGGAAGTCGATGGCCGCATCGGAGTGAGCCCCGCCGTTGATGACGTTCATCATCGGAACCGGCAAGGTCTTGGCGTTGAATCCGCCCAAGTATTTGTATAGCGGTAAGCCATAGAAATCAGCAGCGGCTCTGGCGCAAGCCATGGAGACACCTAAGATGGAATTGGCCCCCAATTTGGATTTATCGTGGGTCCCGTCGAGTTCGATCATCAGTTTATCGATACCGCACTGGTCGGTAACATCCATCCCGATGATGGCTTCAGCGATAAAATCGTTGACGTTTTCAACAGCCTTCAAAACACCTTTACCTAAGAAACGAGTCTTATCATTGTCTCTGAGTTCGAGCGCTTCGCGTTCGCCGGTGGAAGCACCGCTTGGGACGATGGCACGTCCGAAGGCGCCGGAATCGGTTTCTACTTCTACTTCAATCGTCGGATTACCGCGGGAGTCGATGACTTCGCGCGCATAGACATCAATAATATAGGGCATGTGTGTTCCTCCTTATGCCTTCAGCGCATCAATGATCGCTGTGAATGAATCTACTTTAAGGGATGCTCCGCCGATCAGGGCGCCATCAATGTCTTTTTCAGACAGGTATTCTTTGATGTTTTCCGGTTTGACACTGCCGCCGTATTGGATACGCAGGGTTTCAGCCGTGGCTTTACCAAAGTGCTTGGCAACTTCATGACGGATGATCATGCAGGTGTTCTGAGCGATTTCCTTGGTTGCATTCTTACCGGTGCCGATGGCCCAGACAGGTTCATAAGCAAGTACCAATTTGGCGACTTCTTCAGCGCTTAAGCCGTTGAGGGCTGCTGCGGTTTGGGATCGGACGACCTGTTCGGTTTCTCCGGCTTCAAACTGAGACAGGGTCTCACCGACACAGATGATTGGGGTCAAACCATTCTTTACGCTCAGCAATACTTTCTTATTGACGGTCTCGTCGGTTTCTCCAAAATACTGTCTTCTTTCGGAATGACCGATGAGGGTCCATTTAACGCCGATTTCCTGTAGCATGGCCACGGAAACTTCACCGGTAAAGGCGCCGCTTTCCGCAAAGGCAACATTCTCAGCAGAGACGATCAGATGTTTGGCCGCCTTGACGGATTGTTCAAGGGCCAGATACGGGGCTGCGATGCCGAAGTCGGCATGATTGTGAACCAGAGGATCGACCGCATTGATGAAGCTGATCGCTTCCGCAATGGTCTTGTTTAACTTCCAGTTACCGATGATGATGGGTTTTCTCATTTATTTGTCTTGTATGACCGCGATGCCTGGCAACGGGTTTCCTTCCATGAATTCCAGTGATGCGCCACCTCCGGTGGAGATGTGGCTGAAGCCGTCTTCAAAGCCGTTTTCTATGGCTGCTGCAGCGGAATCGCCGCCGCCGATGACGGTATAAGCGCCAGGCAGTGAGGACATGGCCTTACAGATGGCGATGGTTCCGATTGCATAAGGCTTCATTTCAAAGACACCCATCGGGCCGTTCCATATAACCGTTTTGGCTCCCTGAAGTTCTTTTTCAAACAAGGCAATGGTTTTAGGACCAATGTCCAAACCCATATAGTTGGCTGGAATATGATCCGCATCGACCACATAATGGTCTGCGTCTTCCGCAAATGCTGCTGCGACAGTGAAATCAACCGGAAGGATGATCTTCTTTCCGTCTGAGGCTAAGAAGGATTTGGCCAATTCAACTTTATCGGCTTCCAATAAGGAGGTTCCGATTTCTTTGCCTTGGGCTTTTAAGAAAGTATATGCCATACCGCCGCCGATGATGACTTTATCAGCGGTCTTCAGCAGGTTTTCAATGACTTTGATTTTATCTGAAACCTTGGCTCCGCCCAGAATGGCCACAAAGGGTTTTTCCGGATCGACGATGGCCTTGGATAACATCTTAACTTCTTTTTCAACCAGGAAACCTAATGCGCTGGGCAGTAGTTGAGCAATCCCTACGGTTGAAGCGTGGGCTCTGTGGACAGAACCGAAAGCGTCGGTAACAAAGAGTTCACCCAAGGAAGCCCAATATTTGGACAATTCCGGATCATTCTTTTCTTCACCTTTTTCATAACGGGTATTCTGAAGGACAACGATGTCTCCGTCTTTCAGTTCGGCTACGGCTTTTTCAAGGGCTGCGCCGCGGGTTTCTGCGACAAAGGTGACCTTGGACGTTAAGTGGCCGGCCAGTTTCGTTGCGACAGGAGCCATGTTGTTTTTGGCCTTATCGGCATCGGTCTTGGTCGGATCTTTATGATCGACTTTACCTAAGTGGGACAAGAGGATGATTCTTGCGCCATGTTCTACCAAATAATTGATGGTTGGTAAAGCTTGTACAATGCGGTTTTCGTCTTTGACAACGCCGTCTTTGATCGGAACGTTGAAGTCGACTCTCACAATGACACGTTTACCCTTTACTTGTAAATCTCTTACGGTCTTTTTTGCCATTTTGGGTTCCTCCTAATGCATTAAGATTATACCATTATGCATGGCTTATCTCAACGCTTTTTGACCACTTTGTTAATGGATTCACAGACAACTAAAAAGGGATTTCTCCCTTTTATTTCAATCTTTTACGGATAAGCTTCGCGTAGGCTTTGGCAGATTTATCCCAAGAAACATCTTTCTTCATGGCCTGTCTGATCATGGCTCTGAAGTCATCGCGCTTGAAGGTATAGACCTCATAAGCCAACCACAAGACATGTTTGAAATCATCCACACTGAACGGACCGAAGGTAAAACCGGTTCCCTCTTTCGTATGTTCGTTATAAGGAATGATCGTATCTTTTAACCCGCCGGTTTCTCTGACCAGCGGTAAAGTCCCATAATGCATGGCAATCAACTGTGAGATCCCGCAGGGTTCAAACAGCGACGGCATCAACAGCACATCCGAGCCCGCATAGATCTTGTGGGCCATGGTTTCATTGTATCCGCAATAGAAAACGGCACGATGCGGGAAACGGTATTCAATCGATTTCAATTGGCCTTCGACATGCGCATCACCGGTCCCTAAGATGACCAGCTGGATGTCCCAACCCATGATTTGAGTCATGGATTGCAGCAAGAGCCAGATGCCTTTCTGATCGGTAAGGCGAGAGACCATCGCCACCAGCATGACATTGGGGTCTTGTCTTAAGCCCAGTTCCTGCTGTAATGCGAGTTTATTTTCCATTTTACCTTTGGAGATATTTCTGGTTGAATAATTGACCGGCAGATATTTGTCGGTTTCAGGATCCCAGTCTTTGACATCGATCCCGTTGACGATCCCAAACAGATCGAACTGGCGAAGCTTCAGTATTTCTTCCATGTTTTCACCAAATTCAGGCGTCAGGATTTCTTGGGCATAAGTCTCCGATACCGTGGTGACCAGATCGGAATAAACGATCCCCGCCTTCATAAAGCTGATGCCGTCTTTAAAACGCAGTGAGCCGTCAAAGTAGTAACTGTTGGGCAAACCCACACAGCTTTCCAACATCGAGTACGGGAAACAGCCTTGGAAATAGAGGTTATGGATCGTAAAGATCGTTAAAGGACGGGTGATCTTATTTTTATACAAGGTCTTCACAAACAACGGGATCAATCCGGTATGCCAGTCATGGGCATGCAGGACATCGGGTTCGATGACCTTTTCTTCGATCATGCGCATGACGGCGTGCTGGAAGAAGGAGAATCGTTCTCCGTCATCCGGATAACCATAATAGCCATCCCGTTCAAAGTAAGCTGCATGTTCGATCAGGTAGTAATCGATCTCATCGATCGTTTTCAGATAGACTGTGGCGATCGTATCGAAAATACCCACCTTGACCGGATAGGTTTTGATTTTGGTCAACGAAGAATGCATCGTCTTGGCCGTCTTCAAATACAGAGGCATGACCACGCTTACGCTGAATCCTTCACGGTGAAGGGCTTGAGGTAAAGATCCTATGACATCTGCAAGTCCGCCCGTTTTAACAAACGGTAAGCCTTCTGAAGCGACAAAGAGGATTTTCTTCATTAGATTTTATCCTTTCGTTTAACGTAGATGATGTTGTCGGGTTCCCCGATCAATTCGACCTGATGCATGATCTTGGCGAATTTATCGACGACGACATTCTTAATATGCACATTGTCTAGGATCTTCGTATTGGCCATAATGACGCAGTCTTCAACGATGGCGCCTTTGTGGATCTCGACATCACGTCCGATGACACTGTGTCTGACTGTTCCTTCGATCAAGCAGTTGTTGGCAACGACCGAAGCACTGATGTCAGCGGTGGAAGTGTAGCGGGTCGGACAAGAATCATTAGTGCGGGTATGAATGGGCCAATCCGGATCAAACAAGGTTTTTGAGACCGCATAATTGGTCAGTTCCAGACTGACACGGTGATATTCTGACAAATTGTTCAAACAGGCCACATAGCCTTTGACCGGATATCCGGCAACGTTCATCATCGGCAGTTGGTCACGGATGACATCCCTTAAGGTAAACAAACTGGATGTCTCATTGGCCAGATGGACCAAGGTAACGAAAACTTCCTTACTCATGACATAGGTTGATAAGGAAATGTGTCTGTTTTTAAATTTGCCTTGATTGGTTTCTATGGCAACAACTTTGTGCGGTTTTTCAATGGATAAGGTAGCAACTCTTGCGAAAGAAGTATCTGCATTATCGACGGTCTTATAAAGCATCGTGATATCGGACTTGCTTTCGATGTGCGCGGTCAGGATCTCATCGAAATTGGCTTTGTAGACCATATAACTGGGCGCAATCACGACATAGTCCTGATGGGCATCTTCAATGAACTGCATGTTGGCGATATAAGCCGAGATGTCATGATGATAGATCTCATTGGTGACATTGGCTTCGCCGGTCAGGATGCGCAGTTTCCCGCTTTTTGAATTGATGTTGTAATGGCGTCCGGTTCCGACATGTTCAATGACAGATCTGGGTTTGGATTTTACATAGACCTGGATGTTGGAGATCTCCGAATTGGTCATGTTGGATAAAACGAAGTCGATGAGACGGTAACGGCCTAAGAAAGAAACGGCCGGGATGGGACGGTTGTCGGTCATCCCCGGAATGTTGACAAAATCATCGTAACTGACAATACCGAGTGCGTTACACATGGCTATACCCCCTTGACATCATGGGCAATGAGTTCGATTTCGCCCGTGGTATTTCCGACTTCGGCGTTCTCACCGATGACGATATTCTCATCGGTGATGATGCGCTGAACTTTAGCGCCGGATTTGACTTTTGTATACGGCATTAAAACACTGTCAGTGACTTCTGCCCCGGCTTCAACGATGACCCCGGTAAAGAGCACCGAATTGGTGACCTTGCCGTTAACGACACAGCCTTGATTGATGTAAGCATTGGAGACCTTGGCCTTGGCGCCGAAAACCTGCGCCGGGACAGTCTTGTCTTCGGTATAGATCTTCCAGGCCGGATCCGCGAGATTGAGTTCTTCAGAACGGTATAAAAGGTCCATGTTGGCTTCCCATAAGGAATCGATGGTGCCGACATCTTTCCAATACCCTTTAAAACGGTAGGCCCATAAACGTTTGTCCGTGTTTAAGAATCCGGGGATGATGTCTTTTCCGAAGTCATGATTTGAATTGGGATTCTTGACGTCCTCGATCAGGGCTTTTCTTAACTGTTTCCAGTCGAAGATATAGATGCCCATGGATGCCAGATTACTCTTGGGTTGTTTCGGTTTTTCTTCAAATTCGACGATGCGGTCATGTTCATCCGTGTTCATGATGCCAAAACGGCTGGCTTCTTTGAGCGGAACTTCCAAGACGGCAATCGTTGCATCCGCATTGTTCTTGTGATGGCAATCCAGCATCTTGGAATAATCCATCTTATAGATGTGATCACCGGATAGGATCAAGACGGTTTCAGGATCATACTGATCCAGAAAATCGATATTTTGGGTGATTGCATCCGCTGTTCCGCGGTACAAACCAAACCCTTCGATCTTTTCTCTGGGAGGCAAGACATAGATCCCGGAATCTTTCGCATCCAAGCCCCATAAAGAAGCTTTCGCGACATAAGAGTTCAGTAATACGGACTCATACTGAGTCAATACCCCTACCACATCGATGCCTGAATTGGCACAATTGCTTAAAGGAAAATCGATGATGCGATATTTCCCTCCGAAATAGACAGCCGGCTTCGCAACCTTGTTGGTCAGATCCAAGAGTCGAGTTCCTCGACCTCCGGCTAAGATCATCGCAACCATATTATTTTGTCGCATAATTAACCCTCCACATATACCTATATTATACTTTATTTACCTGTGATAATAAGAAAAAACAGTGAATAATCACTGTTTGGAGTCTGTGTTCATAAATCGCACCTCGTTGAGTTCAAGTTATGAAAAATGTTCGTAAATGTTAAGAAATAGGCGATCAGTTACTGTTGAGTCTTCTGTAGATGTCTTTGAAGTTATCCAGTTCAGCCAACAGTGCCATGACACAATCCGGATCAAACTGATATCCTGACTGCATTTCGATGTATTCAACGGCTTTATCGATCGTCCAGGCGGGTTTATAGACACGGTGATTGGTCAAGGCATCAAAGACATCGATCAAGGCCATCATGCGTGCAGACAAAGGAATATCCTCGCCTTTAAGACCGTCGGGATAACCACTGCCGTCAAAGTGTTCATGGTGATAACGGACGATATTCATGGCTTCCATGAAGAAGTCCGTCGGGATCGAATCTCCGCTGGATTTCAAGAGATCATTGAGCACGGAGTTCTCTACGGCTCTTTGGATCGATCGGTAACCGATCATGACATGCTCTTTCATCAGATCGAATTCTTCTGTCGTCAAGATGCCGGGTTTAAGCAGGATCTGATCAGAGATACCGACTTTACCGATATCATGAAGCGGGCAAGCTTTTACGACTCGATCGATATAGGCTTCATCGATCAGTTGGGCATGTTTTGGATTCATGGCCATTCTTTTGGCTAAGCGATCCATGTAGGCTCTGGAACGGGTGATATGATGGGCCGTTTCTTCATCACGGGTCTCAACCAACTGAGTCACGATATCCATGGTGATATCGAAAACGAGCTGATTTTCACGGAAGCGTTTGGACACCTCCTTGACGAGAAAGAGATTCTCGACTTTAAGCATATCCCGGCTTTCTTTCAGTTCAAGTTGAACTTTGACTCTGGCCAATATGATTTGGGCATGGAAAGGTTTTGAAATGAAATCAACTGCGCCTTTGGACAAGCCTTTTTCCTCATCGAGGATCGTATCCAGGATCGATATGAAAATGACAGGGATATCCTTGTTTTTCTTCTCTTGATACAAACGGTCGATCAGGTCATACCCGTTGATGTCAGGCATGTTGATGTCAAGCAGGATGAGATCCGGTTTCTTGCCGTTTTCAATCTGTTTGAGTGCGTCCAGTCCTGATTTGAAAACACTGACGGTATAGAGGCTTTTGAGGATTTCAGACAATACGGAGAGGTTGACGACTTCATCGTCGATGATCATTATTTCATGTTTCTTGGGTATCATAGGTCACCTTTATTTTATTATACACCACAGTTAATCACGAATCTTCATTTTGTGTAGTTACCTTTACATTGCGATGAATAACCGATACAATGAAGATGCGTAAATAATGGATAAATATGAACCAAAAAATCAAGTCAGACTTTAAAGAACTCTTAGCGAAAGCCACCCAAGACAATGAAAACATTGTTGTTTCACAGCACCCTGATGAAGAAATCAAGCTTTATAAGCTGGTTGCTTTGATCTCCAAGACGATGTTGAAATCCAGTTATGAACACTTGCCGTTGGCTTTTGATCAGAGTATGAAATTCATTGGTGAATTTCTGAATATGGATCGGGTCTATATCTTTACTCTGAGTCCTGATTCCAAGCAAATGAGCAATATCCATGAATGGTGTCAAGAAAAAATAGAACCTGCCATCGAGATGCTTCAGGATCTTGATGTTGATATCTTCCCTTGGTGGATGATGAAACTAAAAGGCAACGAGATCATCCGTATCGATGATGTCAATGCGATGGATGAGAATCAGCTGGGAGAACGCGAGATCCTTCAAGCCCAATCGATCAAGTCTTGTTTGGTCGTGCCGCTTAGTCTGGATCAGAAACTGATTGGTTTCTTAGGCTTTGACTCTGTCCGTCATAAAAAGAAATGGACCGATGAAGAAGTCAACAGTCTGGTCTTTGTCAGTGATATCTTTTCATCGGCGTTCCGCAGAAAGTCTCAGGAAACCAAGCTTCGAAGTTCTGTTTCAGAACTGGAACGGATCCTCAATGAGACTGTGGAAGCTTTTGGAACACTCATCGGTGTCAGTGATCCTTATACTCAAAATCATCAGGTCCGTACTTCCCAACTGGCTGTCGCCATTGGCAAACAACTTAATCTGGAACCTCAGGTCATCGAAGGCATCAGACTCGCTGCGATGATCCATGACATCGGGGTCATTCATTTCCCCACCCAGATCATCAATAAGACCTCTTCCCTTAGCAATAAAGAATACGCCTTGATCAAGACCCATCCGATGCGCGGCTATGAAATCGTCTCTAAGATCGACTTCGGTCAGCCTGTGGCAGACATCGTTCTTCAACATCACGAGAAGTGTGACGGAAGCGGTTATCCTAACGGACTAAAAGGCGATGAGATCCTTTTTCAAGCCAAGATCTTATCGGTCGCAGATACCTTTGAAGCCATGGTTTCAAACCGGCCTTACCGTAAAGCGCTCCTTAGTTCTGTTGCCTTGGATTTCCTGATTCAAAACAGCGGGACGATGTTTGAGCCTGAAGTGGTCAATGCCTGTGTGACGTTGATAAAAGATAAAGGATTTATTTTCTGGGAGATCGAAGATTAAAAAAAGACGTATCGTCTTTTTTTTCATGTTTATTGGTGTCTTTTCCCTGTGAACTGATCCGCAATGACTTTCCATACCGTGACTGAAGCGGCTGATTTGTCATCGAAGACAAAGTCTTTGCCGGTCTGATGTTTCATCAATAAGGACAAGCCCTTTTTCTTCTCTTCCAAATCACTGACGATCTCCGCATGACCTCTTCCAATGATGCTCGCATACGCAAACCCGTAATCACAGGCTTTATCGGCGCTGATCAGGCGATGATCCGTATCCATCTCAAAGGCAACTTGTCCGTCTTTTTTAATGGCGGATAGTTTACGGCCTGTTTTGGCGGAATGAAAGTAGAAGGTCAATTTGCTGTCACTCAACTCATAACCGAAATTCAAAGGTACGATATACAAGCCTTCCTCATCCTTCAGCGCGATCCTGCAGATCTGCGTGGCACTTAGGATTTCGTTCAGTTCTAAATCTCCGGTCACTTCGCGTTCTTTTCTTCTCATGGGATAACCTTACAGTTTCTTTCTAAGCGGACGGCGGTTGAGCCGGTTGAGGCTACGGTAAATGAAATAGGCCAAGAAACTGTTGAGGACCACAAAGAAACTGGCCTTGATGGATCGGATGATGATTTGGATCTCGATGGGGATCCCATACAGCTGATACAACCATAAAGGCGTCAAGATCACGTTGACCACGATCTCAATCAGGATGACTGAAAGGATCCAGGATACAAACAAGGTCTTGTCCTTGTCTTTGTGCTGAAGCGCCTTGTTGGCGAAATAGGCAACCGGTACAATGGCGAGGGTCATGGCGATGATCGGCAC
>CAZLWH010000037.1:0-3859 GCA_964563265.1 uncultured Erysipelotrichaceae bacterium
GGTTATCTCTATTCTTCTCTATGACTTCCTGGACGGAGGTATCATAGGCCAACAACAACTCCTCAGCTTTATGAAGGGCATCGCGGATTTCTTGGGTATTGACATTGTGGACACTGACTGAAGACTGAATGTCGTAAAGTTCACGCAAGATCGCCAGGGCATTTTCCAATGTCGTTCTCAGTTTCATAATGTCAGTGATCATGGTTGGAATATCTTCTCCGCGCAGGATCCTCTTTTCAATCAGTCCGGTTTGCTGGTGGACCAGGGTCCAACCCAAATTACCGGAGGCCCCTTTGAGCGCATGAGCACAGTTTTTAACGTCATTGATGGAGACATTCGGATCCGAATAACAGGTGTTGATTTTCTCAAGATAGTCTGTCGTCAGCCGAATCAGCAATTCGGTCAGCCGTTTGGCATTGCCTTGAAGATTGCTGAGGCCACGCTGAACATCCAGTCCTTCGATCCGATCCAAACGTTCAATATAGGCCTGAGTACTGATCTTAGAACTGTCTATCAAAACTTCCATCGTTTTTTCACCGTTTACTCTTACCGCTGTCTCAGGAATCCACTGGATGATCGTATCGAAGAAGCGTTGTGGATCGATCGGTTTGGAGACAAAATCATTCATGCCGGCCCTTAGGCAATCGACCTGATCTTCTTTGAACACATTGGCCGTCATGGCGATGATGGCGATGGGATTGCCGCTTTCACGGATACGGCGGGTTGCTTCAAGGCCGTCCATGATCGGCATCTGAACATCCATCAATACCAGATCATAATTGTTTTTAGCGATCATGTCCAAAGCGATCTGACCGTTTTCGGCGATCGTGGAGATCACACCGGCGGTTTCTAAGGTACTGACCGTGACTTCTTGATTGATCTCATTGTCTTCGACCACCAGGATATGACGGTTGTTCAGTTTGGTGAGATTTTGGCTTTCAATGCGTCCCTGTAAGCCTTCTTTAAGTTGTACTTCATATCGATTGTCATTGGACAAGAGGTTGACCAAGAGGTCGTACACTTTGGAGTTGGTGATCGGTTTGATCAAAACACTGTCGACCCCGATTCGCTTCAGTTCATCCATTTCGATCTCTTGGACATAGGAGGTGATCATCACAGTATACGGACGATGGGTCAAGCCCAAGCCGTTCATCATCAGGACCGTATCGATCCCATCCAATTCAGGCATCTTAAGATCGATCAGGACCGTATGATAAGGCATATTTTTCGCCTCTGCTTCAGCAATCAACTGCAATCCTTCTTTGCCTGATGAAGCACTGTCCGCATCGATCTTCAGATCCGCAAACAAGGAAGTAATCAGTTCCAACTGATCTGCCATATCATCAATGACCAAAACATGAAGTTTGGAGATTTCTTCAAAGATCGGGCTGTCCGACGCTGAATCAACCGATTCAAAGGGGATCTCAAACCAGAAGGTCGATCCGTGATTGGGTTCGCTTTCAACTCCGATCGTGCCCTCCATCATGGTGACAAGTCGACGACTGATGGATAATCCCAAACCTGTTCCGCCGAATTTTCGGGTGGTCGAGACATCGGCCTGAACAAAATCTGTAAACAATTTTTCTCTCTGTTCGGAGGTCATCCCAATCCCGGTATCGCTGATCTCAAAGCGAAGCAGATAATGCGGGGCTTCCTGTTTCAGGATACGGGCGGTCAAAGACACAGTGCCTTCTGCGGTAAATTTGACCGCATTATTCAATATATTAAGCAGGATCTGGCTGAAACGGACACCGTCTCCGCGTACGACACTTGGAATATGATCCAAATCGATGGTCAGTTTCAATCCTTTGCGATTGATTTCATTCTCCAAGATACTGGTCACCTGATCGATGCTTCGAATGATTTCAAAGTCATGGATATCCAGGGTCAATCGATCGGCTTCGATCTTGGAAAGATCGAGAATATCATTGATGATCTGAAGTAAATGCTTCGCAGAGGTCGACATCTTTTCCAATTGGCTGAGTTGACGCATGGTCAAGGGATCACGCCGGATCAGATGGGCATACCCGATGATCGCATTGATCGGGGTACGGATCTCATGAGACATATTGGACAAGAAGGCACTCTTGGCTTTGTTGGCGGCTTCAGCAACTTGTTTGGCGGCTTCAAGCTGCGTTGTCCTTTCAGTGACCAGTTCTTCCAGATGATTCTTATAGTTCTCCAATTCAATCTGAGCCAAGACTTTATCGGTGACATCGCTGACTGTCCCGATCAGATGATCGATCTGACCGTTTTTCCCGACCTGAGCTTCTGCGGTTTCTTCCAGCCACAGCGTTTTACCATCGATATGGGCTTTATGGGTGAACTTGATGGTGGATTCTGTTTGGATTCCTGAGATCACGTTATTGAAAACATCATGGATCAGCTTGTTGTCTTCTTCATCAAAGTAAGCCTCAAATTGCCCCAGACTCATCGGCGTACCGGGCTTGATCTTATAAATGCGATACGTTTCTTCAGAGACGATCATCGAGAAGTCGGATACTTTCAGGATCCAGTATCCCGTCTTGGAAACGCGCTGAGCAATATTCAGTAAGGCTTCGCTTTGTTTGAGTTGAGACAACGCATTCAGTCGCTTGGACTTCAAAAGCACCAGACCGACACGATCCGCGATCTGCAGGCAAAAGTTGAGTTCTTCTTTCGACCATGTATGTTCTTCATCAATGAAACTGTAGGCGACGAAACCGGTCATGTTGCCTTGAGACAGGATCGTACAGAGTAAAGTGGATCTGATCTTGGCTGGCTCGATCAGATTTTTCTTAATGTAGGCCAGTTTCGGATTGGTCATGACTTCATGGGTATCCATAAAACGATGATCGTTTAGATATTCAATAAAATCACCATATTCTTCTCTAGATAAGACTTTCCCTAAAGTAGCCTGGTCATTATTGAAAGCATTTGCGCCGATACAAACCATCGCAGAAAAATCTTCTCTCATTTCCCACACAGTGATGCGCTGATAACCGAATTCCTTCATGAGCATTCTGGAGGATTCATTGACGAAAGTATCAATATCACCATTGATTCCGCTGGGCATCGTATTGATCTCATAGGTCAAGGAGGCTTGGCGCTTCAATAGTTCAGCATAATTCTTTTGTTCATTCTCACGATTCCTAAGATCGGTAATGTCCTGTTCGACATCACAATACATCAGCCTGTTATTGAAGACCAGCGGGCTTACTGAGAGGTATTTGAGTCGTACTGTTCCGTTTTTATGTCGATACCTGTTCTCGAAACTCAGTGATTTGCCCTCTTTGAGTTTCGTGATGTTTGAGTTATAGAATTCCTCATTGTGGCCGAACTGAATATCGCTCAGTTTCATTTTGGAGAATTCCTCTGCAGTATAGCCAAGGCTGTTATGAGCTGCTTCGTTGAAGGACACAAAACTCATATCCTTGGCATCGACAAGGATGATGGCGTCCTGAACAAAGGAAAACATGACATCAAACAGTTCTGTGCGTTCATGCAGGATGCGTTCATTTTCGATCCTGTTGACAAATGAAATCAGTCTTTGAAGGATCGTATCGATCATTGTATGTTCTTCTATAAGGAAAGGTCCTTCGTCTTCTTCAGGGTGATCGGTGTGATAACTGACTATGATCTCAACGAGTCTATGAGTGTCTGTCATCCCTTTGGATTTGAGTGAAAGATTTCTTTCCTGATAGGCGATCGTTGAGTATTGCTTGTCATCAATCGTGATTTTAACTTGCGTATCATCAGGATAGAGCATGGCGACCCGAATCACTTCAGGAAAACTGGCCACCACGGCTTCAATGCTGCCGGTTGCGGTCTCAGTATCGTTGAAGATCCGTTGAAGACAGGTCAGTTCCTTGACGCGTTC
>CAZLWH010000037.1:3869-6934 GCA_964563265.1 uncultured Erysipelotrichaceae bacterium
GATGGACACCATGATGGCCGGATCACCTTCAAATTCGACGATGTTCCCCGACATCAATGCCCAATAAGGATGGCCATTGAAATCAAAAAGTTCGATTTCAAAGTCGATGACGGACCCATTTTTACGGATCTCACCAACAAAGGCATCTCGATCATTCTCATTTTTATAGAAATTGACTGCCGGTATGCCGATGCCTTGATCATTGTCAAAATTCAGACGTTTTTTGGCGGTCTTGTTTCCAAAAACCAAAACCCCGTCCCGGATTCTTGAGATGATGATGGGAAACGGCGTATTTTCCAACAGGGTCCTGAATCGTTTTTCACTGGTTTCCAGTTTGTTTTGGGTGATCAGATCGCCGGTTATATCTCGAACAAATGAGATGAATTCCTTGGGCTGAGGCAGATAAAACACCCGGCATTCGTATGAGTATAGTTGTTGTCCAATCGGTAATTGATAGTTAAAGATTGATACTCTGCCGGTTTCTCTTGCGTCTTCGGTTGCTTTTTCTAACAACACACATACTTCCTGTGGTAGGATCTCTCCCAAGTTCTTATTGAGGAAAGCAATCGGCTCAACATACAGCATAGAATCCTTTTGTGCCCGATAATCGATGATATTGAGTTCTTCATTGAATTTGAAGAAAAGATCCGGCAACACTTCAAACATCGAATCAAGGACATAGTTTCTTTCTTCGAGATCAGTCTTAGCCTTTTCTAAGTCAGATCGGTCATAGACATAGCCCAAGGATTTTGAATCACCGAGGATGTCCGGATTTTCGACCCGAGTGATTCGAATCGATTTAAGCTGTCCTTTCGGAGATTGATAATGGACTTGGATTGAAAAATTCCTAATCTCTTCCGTTTTCTGCATCGGCAGGATAAAACTTGCCTTGTCTTCTTCAACCAGGTTATTGAAAATCAAGTTTGGATCGACGTGGCGGATCCCGTTGGAGTCCATCGGCTCACTGGTAAAATCCAAGATCTCGGCGGCGATCTGGTCGAGTTGGATCTTGTTGGTAGAACGGTTAAAGTACCAATCCCCGATACGCATCAGGGTGTTGGCTTGTTCCATCATTTTCAATTGCTGTTGAATTCTAAGCAGATCTTCGTGGGTCATACTCATCTCCTAAAGGTTAGCCGAGGTGCGCCAAATCAACTTGAATCGGTCGATTTGATCCAAAAAGGCATCCACGATCATCGGATCAAACTGAGATCCGCGTTTGTTTTGGATATAAGTCACTGTTTCTTCAAAAGACCAAGCCGGCTTATAAATGCGCTTATTGGTCAGGGCATCAAAGACATCGACCAAAGCCATAATCCTGGCGGAAAGCGGGATGGCTTCCCCGATCAGACCTTTGGGATAACCGGTCCCATCCCATTTCTCATGATGGAATTCGGCGATGTTCATGGCTTCTTGAAAGAACAGCTGAGATTCGTCGATCCCACTGGCACTGACACTGTGTTCGATGTCGGATCGTTCGATGGCCAAACGTAAGGATTGACCGCCGATGGTCGTATGGGTCTTCATGATTTCGAATTCTTCATCCGTCAGTTTTCCATTTTTAAGCAGGATCTGATCCGGTACGCCGACTTTGCCGATGTCACGCAAAGGCGAGGCTTTGATGATCGTATCGACGTATTTATCACTCAACGGATCCTGTGAGGCCATCAGTAACTGGATTCTTTTTGCGATGACTTCATAATAGGCTTTGGTTCTGTAGATATGGTCTCCCGTATCGATATCCCGGGTTTCAACCAATTGGGTCACGACCCCGATGGTCGCATCGCGGATGATCTGGTTTTCTTTGATTCGGTTCCGGACTTCTTTTTCAAGCCAGACATTTTGATTTTTCAAACGGTCTCTGGCTGTTTTTAGCTCTAAATGCGCTTCGACACGGGCCATGACGACGGATGGCGTAAACGGTTTGGTGATATAATCGACTGCGCCATGTTTGAATCCGGCTTCCTCATCGATACTGGTATCCAGAGAGGTGATGAAGATGATGGGGATCTCACGAAAGAGTTTGCTTGATCTGACTTTATCCGCAAAGGCAAAACCGCTCATTTCCGGCATGTTGACATCACATAAGACCAGTTCAGGATGAGACACCGTGCCCAGACTGTGGAAGGCATCCAAACCGCTCCTGAAGGCTCTGACCAGGTACACCGGTGATAATAATCCGTTCAAAATCGAAAGATTGATGGGCTCATCATCTATGATCATCAATTCTACTTTTTTCATGATAACCTCACTTTGATTGGATTTTTTCCAAAATAAATATGCGTTGTTAGTTACCCTAATTATATCATTATTGCTCGTTTTAAGTTATCATTAAACCATAAGAAACGACAGAGGATAAAACGATGCTAAAAGACCAACCTTGGATACTGTTTGCGCCTGAAATGCTGCTTGAATGGAAACAGGCACGCGATGAAGGAAAGGACGTCCGTTTACTCAAGGCCGTCTGTGAAGAAATTGCCAATCGCGCCAAAACCGAAAATAAAGAAGAAATGGCGAAAGCCCTGAAGATCCGTTTGGACAATGCCCCGATGATCAAGGGTTATCCTTTCATCGAGCCTTCGGACTACCCTTCGATCCAATCCGCCAAACCCAATCGCAGACACAGTTTTGAATTGACACTGAGTGATGAAGTTCTGAAAGATAAACTGGCAGGAGCCTGGATCGGCCGCATCAGTGGCTGCTTGTTGGGGAAACCTGTTGAAGGCTGGCAAAGCAAGGACCTTCATAAACTTTTAAAAGACACCAATAACTTCCCGATGAACCGTTATATCGAGAAGAAAGACTTTACCCCGGCTTGGCTTGGAAAGATCGATCTGAACAGAGCTTGGGCCGATTGTATCGATGGGATTGCCCCGATCGATGATGACACCATCTATACCGTGTTGGCCCTAGAGCTGGTCAAATCCTACGGAAAAGAATTTACCTCCGATGATGTGTTGGAAGGATGGCTGAAATGGCTGCCTTATCTGGCAACCTGCACGGCAGAACGTGTGGCTTACCGCAATGCGGCCGCCGGTTTCAGAGCCCCTGAAACCGCCACGGTC
>CAZLWH010000037.1:6944-11180 GCA_964563265.1 uncultured Erysipelotrichaceae bacterium
GCCACGGTCTTAAACCCGTACCGTGAGTGGATCGGCGCACAGATCCGCGGCGATTTCTTCGGATACCTCAATGTGGGCAATCCGGATCTGGCCGCTGAAATGGCCTTCCGTGACGGATGCATCTCGCATGTCAAAAACGGCATCTACGGTGAAATGCTGATGGCGGCAATGATTGCGGCTGCCGCGGTCAGTGATGATCTGGTCGTTGTGATCGAAGCTGGACTCGATGAGATCCCGGCACGATCACGGCTGCGCAGAGATGTTCAAGCCGTCTTGGATTGGCATAAAGCCGGCAATTCCTATGATGAAGTCGTGGCTTCGATCCATAAATTCTATGATGAAACTGACGGACACGGATGGTGTCATACCAACTCCAATGCGATGCTGGTGGTGACTGCCTTACTGTACGGTGAAAAAGACTTCGGTAAGAGCCTGTGTATGGCCGTACAGCCTGGATTTGATACCGATTGTAACGGTGCGACGACCGGCTCGATCTTGGGAATGATGCTAGGCGAGAAAGCGATCCCTCAGGTCTGGATCGATCCTTACCAGAAGAAACTGGCCACCTCGATCATCGGACACAATCTGGTGACCGTGGATGAATTGGCCGCATCGACCTTTGAACTGATCAAAAAATAAGACCACTTGCGTGGTCTTTTTTATTCCTCAAATTTAAGCAGATGACTGAGTTTGGCTTGTTTGGTTTTCAGGTATTGTTCATTTTTTTCGTTGTGATTAAGTTGAATTGGAATCCGTTCTACGATTTCGATCCCATAGCCGGATAAACCGACCAATTTACGGGGATTGTTGGTCATCAGACGCAGTTTCCTGACCTTGAGATCGGCCAAGATCTGGGCTCCGATCCCGTAATCGCGCATGTCAGCCGCAAACCCCAAGGCCAGATTGGCCTCAACGGTATCCATGCCTTCGTCTTGAAGGTGATAGGCTCTGATCTTATTGATCAAACCAATGCCTCTGCCTTCCTGACGCATGTACAATAAGACCCCTCGGCCTTCTTTTTCAATTTCAGCCATGGCTGCCGCAAACTGCTGACCGCAGTCGCATCGCAAGGATCCAAAGGCATCCCCGGTCAGACATTCACTGTGGACTCGGATCAAGACCGGTTCATCCGTGGTGATGTCGCCTTTCACCAAGGCCACATGGTGTTCTTTGGTCAGGGTGTTTTCAAACCCGACGATCGTAAAATTACCGTAACGGGTCGGCATTTTAGCGTCTGACGCTCTTTTGATGGTCGATTCTCTCTGACGGCGATGGGCAATCAGATCTTCAATCTTGATGATCAGGATCCCCTTCTTTTCTGCCCACACACTGATTTCTTCATGGGAGAATCGTTTACCGTTGTTATGGGCGATTTCACTGACCATCCCGACCGGTCTCAAACCAGCCAAACGGGCCAGATCGACAGACGCTTCAACGTGTCCGACTCTTTTAAGGACACCGCCGAAATGGGACTGGATGATGTAGATATGACCCGGCATGACAAAATCAGCCAGGGTCGAATTATAGTCAGCCAATTTCTGAATCGTTGATAATCTGGCTTCCAAAGAATGGTCTTTACCGACCGCTTTATCCTGAATCGAGAGTGTATTGACGACGTGATAGGTATGGTCATCCAAACTGGCCTGAAAACCCAGGTCCAGCATCCGTGAGGCTTCTAAGGCCACATGCAGGGTCGATTGACCGACTTCATTAAAGAGGCTCAGTGTTTCCGCTGTCGTCTTTTCTGCACCCAAGATCAGATGGGCCTTGGATCCGGGACCATCATCATCCATGATGATAATGGGTTTCCCTTGTTGAGTGGCGTTGATCGCCATGGGTATTGTATTGAATTTCATTGGTTCTCCTTAAGCTTTGAAATCACAGCTACATCTTTTATAACACATGCTTCATGGATTTCGGTCTGACTTGCCCGTGAATGTGCATAGGGTCAGTCATTGACCGATAAAGGGTCATATATAAAAAAACAAACCTTTCGGTTTGTTTATTCATCTTGTTCAATACTGAAATGCAGAAGATCAGGCAATATCCAACAAACATCCACTTCGACCAGACGACCAAGCGTGTCGTAAGTCCGAGCGATCGAGTAACAATACGTGCTCTTTGCGGGAACACCCAGGATCTCTGCTTCCTGTTTGCGCAGATTTTCTGCCTCAAAGGTTCTATCGGAACGTCCAAATTCGAGCCCGTACACCGACTTAAGCAGCGCATAATAAGGCTCATTGGACAGCAGTAATTTATCCAAACCAGGATACAGATCCTGAGGGAAATAACAGTCGACGAGGACCTGAGGCCGATCATGGCTTAAATAAACCCGTCTTGTATACAACACTTTCTTAAAAGGAATCTCGATTTCAAATCCCTTCGGCAATTTATAGTCATTCTTGACTGAGAGTGTCTCTATCTTCGGGTTTGATCCGAATTCTTTCAGGATTTCAAACAGCGAGATGTATTTCTCGAAAACCTGTTTGGGAATCCTGCCGTAACTGACGAGCCAGTCCTCATTCTTGCGAACCAGATGTTTACTGAAAACCAAACTGTTATACGCCTCTTCAACCTGTTGCGGTGTGATGTTCAGCTCAAGGGCCAGCTCACTGGGTAAAGGCATCGCGGTGTTTTGGTGAAGTTCCCCGTGAATCAACCTCAAACGAAGTTCGAATTCCAACTGCTGAGACAAAGGCGTTTTTGAACGGCGGTCTAAAGTGATAGTCATAGGTGCACCTGAGAGAAGTTTAATTTTAGATATCGACCCGGAATCGTTGATCGGATGAAAAACAGTGGGTTGCCTTTATCATCCAAATAGGTACTGTTGTAGACATAGGAGGCTTCATTACGGTCAACCTGAAGCATCTGAGCGGAAGACGACATCAGATTCTCGATGTTGAAATCATGTCGGGAATGGGCCAAGGACAGCTGATACATGTCTTTGGCTAATTGAGAAACGGAATAATTCGGATTGATGAATACTTTATCCAGATTTGGAAAGAGTGAACAAGGTAAGATCATTTGTTGGATATACACTGGAGTTTTCTGATAAATGGCCGTAATCATGATCTTAAATGCGGACTCTCCTTCCTTCAAATTCAGAAACTGATAAGCAAGATCATGGTATTCAACCACTTCGATCAGATTCAGTTTCTTGACGATGCCCAATTGAGCATACTTGGCTTCCACATCATGAAAATCGTGGATGTTGGCTTCGACTTTTGGGACAGTCGTCACGAAAGTGCCTTTACCGCGGACTCTGTTGATCAGATGTTCTTTGGTCAAGACGGAATAAGCTTGCTTGACGACGATGTTGCTGATGCCGAACTGAACACAGATATCATCATCGGTCGGTAACTGATCATCATGGTTCAAAACATGACTGGCAATGGCTTGACGGATACTGGTCGCCAATTGCTGATAGATCGGTGTTTTGGATGATTTATTCACAAAGAGATAGTACATGTTGTAAGTATATCAAAAAAACATATAGATTGTCCAATTTATACTCTTTTGGACATGAAAAAACTCAAATTATCTTTGAGTTTTTATTGATCCATGAACCGTTTTACTTAAACTTGCGGATATTCTGTAAGATACGCATCGTATTTTCTACCGCCGCTTCAAGATGCTGAGGTCCGTTTCTGAGGGCTTCACCCAAAGGCATGACATCCGGCATGATGGTGATGATGCTGGTGATTCCACCACGATAGAGGAGTTCAAGATCACCGCTGACTCTTCCGGCATAGGCGATGACCGGTACTTTGTGTCGCTTCGCGGCCTTGGCAATCCCGACAACCGCTTTACCGTAAGGGGTCTGATCATCGATACTGCCTTCTCCGGTCAAAACCAGATTCGTATCTTCCAATGCCTTTTCAAAATCCGTCAGCTGAATGACCGTCGAGATGCCTGACGTCAGTTTTCCGTTAAGGACACCCAGTAAGGCAGCCCCGATCCCGCCGGCAGCTCCGGCCCCTTGGACCGCATCGATCTCTTTATTGATCGTCTTTTTTAAGACGGAAGCATAATGTTTAAGGTTCTTATCCAGAATCTCGACCATCAAGAGGTCAGCGCCTTTTTGTGGTCCATAGACCAAGGAAGCGCCTTTTGATCCGGTCAAGGGATTCATCACATCGCAAGCGACTGTAATGTCAAGATTTGTCAGGCGAGGATCCAACTTGGACAGATCGATGCTGGCCAGCTGATTGAGAAAACCGCCGCCCAAACGCAGAT
>CAZLWH010000038.1:0-1209 GCA_964563265.1 uncultured Erysipelotrichaceae bacterium
CAATGCCACCAAAGTACGCGTTGAAGGGGAAGCTGAAGCTTCTAAAGAATCCAACATCGGTTTGGCCAAAGCGCAAGCCATTGATGCTCAAGTCAAAGCGTACGGCGGTGCTGAATACCGTGTCATCCAGGAAATCGCAGACAAGCTGGCGGATGCCATCAAGAATGCGCAAGTGCCTGTTGTCCCGAGTACTGTTGTCAATATGGGCGGTTCAGACAGAGGCGAAGGCGGAAGCGAAAACATCGTTGAAGCATTGCTGAAACTGATCACCATGAATAAACTGGGGATTGAACTTCCCAAAGTAGAAGAAGCGCAGACCGTCAAGGCTCCTAAAAAAGCCGTAGAAGTCAAAGAATAAAAGAAAGCGTGTTGCTTAAGCAACACGCTTTTTATATGTCATCTTTGAAATGGAATCGGTTTTGTTTGATCAGCCAGACATCTGTAGGACAATGCTGAGTTTAAACTGAGGACCAGATGATCCAACTTACTGATGAGGTATTTGAGTTCACTTAGTTCACAGGTTTCGACCCTGGGTTCCTTCACTGGATCTGTTTCTTTTCTGCATCCATTTTCAGTCTTGAGTGTGACAACAATACGACCATCATCAGGAATTCCTGTAACTTGAGGAAAAAGACAAAAACGATAAGCGGGTGTATAATAGTGAATATTGAAAGGCAGACCATATGAACGATACACCTACAACGTATTTAAGCAGTCTTCGGCAGGATCTAAAGACGATCATTGCCGAATTGAGCAGTCATTTTGATTATGTTTCCGTCTTAGCCACCGATTCCAAAGGCAAGGCTTTCGGAGTCAGGACCCGCAGTATGGACATCCGTGATTTCATGGGTGAACGAGGCATGGTTTTCAGAGCAGTCTGTCAGGGAAGAGTGGCGGAAGTTTCGATCAATGATTTGTCACTGACTGTCCCGATGGATGCTTCCCAAAAGATCATCGACCTGTTGAGGACCCAGTTTGAACTTCAGGAGCGTTTTCCTTCAGTTCCTGTGGATCTTTCCAATGAAGAAAGCGCGACCTTGGATGTGGTCAAGACTGCCAAGATCCCCTTTGATTCTAAAACGACCCAAGAAAAACTGGATTTCCTCTCCGACATCGTGAAAGAAGTCGGATCCAAGGACGAGCGTATCGTCAATACCGTGGTTCAATATATGGAAGTCACGGTCTCTAAACTCTTTATCTCACCGAAGA
>CAZLWH010000038.1:1245-1543 GCA_964563265.1 uncultured Erysipelotrichaceae bacterium
GGGTTATATCGTGGCCTTGGGTAAAACCGACACCGGCATCAAAATGGCGTACAATGCGGTCAGCGGAATGAAAGGCTTGGAACTGTTGGAAGACATAAAAGCCATCATCGATGAAAGCGTCAAGAAACTGGATGATACCCTTAAAGCGGGACCCATCATTCCGGGCGACTATGAGATCATCTGTACCCCCGACATCACTGGACTGATTGCCCATGAAGCGTTTGGTCACGGCGTTGAAATGGATATGTTTGTGAAGAACAGAGCTCAGGCTCCACAGTTCATCAACAAGCCTGTGGCG
>CAZLWH010000038.1:1553-11142 GCA_964563265.1 uncultured Erysipelotrichaceae bacterium
CGGGATGCATGATGGGGCTTTGGGCTATGAACAAGTTTCTTCATATGCCTTTGACGATGAAGGCACCTTGGCCCATGACACGATCGTCATTGAAAACGGGATCCTGAAACAGGGCATCTGTGATGCCTTATCCGCCTCAAGATTGAAAACAGCACCGACCGGTAACGGTAAGCGCGAATCCTTTGAGCGTAAAGTCTATACGAGAATGACCTCGACCTATTTCACGGCCGGCACGGATAAACTGGAAGACATGATCGCCTCCGTTAAAAAGGGTTACCTTTTGGATGGGATGGAAAGCGGGATGGAAGATCCCAAGAACTGGGGCATCCAGTGTGTGCTTTCTAGAGGCTATGAAATCATCGACGGGAAACTGACCGGTAAGGTCTATGGACCGATCATATTGACCGGTTACGTCATCGATCTGTTGAAGTCGATCTCGATGGTGTCTGAAACCATCGAACTCAGCGGTTCCGGATTCTGCGGAAAAGGCCACAAAGAATACGTCAAGACGGCCAATGGCGGGGCATACATCAAAGCGACAGCGAGGTTAGGTTAATGAGAAACATCGAAAAACTCCTTCAGGGCTATCCTGAAATCAATGATTACGTCATCCGCAGAAGACTGACCAAAAGCGCCGAATGGTTCTTCATCGGCGATAAGCTGGATCAATCCAGACGAAAAGAAGTGACCTACACAACAGTCAAGCTTTTCGTGGATGATCAGCAAGGTAAAACCAGAGGCCACGCCGAGATCACGATCTATCCGACCCATACCGCCAGTGAAATCAAGGATCTGCTTCATGAGGCGGTCCTCAGTGCCAAACTGATCAAGAATCAGAGTTATGCCTTACCGGATGAAAAAGAACTGCAGTTCAAACAGGATGTCCCTGAAAACATCGTGGAGTCCGGTTTGGACATCATCGACTTCATCTTCGATACAGCCAAGAAAGCCAACGGCGATCTCAACAGTTTCGAAGTCTTCGTCAACCACAATACCGTTGAATTCCTCAATAAGAACGGGCTTCATCTGAACTATTCGAATCAGGACTGTTATCTGGAAGTCATCGTCAACGCGAAAACGGCCACTCAGGAAATCGAGCTCTATAAGGAATACAACTTCGGAGCCCTGAATAAGGAAAGCTTGGCCAATCAGTTCAATGCCTTGTTTACCGAAGCCAAAGACAGAGCCAAAGCCGCTTTGACCCCAAAACTTGAAAAGGCCGATCTGATCTTGTCGAATGATAATGTGGAAGCCTTGTTGGGGGTCTATGAAAGTTCCACCAATGCAGGATCCTTGTATAACCACATGTCCAATTTCGAAATGGGACAAAACATCCAGGAAAACGCGATCGGTGATACGATCGACATGACGATGCTGAGTGCTTTGGAAGGCTCCATCTACAATACCCCGATCGATGCTGACGGGGTCATCCTGAAATCCTCCAAAGTCATTGAAAACGGCGTCTTTACCACCGCTTGGGGCGATGCGAGACACTCTTACTATATGAGTATTCCTGCGACCGGGTCTTTAAGAAACGTCTCTTTCAAGGGCGGATCCAAAACGATCAAAGAACTTGAAAAGACCGATGCCTTGGAAGTCTTGGACTTCTCCAGCTTCATTGTCGATGCGTCGACCGGAGACTTCAGCGGTGAGATCCGTTTGGGTTACGTGCTGAAAAACGGAACCAAGACCGCCATCAGCGGCGGATCCATTTCCGGTAATCTTCTTGCGCTTCATCATCAGCTGTATCTGAGTCAAGAGACCCAACGCTCCAACCGCTTTGAAGGCCCGATCAAACTGCGCCTGTGCGGTGTCAGTGTTGCCGGTATCCAGTAAATCAAAACGCCCATATCGGGCGTTTTTTAACGGTTAAGCTTAATAATCGGCTACAATAGAGATGAAGAATACACAGAAAGTCAGGTAAGTTATGATTGATCTCAAGTCTAATGTGGTCCTTTGGACCAATCACGTCAAAGATAAGATGAAGTTATCGGAAGAACAACGCTTAACACTGGAAGAATCCCTCTCACAGAGGATCTCCGTATTAAGCACAACGCTTGATGAGGAAGAAGCCTTTCTGATCGCTGCCAAACGCTTGGCCAAAGAAAACGGGTATGTCTTGGTGCTTGAGACAGAAGGCGCATTATGGAAACAGGTCGCCATCAAAGCGAAAGAAACCAGACCTGAAACCAACAAGCTTAAAGCCATCCTGATGGTGGTGATGTTTTCGGTCATCGCAGGAACCTTATCCAAGATTCCGGAATGGTTCTTTAAGCCAAGCGAAGGATGGTCGGCTGCCTATGAAATGCTGATCTTTAAAAACATCACGTTATGGATCTTGCCTTTGGTTGCCTTATATCTGTTGATCACGCATAAATCAAGCCGAAAGATGATGATGGTTCTGATGGGGATCTTTGCGGTATCGATCGTACTGATCAATGTCTATCCCTATGGTGGAGATCGCAATACCGAAGTGTTGAGCGGATTGCATTTACCCTTATTAAGCTGGTTACTGATTGGGGTGGCTTACTTGGGCAATGAATGGAAAGAAACCAAGCGGCGGATGGATTTTATCCGCTTTACCGGAGAAGCCTTTATCTATGGGGTCTTGATCTATTGCGGATTAGGGGTACTCACCTTGTTTATCTTTTTGATCTTCAGCTCGATCAATGTGGACCCTTCGGAATTCGTCACGAAGATCCTGATGCCTTATGGATCCTATGCGGTGGTCATGGTCACGATCTATCAGGTCGAGAAAAAGAACCTGATGGAGAATTTTGCGCCGATCCTGGCCAAGATCTTTAGTCCTTTGTTTTTGATCGTCATGGTGGTCTTTCTGTTGACCATGATCTTTACCGGTAAGAATCCGCTGGTGGATCGTAATTATCTGATTGCGTTTGATGCGATGCTGATCTTGGTTTTGGCACTGGTCTTGTATACCTTGTCTTCCCGTAAAGAGGATGAGAAGATCGGCTTGTTTGACATGATCAGTCTGGCTTTGATCTCATCGGCCTTGATCATTGACGGGATTGCCTTGTTTGAGATCTTGACCCGCTTGTTTTCGATGGGGATCACCCCCAACAAGATGGCGGCTTTGGGAGAAAATGTCCTGGTGATGATCAATCTGGGCGGTTTGGCGATGTATTATGCCAGAGTCATCCTGAAGAAAGGCAGCTTTGATGCCTTGGAGAAGTTTCAAACGGATTATCTGGTCATCTATGCAGGATGGCTTGGGATCGTTGCGATCCTGTTTCCGCTGTTCTTTGCTTTCCAATAAAACAGACAAAGGCTCATCCGAAGATGAGCCTTTTTTAATGGATTGGATTGATGTCTTCGCCTAAAACACGGCTGATGAAGATCTCTGAGAGTTCAGGGTCGAATTGGGTCCCTTCATTTCTTCGGATCTCATTAATGGCTTCCTGACGATTCTTAGAGGGTTTATACATGGTTTGGCTTATCATCGTATCGAAACTGTCCGCCAAGGAAATGATGCGTGAGGCAACAGGGATATCTTCCCAATGGATCCCAGAAGGATAGCCGGTTCCGTCATAGCGCTCGTGATGGTGAAGGATGGCGATTCCGATGTCATCCATAAGTTCTCCGGTACCGATGACTTTGGCGCCGATTTCTGTATGGGTTTTGAGCTGGATCCAATCATCAGGGGTCAAGGGTTCTGTTTTCTTGAGGATCTCGGAAGAGATGGCAATCTTACCGATGTCATGCAAGAGGCCGGCTAAGGTGAGTTTCTGGATGTCTTCTTTGCTGAACCCTAAGATCGTAGCCATCTGCTGACATAAGAAACTGACCCGTTTGGCATGCTGTTCTTCAAAGGGGATCTTGCTGTAAAGGGTGGTCGCGATCACATCAATGATGTCTCTGCGGCTGCGTTCTCCATCTTTGGCTTTGGATTTATACATGGCATCTTCTGCCAGTCTCATGGTTTCAGCCAACGATTCGCTGAGGAAAGCTTTGGAAGCAACTCCGAAAGCAATACTGACCTTGATTGAATTGACTGATTTGTCAGAACAGGCTGCATGGATACGATCGACGATCTTCTCCGCATCGGCAGTATTGGTCTTGGGCAACAGGATAAAGAATTCATCCCCGCCCCATCGTGCCACCAGATCTTCCGGACGGACACTGTTTTTGATCGATTCGGAAGCCTTGATGATCAGTTCATCGCCTTTCTCATGGCCAAAAGCATCATTGACCAATTTTAAGCGATTGACATCGCCCATGATGACGGTCAGCGGCAGATTGCGGGGCACATCCAAGCGTTTCATTTCTTCTTCCAAGAAACGGCGGTTGTATAAGCCTGTCAGCATGTCATGAAAACTCAGGTATTCGATTTTTTCTTCTTTGAGATTGCGTTCAGTGATGTCTCTGGCGACGGAATAGACCTTATCGCCATCTCGTTGGGAATCCCATTCAATATATCGATAAGAGCCATCGGAATGACGGTAACGGTTGATGAAACTGATGACCTGATGGGTATCTACCAGTTGTTTGGCTAAGGTCCGGTTATTGATACGGTCATCGGGATGGATAAACTGAGTGCTGTTTTTGCCTTCAACTTCAGAAGGCTCATAACCCAGGATCTTTTTCCAGGCCGGATTGACTTTCAGGTATAATCCATCGATTCTGGAGATCGCCAACAGGTCCGGACTGATCTGAAAAAAGACATCCAGATCGCTCAGCGGCGGAATCAACATCGTCACATCATTGAAAAACAGATAGACATAATGAGCATTGGGGGAATATGCGGATACTTTATAGGTCCTTTCGATCCGAATGATGGTCAGATCAAACGTCTCTGTTCCGCCGTTGAGCGCGATCTTGACGATTTTATTGAAAAAGTCTTGATAGAGTTCATCAAAGTTCTTGATGTGGGATTTCATGGTTTTCCCAACGAGTTGTTTATCAGTGAGTGAGGTCATGTCTTCATAGGCTTGATTTACTTTCAGATATTCAAAATCGATGGGCTTGCCTTGGTCATCAAAAAGAAGTTTCATGTAAGCGAAACTCATTGGAAATTGGTCGATGATGGATTCGTACAGATGATTTGACATGGTTTTTCTCCTGAGTCGAGGTGGCGAATTAGGATCATGGTTCTTAAGCACAGTGTATCACATCAAAGAAACATGACACGAAACAGTTATCACTATCTATGAGTTCAAAACAGACCTTACTGACGAACTATGGTCAGATAATGCGAATGATCAGGGTCTTGCTTATCGATTAGGGGTGAAGTAAAACGAGTGTAATGAACAGGATCCTTTGTCTTATAATGGCCTTCAGATATCCAAGGAGGAAATCATGAGAATACTCAAAATCATTCTGAGCTGTTCAGTGGGGGCCTTGTTGCTGAGAGGGTTCGGATCATCATAAAGGCAGTGTGTCGCTTCTGAAATGACTAATCTTGAAGATTCCGACTTTACTATCACAGAACAGCCGGTTTCCATTTCTTTAGATGTTTCTCAACCTGTTACAAAATTCACAAAAAGCCATGCCATTTTATGGTTTTAGTTCTATAATGAAATTAAGGAATCGACTTAATCAATCATCCCACTCGTTTTTATTGACTTGCTTAAGTCGATCAGAAAGGGATAAGAGTGAATTAATCGATCATGAAGATAATCAAGATTTTAGTTGCGACTCTTTTTGTCTTTGCCTTTTCTGTGCAGGGGACATTGAATGTGTCTGCGGGGGTGTCTTGTAGCACCATTGCGACGGATTCGGGGACCGGTCATTATCTGATCACGACATCGGCTGATCTGTTGGCGATGAGCTGTAATATCACGCACGGGAATGCCGATTACCGTAACGGGTCCTATGATCTGCAAAACAACATCGATTTGATTGGGGTAGAGTGGGTTCCAATCGGCACCAAGGTCTATCCTTTCACGGGTGCCTTTTACGGAAATGGTCATGTCATCAATCATTTGACCATCACGGAACTGACGACCACCTATCAGACCTACAACGGTTTCATCCTTTATGGGACTGGCTTTTTCGGTTATGTTGAAGGTGGTGAAATCTATGAACTCGTCCTTCAAAATGCCAGTATCGATGTCAATTCCAACGTCTTGGCACCGGCAGAAACCCAATTGCTGGATATTTCTTTCATCGGGGTTTTGGCCGCATCGGTCGACTTGACTACGACAATGGAAGAAATCACGGTTTTGGATGCTTCGGTGAATGTCACCAATGCTTCTATGATGGAAGGGACAGACCATTCATGGCCATTTACGTATGTGGGTGGAGTGGTTGGTCGCATGGGTGGGAGTTCTTCGCTCTCTTTCTCCGAATTTAAGGGAACGATCAATGTCTATGTCGCTCAAGAAGACAATCAATCGCTCTATCTTGGTGGATTGGTCGGCGGAGCGGAATTCTCGATCCTGGATAATAACTGGGTCACCGGTGAAATCACGTTCAATTCGCCGGCAGATTATGAACTCAATGAATTGGCGATCGGGGGGGCAGCGGGTTATTCACAGTGGACTTCCTTCGAGGATATCCTGGTGTTAAACTCAACCATCGATGTGCTTTCGGATACGTACTATGCTGCGGTGGGTGGGATCATCGGATCTGCAAACACAGCCTCGTCGATTGAAAAATCAAGCTTTAAGGGTGAAATCGATTCCACAACCAATAATGTCGGAGGGTTGATCGGTTTTGTTGAGGGTGCCGTTGTTATCCCCGATGCGATCACGCCTCAAGTTCAGTATTACCTGCAGATCGACACCAACAATGTTGAAGCAACCATCACCGGAAACAATCATGTGGGTGGTTTGGTCGGTAAAGTGACCTCTCATACCATCATTCTGGACAGCTGGTTTGATGGCGATATCGTCGGTCATCACAGTGTGGGCGGTTTGGTCGGCGGATCTGGGGAATGTGACGTCCTTTATACCAGAAGCTTCAGTTTGGGTACCTTATCCGGAGTCACCAACTTGGGTGGTATTGCGGGTGAAGCCTACAGCAACAATGACCCCACGGATGTTTTCTCCAGAATGATCATTACTGCAGTTGCGGAAACCAACACGTCCCCTGCCAACGGTGGCGGGTATTATGTCGGCGGAATATTCGGTTACGATTACGGGACCTATTCAGCGTATCAGAATGTTTACTTTGCGGGAAGCTTCATCAATCATTCCTCAGGGGCGGTGCTTTTCGATCCGATCGCAAATCCTCTGAACGAGCTTGAATCTGTCAACAATGTGTATTTTGATCACACTTTGAATCCAGTGTCATCACAGATCGGGTTATCGAAAACCACCACCGAATTGAAACTGCAGTCTGGTTACAGCGGTTTCAACTTCACGAATCCTTGGTTCATGGATTCCCGTCTCAATGATGGCTATGCCTTCTTCGATGCAGGCTTCTTCCAGATCATCTTCGAAGATGGGATTGACCCTTATGGTTATCTGTCTCGTCCGATGGTCTTCCTGGATCAGCCGACCCCTCCGACAAGACAAGGCTTTGTCTTTGGCGGCTGGTTCTCTGATCAACAGTATCAGCACCCTTGGACGTTCACCACGGACTATGTCACAGGGGATCTGACCCTGTATGCGAAGTGGACGGCAGAAATCCCGGATACCGGTGAAGCTGCCAATTACGGTATGGGTATCTTGGGTATTGGCTTGAGTCTATGGCTGCTTTCTAAGAAAACAAAGAAACAAGCTTAATGTGAAAGACACCTGAAATCAGGTGTCTTTCTACCTCAGGAGGCGTATAATAATAAAAAGTCTGAGGAGGCCCTATGATCATCCAAAACCCCAATCGTCGTGTTCTGATCGACGCAGCCATGGGCCGCATCGATCATGACCTGATCCTCTTTAACGCAAACATCCTCAATGTGTATACCGGAGAGATCCTTCATGGGGAAATCTGGATCCATGAGGGCTTCATCACGCATGTGGAAGAGACAGACTGTCTTACCGTCACCGGTAAAGCCCTCAAAACGATCGACATCCAAGGGGCATATGTCATCCCGGGACTCATCGATCCGCATGTCCACATCGAAAGCAGTATGTTGACACCACGCCGGTTTGCTCAAGCGATCTTGCCTCACGGAACGACCACGGTCGTTACCGATCCTCATGAGATTGCCAATGTCTATGGGATCAAAGGGGTCCAGTATATGCATGACAATGGCCTGGATTCACCCTTACGTCAATTGATCCATGTGCCTTCCTGTGTGCCTTCGGTATTGGGACTGGAAAATGCAGGCGCTGTATTCGGCCCTGAAGAAATAGAGAAGCTGTTTGAATTGAAAATGGTCTGCGGTTTGGCTGAAGTCATGGATTTTATCGGAGTCATCAACAATGAAGAGCGCATGCATGAGTTGTTGGAGGTTGCCCACCGTAAGGGACGCTTTATCCAGGGCCATGCCCCAACCTTGATTGGACATGAGTTTTCCGCCTACCGTTTGGGCGGGGCATCTTCGGATCACGAAGTGACCACGGCCAAAGAAGCCTTGGATTCGATCCGATCGGGCATCTATGTGGATGCGCGTGACAGCAGTATTGCCAAGAACATCCATTCGATTTACCAAGGCATCAAATCCTTGCGTTATCTGGATCGGGTCACGTTGTGTTCCGATGATGTGGAAGCCCAGGATGTCTTGGAACATGGTTCTGTGGATGCCTTGATCAACAAGATCATCCAGGAAGGCATGGATCCCATCGATGCGATCCGTTGTGCCACCTTGAATGCAGCAACCCAAATCAAAGAAGAAATGTTGGGCGCCATCGCCCCAGGCTGTGTGGCTGATCTGGTGGTCACGGACAGTCTGTCTGTGGTCAAAGCCAAACAGGTCTATGTGTCAGGAAAACTGGTCGCTGAAAACGGAAACCTGATTGAAGCAATGATTGAGAAGGAAGACCCGTTAGAAAAACAAAACTCGGTGATCTTGCCTGAGTTATCGATAGAACAATTGACCCTGAAAGCCCCGATCGAAAACGGAGAAGTCAAGGTCAACATTATGGCGTATGATACCGCCACCAGCAGTCTGACCCATCTGAGCAAAGAAGTCATGAAGGTCAAAGACGGGAAACTGGTCTTCTGTGATCCGGATCTTAAGATCGTGGCCGTCATCAACCGATACGGCAAGGATCAGCTGACTTTGCATGTGGTGCGTCATTTCGGTTCTCAAGAAGGCTGTATCGCCTCTACCGTTTCTCATGACAGCCATAATTTGATCATGGTGTATGAAGAGCCTAAGGATGCGCTGATCGCTGCCAAGCACCTGCAAACCATCCAGGGCGGCATGTGTACTGTCAACAACGGGGTCGTGACCGGATCTTTGGCCTTGCCGGTGGCCGGTCTGATGGCCAACGTTTCCGTAGAAACCATGGCTGCGCAGTCTGAAGCCTTGAAGGTCCAACTGAAAGCCTTGGGTTTGACCAAGCTTGAAAATCCCTTACTGAGGATCGTGACCTTGGCTTTACCGGTCATCCCGTTTGTGAAGATGTCGGATATGGGCTGTATCGATGTGATCAATAAAACCTTTATCCCTCTGTATGAATAAACAAAAGGTCCTGTGAAGGACCTTTTAGTTGGGGTTGATGGCTTTGAACGTGAGTTG
>CAZLWH010000039.1:0-2414 GCA_964563265.1 uncultured Erysipelotrichaceae bacterium
CCAAATGTATCAAATTCCTCAGGTTTCAGACCAAGTTACAATTTGACCGGTATGAAAACATCGAAGCCCAATCCGGCAAGATGAAACTGTTTGATCGCAGGATCATCGAAAGCTGGATTCCCAATCTGCCTTTTACCTTGACTTCGCCTCAAAGGAAAGTGTTGGATGAAGTCCTCAACGACCTTCAGTCCAAGCACCGCATGTATCGTTTGCTTCAGGGCGATGTCGGCAGCGGAAAGACCGTCATCGCTGCTTTGGCGGTGTATGCGACGCATTTGGCTCACTTTCAAAGCGCTGTCCTGGTCCCAACCGAAATCTTGGCCAAGCAACACTATTCAACCTTAAAAATCTATCTTCCGGAATCGATCCGGATCGAAGTGCTTTATGCCTCTTTACCAAGTAAAACCAAGAAAGAAATCTTGGAGAGACTGTCCAAACATGAGATCGATGTGCTGGTCGGCACGCACGCGCTGATTTCTGAAGATGTTGTTTTTGAAAACTGCGGGTTGGTCGTGGCTGATGAACAGCACCGTTTCGGTGTCAATCAGAGACGGCTTTTAAGCGCCAAGGGCGAAAAGGTCGATTTCCTGTTGATGACGGCGACCCCGATCCCCAGAACCATGGCCAATGTTTTGTTTGGCGATCTTGAAATCTCTACGATCGATGCCTATCACAGTTCCAAACAAAAAGTCCATACCGCACTGATCCAAAATCTTGATCTCAAAGGCTTGATTCCTAAGATCCTTCGTTTTATCGAAAAGGATCAGCAGATCTATGTCGTTTGTCCTGCGATCGATTCAGACACTGAATTGGAGCTCAATGACGTCAATACCGTCACCAAGGCGCTCAGAAAGCTCTTACCGAATGAGGTGACCATTGATGTCCTTCACGGTAAACTCAGCACTGACGTCAAAGAAGAGGTCCTGAAACGCTTTTATTCGACACAAACCAAGATCTTAGTGACCACGACCGTCATCGAAGTCGGCGTCAATATCCCGACGGCCAACGTCATGATCATCTATGATGCGGACCGATTCGGCCTCAGCCAGCTCCATCAGCTGCGTGGAAGGGTAGGCCGAGGGGCTGATGAAGGGTATTGTTACCTCCTGACCGAAAGCGAAGAGGAACATACCTTGGAACGTATGAATGTACTCTTAGATTCATCAGACGGCTTTGTGATCGCTGAAAAAGATCTTGAACTCAGAGGCCCCGGTGAGATCTTCGGTCTCAAACAAAGCGGGATCCCGAGTTTTCTGATCGCCAATGTCGTCTTGGATCAAAACATCCTGATGACGGCCTTGAATGACGCTAAAATGATGATTTCCAAACAAAATGATCCCTTGTATAGACCCTGGATCGAAGACTGTCTGTTGGAACACAGCACACAACTGTTGGATTAAAATGATATAATGGAAGACATGAAAAATCTGCAAGAATGGCTTAAAGAACATCACATTCAAATCGAAGAATCTGCCCTGATCGAGAGGGCCTTTATTCATAGTTCTTATCTCAACGAACATCCTGAAGTCGACAGTGAAGACAATCAACGATTGGAATTTATGGGTGATGCGGTGCTTCAATTATGGAGTGCACATTATCTCTATAACCTTAAACCGGCCCTTAACGAAGGCCAGATGACGAAGATGAGAGCCTCACTGGTCAATGAGGCCAGTCTGTCCAGAATGGCCATCTTGTTGGGTCTGAATGTATTTTTAAAATTGGGACAAGGTGAGATCCGTGAAAACGGAATCGAAAAGCCATCCATCGTCGCTGATATGTTTGAATCCTTTTTAGGGGCTTTGTATATTGAACTGGGGTTTGAACCCATAGAGACCCTACTGAGAAGCATCATCGACAACATCGATCTCTCGACGCAGCATCAAAATGATGACTATAAGACACGCCTGCAGGAATTCGTCCAAGCCGACGATAAGCGCTCCATCGAATATGTGTTGGTTTCCGAAAGCGGACCGTCTCATGACCGTAAGTTTGAGATGGCAGTGACCATCGACAAGATGGTCTTTGGGAAAGGCTTTGGAAACTCCAAGAAAAAAGCGGAACAGGCTGCCGCGAAAGAAGCCTTAGAAAAGTTGGTGCGTTGATGTTTGAATCGTCTTTCAAAGAAAATCAGGGCTACACGTTTGAAGAAGCCGTGCTTGAAGCTCGGCGCTGTCTGAACTGTAAACACCAGCCGTGTGTCGACGGATGTGTTGCCCATATGAATATTCCAGGAATGATCCAAGCCTTTTTACGTGGTGAAGGGGAAGAAGCCAAAGGCATATCGACTTCATTCAATGATTTTTCTGAAATCTGCGGTAGGGTCTGTTATCAAGAGATCCAATGTCAGGGCAGTTGTGTCTATCATAAATTGGGGAAACCGATCCAGATCGGAAAACTTGAACGGTTCATCTCGG
>CAZLWH010000039.1:2424-7504 GCA_964563265.1 uncultured Erysipelotrichaceae bacterium
GATACCTATGAACTTCCAGCTAAACCTGAAGCCAAGGCTCAAGGCCATATCGCCATCGTTGGTAGCGGTCCTGCCGGATTGTCCTGTGCTTATGATTGTGCCAAAGCCGGCCTTAAGGTGACGGTCTATGATAAAAATGAAGCGATCGGCGGAGTCCTTCGTTATGGAATCCCATCCTATCGTCTTCCTAAGCCGATCTTAGAAAGACGCATCAAAGAATTGACGAAACTGGGCGTTGAGTTTCATCTCAACGAAACCATCGGAGACATCCTCAAATATGAAAATCTGTTGTTTAAGTATGATGCCTTGATGATTGCGGTCGGTGCTCCCGAAATCAACACGATCAAAGCCGAAGGGTCGGATCATCCTCAGGTCATCGGCTGGGATAAGTTCCTTAAAGTCGTCAATGACGGTCCGGAAGCCTTTGAATCCAGTTTTAGTAAAGTCAAAAACGTCTTGGTCATCGGCGGCGGCAATGTGGCGATGGATGTCGCCAAAAGCGCAGCGTTGATGAACCGAAGCGTCGATCTGATCTACCGCCGTACCATTCCGATGATGCCGGCCAGAAGACTGGAAATTGAAGATATCCTTGAACATCAGGTTTCGATCCATGAACTGCGCGATCCAATCAAGATCACCCATAACGGAAAACGGCTTGAAGTGCTTTGTAAGATCACTCAGCTTGTGTTTAATGAAGAAAACCCGCGGGGGATCATCGTTGACGCTGAAGGCACCGATGTCTTCCAAACTGATCTCTTTGTCTTGGCCATCGGCTCAGGCAATCAGTCTCAGTCCGTAGCCGGTCTGTCCATGGATGAGTTTAATAAGATACTCGTGAACGAAAAGCAGGAAACCTCCGTGCCTTTCGTCTATGCGGGCGGAGATGCGGTGACCGGTCCCAAAACGGTCGTTCATGCCTTATCTTCGGGAAAGAGGGCGGCCAAAGCCATGATTGCTGCGTTATCCCATGAGTAAACTACCGTTTGTATCGATTGCTGATAAACTTGAATTCACGACTTTTGAACGTGAATTCTTTATAGATTCCAGTTTTGAAGCCCCGGTATTGGATCTGAAATCCAATGTTTTGATCCTTAATCTTGAGCTTAAAAGAGCCTTGCCTTTTTCTTTGTTTACACGTTTGAATGAAAAAATGGAAGAACGTCTCAAGGCTAAAGTCAGACTGATGATCAAAGTCACCGAAGCCGATCTGGAGACCAAAGACAACATCGCCTATATCCGGTATGTGTTGACCAATCATCTCAGTGATGAACTCATCAAACAGATCTTGATTACTGTTGAAAACGATGCGGTCATCTTTTTGGTTGAAAACGATGACATCCAAGATAAACTTCTATTGATCATCGGGGCTTTTTCCACGGATCTGGCCCGTTGCGGACTGATGCTGACTTGTCTGGTCAAACAGCGTGAAAAGATTCAACAGGGCACAGCCGATGACGTCCAGGTCATCATCGAAAAGAAAACGGCACCCGTCCAGACCCCGTTTAAACGTAAAAACATGAACGAAGTTCCGATTTTGATGATCAGTGAACTTTATGAAGGCCAGCGCGATGTCCGTATACGCGGCCGCATTTTCAATCTTGAGAGCCAGATGGTCAAAGGCAATACCGTCCAACGTCTCACCATTTACGTGAATGACGAAAGCGATGCGATCACTTTCACAGTCTTTAACGAAAAAGAGGAAGATCGTCTCAAATATGCGAAACTGGCCATTGGTCAGCACCTTTTGTTGTTTGGTGATGTTAAATCAGACTCCAAGAGCGAACTCATTTTCAGTCTCAAGAAGTTTGAAGAAATCGATGAATGGATGTTTATCAATGATGGGGCTGATCAAAAAAGAGTCGAACTGCATGCCCATACCAAGATGTCTGAAATGGACGGCGTTGTCGACATTGAAGCCTATCTCGACAAGGCCTTTAAATGGGGTCATGAAGCCTTTGCGGTCACGGATCATTTCACCGTTCAATCTTTCCCGAAAGCCCAACGTAAAGTCAAAGCGTTATTAAAACAGTATCCCAACCGTAAGTTCAAAATGATTTATGGCTGTGAGATGAGCATGTCTGAAGATATGCTGACCGCAGTGACCCATCCAAAGGGTCAAAACCTGATGGACAGCGAATATGTTCTTTTCGACCTAGAAACTTCAGGGCTTTCAAATCAATATGACCGCATCATCGAATTCGGAGCCGTCAAGGTCAAACAAGGTTTGATCTTGGAACGGATGCAGATGTTTGTCAAAGCTCCGGTCAAATTGAGCCCCTTCATCATCGATAAGACCAACATCAAACAAAGCGATATCGATGCCGCCTTACCGGAAAGCGAGTATATTGACCAGTGGTCAGCCTTCTTTAATGACGCCATTCTGGTCGCCCATAATGCCAATTTCGATGTCGGTTTTATCAATGAAGCTTTAAAAAGGACAGGACGACCGATTTTGACCAATACCGTGATTGATACCTTGGGCTTATCAAAACTCCTGTTGGATGATAAACGGACCTATCGTTTGGGTTCGATCGCCAAACACTTTAAGATCAATTACGATGATGTCACCGCTCACCGCGCCGACTATGATGCGGAGATCCTGAAAGATGTCTTTGCGAAACTACTGGAAGAAGCACAAAGCCGAAGCTGTGTGACCGCCGATGATCTGAATGATCTCAATAAGATCACCAGTTATACCAAAGCCATCGGTAAACACGTCATCCTATTGGCGAAAAATGCGGATGGGTTAAAGGATCTGTTTAAGCTGGTGACCATTGCCCATACCGAACGCATGAGCGATGATGCCAAGAATGAAGAATCAGTCGTTGAACCAAGACTGATCCGCTCAGACATCGCCAATTACCGCGGGGACCTTTTGATCGGTTCTTCCTGTTATAACAGTGAGATCTTTGAGATCGCGATGAACCGCAATCAAAACGAACTGGATGAAGCCCTAAAGTTTTATGATTACATTGAGATCCAGCCCTTATGCAATTATCAGCCCTTGATCGACAACGGCGTCGTGCCTTCAACAGAACGTTTGAAAGCGATCCTGCTCAACATCATTGACGCTGCTGAAAAGCAATCCATTCCTGTTGTGGCGACCGGTGATGCCCATTATCTCAATCCCTCTGATAAGATCTTCAGAGAGATCTACATCAACTCAAAAGGGACCGGTAAATCCCGTCATCCTTTGTATCTCTATAATGCGGAAAGACGTCAGAAATCACAATCACCCAATCAGCATTTCCGTTCAACGGATGACATGATGGATCAGTTTTCATATCTTGGAGCCACAAAAGCCTTTGAATTGGTCGTTTTGAATACCAATCTGATTGCCAACCGGATCGAACCGGTTTATCCGATCAAGGATGAACTCTATACCCCAAGCATCGAACACGCGCAGGAAAACCTTCAAAATGTGGTTTATGCGACGGCGTTATCGATGTATGGGGATCCATTGCCGAAAATCGTTCAGGACAGGGTCGAAAAAGAACTCAATTCCATCAATACCCACGGTTTTGCAGTCATTTACTACATTGCCCATCTCTTGGTCAAGAAATCGTTGGATGACGGTTACATCGTTGGATCCAGAGGTTCTGTCGGTTCCTCGCTGGTCGCAACGCTCAGTAAGATCACAGAAGTCAATCCTTTGCCGCCGCACTATGTCTGTCCAAGTTGCCATCACAGCGAATTCTTTACGGATGGCTCCATCGCCAGCGGTTATGATCTGCCTGATAAGCTGTGTCCGCACTGCAACGCCATGATGAAACATGACGGACAAGATATCCCGTTTGAAACCTTCCTTGGATTTGAAGGAGATAAAGTTCCGGATATCGATCTTAATTTCTCTTCAGAATATCAGGAATATGCGCATGCCTATACGAAAGTCCTGTTTGGTGACAAACATGTTTTCCGTGCCGGAACGATCTCAACCGTGGCTGAAAAGACGGCTTACGGATACGTTAAAGGCTACGTAGAAGAGATGAACATCACCACACCTTATAAAAATGCGTTTAAGGCATATCTTGCCAAAGGCTGTGAAGGCGTCAAACGGACCTCCGGTCAGCATCCAGGGGGGATCATTGTTATCCCTCAGGACATGGATGTTCATGATTTTACGCCAGTCAACTATCCCGCCAACAAGCTGAATGCGGACTGGCTGACCACTCACTTTGAATTCGGAGACATCCATGACAATGTCTTGAAACTGGATATTTTGGGCCATGTTGATCCTTCAGCGATGAAGATGCTCGAACGGATCACCCATGTTCCTGTCGACTCGATCCCCATGAATGATGAAGAAACCATCTCCTTGTTCAATTCCAACAAAGCATTGAATGCAGAAGACGGGTATGATGAAAAAACTGGGGCTGTCGGCTTGCCTGAATTTGGAACTTCGTTTGTACGAGGGATCCTGAATTCGACCCAACCTGATAAGTTCTCAGATTTGGTCAGGATCTCGGGTTTGTCGCACGGCACCGATGTTTGGCTCAACAATGCGAAAAACCTGATTGAGAGCCGACAGACGACCTTTGAAGACGTCATCGGTTGTCGTGATGACATCATGCTTTATCTGATCCACAAAGGCTTGCCGCCTAAGGCCGCTTTCGACATCATGGAAGCCGTACGAAAAGGGAAGGGCCTCAAAGATGAACAGAAGACCTTGTTGGCTAACAATAAGGTCCCTCAGTGGTACATCGATTCCTGTCTGCGCATCAAGTATCTGTTCCCCAAAGCGCATGCGGTGGCGTATGTCATAATGGCAGTACGTGTGGCTTGGTTCAAGGTCCACTATCCGCTTCATTATTATGCTGTCTATTTCACTTTGAGATGCTCCTCCTATGAATATGAGACCATGGTCAAGCCGACCCGTGTCGTTCGATCCCGCTTGCTCAATATCCAGCAGCGACTCAACGATATCAATACCAAAAAAGATGTCTCATCGAAAGAAGTTGATCTGATTTCAACTTTGGAAGTCGTCTATGAGATGAACAGCCGCGGCTACAAGATTGCTCCGCTGGATCTGATGTTATCGCATGCAAGCGAATTCACCCTGCATCCTACCGATAAGACCGCC
>CAZLWH010000039.1:7514-11137 GCA_964563265.1 uncultured Erysipelotrichaceae bacterium
TTATTCCACCCTTTATCGTCTTGGACGGCTTGGGTGAAAACGTGGCCAAATCAATTGTTGAACAACGACAGATCAAACCTTTCATCTCGAAGGAGGACCTGCAGAAACGCACCCTCATCAACAACACCCAGCTCAATCGTTTTGAAGAATTGGGCCTGACGGAATCACTGGATGATAAAAATCAGATGAGTTTGTTTTAACTTGATTATTTCAGATAAATCGAGTATAGTTATGGCGTATCTTAATTGAGGAGTGGTTCTTGCCACTCCTTCATTATTGTTTAAGGAGGTTTATGGAACTTCAACCCATAGAAAAACTGATTTCACCGCTGCTTGAAGAAGCCAAAGTCCGCTTAGTCGAATTAAAATGGCTCACTGATCAGAAAACTAGGATCTTACAGATTGCCATCATGCATCCTGACGGAAGCATGGATCTGGAGACCTGTTCTCTTGTTTCCCAAAAGATCTCTGATCTGTTGGATACGACCGAACTGAAGGAAGCCGAGTATTATCTTGAAGTCTGTTCTCCCGGAGCTGAAAGGCCGCTAAAAACGGAAGAAGACATCATGATTTCCATCGGCGGCAATGTCCACATCACCGTGATCCATCCGATCGAAAAGAGCCTTGAACACGAAGGCACCTTACTGGATTATGACGGTAAGACAGGACACCTTGAAATCATCCATAAGACCCGTAAAAAAATCATTGAATTTACCAAAGAAAACCTGCTTAAAATACGCTTAGCCGTAAAATTATAAGGAGCACCCATGAACGTCAAAGAATTTATCGAAGCCTTAGCCGGCATTGAAAACCGCAAACTCCCCAAAGAAGTCGTCATCGACGCTTTGAAAGAGGCCCTCAGCAAAGCTTACAAGAAACACATCGAGATTCCCGATGCTTTGGTCAATGTCGAAATCGACGAAAAGACCGGTGAGCTCAATGTATTTCAACAATACACCGTTGTCGAAGAAGTCGACGATGATGAATTGGAAATCTCATTGGCCGATGCCGTCAAAATCAAACCGGACATTCAGGTCGGTGAACTTTACAATGTCAAGAAATCGATTGATGATCTTGGCCGTGCTGCCGCGATCTTAGCGAAAAACGTCTTGAAACAAAAAATCAGAGAAGCGGAAAAACAATCCGTCTATGATGAATACATCGATAAGAAGGACGAAATGGTCATCGGGATCATCGAATCCGTTGAAGAAAAGTTCGTCGTCGTCAACTTGGGTAAAACATTGGCCATGATGCCAAAAGCAGCCCAAATCCCCGGCGAAAACTACAAAGAAGGCCAAAAGATCCGTTTGGTCATCACTGAAGTCACCAAAGAAACCAAGGGTGCTCAGGTTTTGGTCTCCAGAGCGGATGCCAAACTGGTCAAGCGCCTGTTTGAAAAAGAAGTCCCTGAAATCTATCAGGGCATCGTTGAAATCAAAGCGATCGCCAGAGAAGCCGGCGAACGTACCAAGATGGCTGTTCATTCAAAACGTCCCGATGTTGATGCGATCGGTGCCTGTATCGGTCCGCGCGGTTCCCGCGTCCAGGTCGTCATTCAGGAACTGGGCAGCGAAAAGATCGATATCTTTGAATGGAGCGAAAATACCGTTGAGCTGATCAAGAACTCCTTGAGTCCGGCTCAGATCATCGGTGTCCTTCAAACCCGTGAAAAGAAAGGTCTGCTGGTTGTCGTCGAAGACAACCAATTGTCCTTGGCCATCGGTAAAAAAGGCAAGAATGCCCGATTGGCAGTCCGATTGACTGGCCAACGCATCGATATCAAATCCCGTACCGAAATGGATAAACTGGACTATGACTGGAAAGTTGCGATCCAGGACTACGCCTTTGAAGTTCAGGCCGCCATCTTAGAGAAAGCTGCGAAGAAAGCAGAAGATGATCGTGCCAAACAACGTGCCGAAGCAGACGCGTTGGCTGCCGAAAGAGCAGCACTTAAAGCGCTTGAACCGGTTGTTGAAGAAGTTCCGGTCGAAGTCAAACAGAAACCTGTTGCTGAACCTCAGCCTGTTAAAGTCAAGAAAGTCAAGAAACCGCTCGAACGCAAGACCGAGTATGTCTCTAAGTTTGAAACCTTAGCGGATGCAGCCAAACCTGTTGAGAAGAAAGAAGTCATCATCAAACGTAAACCGACCAAGAAGGAAGAGGAAGAACGCAAACTGCGTTCAGCCGATATCCGTAAGGACAAGGATTACGAAATCAAGATCGAATATACACCGGAAGAATTGGCTGAGATCGAAAAACAGAATGCTCAGGCAGAACCGATCTTTGAAGAGGACATCGATTACGATCAGTACGATGAATTCTACGAAGACGAAGAATAAGAGAAAGAAGGTGGCGTGTGAAAAAGATTCCCATGCGGCGCTGTGTGGCTACCCAAGTCCAAGTGCCTAAGAAGGAACTCCTGAGGATCGTACGGAGCCCGGAAGGGATCGTCTCTGTCGATCTGTCCGGCCGAGCCAACGGCAGAGGTGCTTATCTGGCCAAAACCAAAGAAGCCCTTGAACTCGCCATGAAGAAAGGCGCCTTGGCCCGTGCTTTAGAGTGCGAGATCCCACTCAGCGTCTACGACGACATCAGAAGGATCATCGGTGGATAGCACCAGCCTGCAGTTTTTAGGCCTGGTGAAGAAAGCCGGAGCCATCGTTTACGGAGACGCCCTTATTGAGGCGATCCGAACCAAAAAAGTCTATTTAGTCCTGCTGAGCGATCGCGCCTCAGAACGGACCCAAAAACAGATCAAAGACAAATGTGCTTTCTATCAGATCCGCTTGTTTGAAAACATTCCGGGCGAAGTCTTCACCGATATCAAAGGGAAGACCGTTGCCGCGTTTGGGATCGACAATCAGAGGATGGCCAGCAAAATAGTGCGCGATGAAAAGAGGTAAAGCATATGGCAAACAGACCGCAGAGAAGAAACTTTAAGAGTGCTGCCAACAGCAAAGCACCGATTCGCGTCAAACAGGAAGTCGTCACTTCGATCGTCTATGAAGAGGGGATCACCGTCCATCAGTTGGCTGATAAAGTCAACAAACAATCCAGCGACATCATCAAACTGCTGTTCCTTTTAGGGAAAGTCGTGACGATCAATACCAGTCTGGATGAAGAAACCATCCAATTGGTCTGCATGGAATACAACATTGAAGCCAAGAAAGCGGTCATCATTGACAAGGATTCTTTGGAAGAAGATGTTTTAGAAGATGAAGTCTTGGTAGAACGTGCTCCTGTCGTGACCATCATGGGCCACGTCGACCACGGGAAAACCACCTTATTGGATACCATCCGTAAAACCAAAGTCGTTGAAGGTGAATTCGGCGGGATCACCCAGCATATCGGGGCCTACCAGGTCATCGTCAACGGACGTAAAGTCACGTTCTTAGATACCCCTGGCCACGAGGCTTTTACCTCGATGCGAGCCAGAGGCGCCAAAATCACGGACATCTCGATCATTGTGGTCGCTGCCGATGACGGTGTCATGCCTCAAACCAAGGAAGCTGTGGATCATGCGAAAGCAGCCGGCTGTCCGATCATCGTCGCTATCAATAAAGTTGATAAACCCGGCGCTAATTTTGAGCGTATCTTCAACCAACTGGCTGATTTAGGCCTGAC
>CAZLWH010000040.1:0-2299 GCA_964563265.1 uncultured Erysipelotrichaceae bacterium
CCCTGCTCGTCGCCCTCCTTCTCGCGTCGCCCGCGACCCACCTCGTGCTCTCGGTCTACGCCGTCCAGGCCTCGGGGCGTGAGCGCGTCATTCTCGTCCCGCCCACCATCAGCAAGACCTTCTGGGTCGATCAGCTGAAAAGCTTTGTTTTGGGAGGACTCTTAATCGGGGTCCTGATCGTGATCTTACACTCTTTGTATCTTCAGTTTGCGGATCAGTTGATCCAGTTTGGGATCTGGGCTTATGCGGCCATCTTCGTGATCACGGTCCTCTTGTTTTTCTTCAGTCGTTTTCTCGTCCGCATTTTCAATAAACTTCAGCCCATTGAAACAGGGGAGCTGAAGGAAAAGATCAATGCTTTGGCCTCACAGTGCGGTTTCAAGGTTAAGTCGGTCTATGTGATGGATGGATCCAAACGCTCTACGAAGCTCAATGGTTTTTATACCGGTTTCGGTAAGACCGGTGAGATCGTCTTGTATGATACTCTGATCGATAAGATGACCCATGAGGAGATCCTAGCGGTTTTGGCGCATGAATTGGGTCATGCGAAACATGGGGATACCGTAAGAATGTTGGGGGTCCAAAACATCCAGATGTGGTATTACATCGCTTTGATCACAGTGATCCTGATGAATCCGGGTTTGTTTACGCCCTTTGGTTTTACAGGGGTGCATTTCGGATTTGCGTTCATTCTGTTTACGATCCTGTCTGAGCCTTTGAGCCTGTTCTTATCCTTCGTCAGTAACGGGCAACTGAGAAGCGCTGAATACAGAGCGGATGCCTATGCGGTGGAGATGACCAGCAAGGAAACCATGAGCAGTGTACTCAGGATCCTGGCTGCGGAAAACTTCAGTAACCTGAATCCTCATCCGTTATATGTCCTGATGCATTACTCCCATCCGCCAGTCTCACAAAGACTGGCTGCGCTGGACAAATAAACAAGAAACCATTCTGAATCAGAATGGTTTTTAACCCTGTTTAATCCCAAAGTATTTGATCCTTAATCATGGTAGAATTTAGAGCGTATAACCAAGTACAGCGGGAGATGATGCATTTGAATAAGAAAACCTTGATTATCTTTGATATGGATGGATTACTCTTGGATACGGAACGGCTGTATCTTCAGTTTTGGCGTCAATCCTTTCAGGATTGGGCCATTGACATCGATATGGCTGAAATCAATAAGATTGTAGGGATTGGTTTTGCGGATCTGAAAGCCCGTTTGAGTGCGATGGTCGGAGGCGAAGAAGCCTTTAACCGTTTGCGGGATTATCGTGAAAAGCTGTTTTGGGACTGGGTCAATCAAAACGGTTTGCCGATCAAGACCGGAGCCAAAGAAATTCTGTATGAATTGAAAAAACGCGGAATCATGACGGCAATCGCCAGTTCCACGATGGAAAGCCGGGCTAAAAAGCTGATGGAGATTGCTGGACTGGATCATAGTTTTGACATAGAGGTCTTCGGAGATCATGTAGAAAAAACCAAACCTGCTCCGGACATTTACCATTTGGTTTTGGACTTATCGAAGAAAGAGAAAGCGGAATGTCTGGTCTTCGAAGATTCGATGAATGGAATCCTGGCTGCCAACGCAGCGGGGTTGGATGTGATCTGGATCAAAGACATGATCGATCTCTCTTTGGAAAAGCATCTTGATCTGACGGATGCCTATGACACTCTGAGCGAGGCATGGCCCTTTGTATTACAAGCGCTTTAAATCGAATTGAACACAGTAAGCACCGACCTTGTCGGTGTTTTTTATTTATGTCTAGGGGATAAAACAGGATAAAACTATTGTTTCTTTTAGTACTTGACATAACAAGGTAGTAGGTATAGACTAATAGCGAACGAGGTGACTATGAACTCACAGTTTAAAAAAGGGGTCTTGGAACTGATCGTCTTACAGATCGTCTCCAAGAAAGACATGTACGGCTATGAACTGGTCGAAGAAGTCTCCAAAGCCGTGGAGGTCAATGAGGGTACCATTTATCCTTTGTTGAAACGGCTAACCAATGACCATTACTTCGATGCCTATATCCAAGAGTCCTCTGAAGGACCGCCCAGGAAGTATTATCATCTGACGGTCTTAGGCAAGGCTCAACTGAATGGTTTAGCCAAAGAGTGGAAAGAATTCTATGACAGTGTCAATCAATTCATGAAGGGAGAATAATTGATGAAAAAACAAGAGTTTCTGGATAAACTGAAGAGTCGGATCAGTATCCTTAATGACGAAGAAGTCGACGATATCCTCAACGAATATGAAGCCCACATCAATGAGAAGATCAGTGCGGGTAAGACGGAA
>CAZLWH010000040.1:2309-11115 GCA_964563265.1 uncultured Erysipelotrichaceae bacterium
CCATGGCTTTGAGTTTTGATGATCGAAAAACAATCAACGAACTGATCAAAGAGATCCTCAGTGCCTACAAGATCAAAGACAAGGAACCGTATGAATCCCGTTCAAGGGGTGAGTTTGAAACTTGGATCCATAAAGCCATCGATGAGATCACGGAGTTTATGAAGCCCCTCATCAATAAGATCTCGACCTTACAAGGTGAACAGGTTGGTTATTTCATCGCTTACCTCATCTTGACCCTGATCATGGTTTCACTGATCGGGATCCCGTTTTGGATCGTGGATAGACTGGGCGTTGCGTTGCTCAGCGTGATACCATTGGGTGTAGGACAGGTTTTTGGGACCATCTTCTCAGCTTTACTGAACATTGCCCAGCTGGTCGTTTCGATCCTGATCATCATCTATGGGATCCAGCGTGCCATTGAAGCAGCAACGCTTAAGAAACCGGTCAATTTCGGATTTGTCAGCAATCCTGTTGAGATGAAGTTCGATTCCAAAGAAAGCGCTGAACCGGCATTCAAGGCAGAACCTGCGGAGAAAGCAGAACCTGCTGAAAAAGCCGAACCCATCCGGGACGTCAAAGCATCCCTGAATCCTAATGCTTCCCCAAGAGTCACGGTGACCAATCGAACCGATGTGAAGAAAGAGCGGATCATCCTGCCGTTTATCGGCACTCTGTTTGTCTTGTTGTTTAAAGGCTTCGTCGTCATCTGTATGATTCCCGGCTTTATGGTCGCCTTTGGGTTGATCATTGCCTTGGGGGTCATGATTGCCTTGTTCTTCAAAGGCATCTATTTCATCGGTCTGTTTCTGATCCTGATCGGATTACTGACTGCTACGACGACCGTGTTGGACATGATCTACAGAACTGTGTTTAAAGGCGGTGTCCAACATGCGTAGTAAATTCTACAGCCTGATGTTCAGTCTGTTTCTGGTGGGCTTAGGCAGTGCCATCTTCTTCTTTGAAGTCAGCGAATATGTCTTCAGTAATGAGTTTGTCGATCCAATGCTGAACACAGTGCTTTCCAATACCTACAGTATTGATGACATCCAACGCATTACCTATGATTCCTATGCCGACATTGTCATCGATGAAACGCAGGTCGGAATTAAAGTGGATATTCGCTATAACAATCAGGTGACGACCTTACAAAGCCAATCCTGGACCTATTTCTATGATTGTCCTACAGATGGGAATACCACCAACTGTGAAAGTGAACTCAGCAAAAAGGGACTTCATGTCAGTTATGTCTTTCCTGGTAATAAATTCAATTTGAAAGAAGTTGTTGATGTCATGGTTGAGAATGCCAAATCGAAGGTCATCGTTAACCCTTACGAACTGCTCCGACCCCAGATCACCATTACGGTGAATTCGGAAAACGCAAAATTACTAGCCAACCGATAAAACCTGAAATTCAGGTTTTTTATTAAAAAAGTCTTGACAGACTAACAACTGTTAGTTTATAGTATAAACATACTAACGAGTGTTAGTCTGGAGAAACACATGTTGAAACAAATCTTGTCTTGGTTACCGTTGGTGTTGGGTCTTGGTTTAGTGGTTTACGTTGTTGTTACGGTGAAAGGAAAACCGGTTCACTGGGGAAAGCCGATCGCCATCGTATGGGGAATGGGCTTATTGATCTGTATCCTGGCTGCGTGGCGAGATGGCTATGGATTCAGTGACACGTCCGTGATTGCCTTTACCGGTCTGCCGGCAACCCTATTCTCTTTACTGGGGATGAGTGTCATGGTGATCTCGTTGACATCTCTGTTCATCCGTAATCAAGTCTTTCGTCAAAAAGCATTCATCATCATTGCCGTGATCTTTATGATCAAGTGGATCGCGATGGAAGCCATCCGCATCCTAGCGTGAGGGTCATCATGAACATCCTGATCATCAACGGAACCCAACGAAGAGGTTCCACGTATCACATCACTCATCAGATCCTGGATAAACTGGATCCAAGCATTGCTAAAACCATCGCTGAATTCTTTCTTCCCAAAGACATGCCTCACTTCTGTGTCGGATGTTACGCCTGTATCTATAAAGGGGAAGAGAAGTGTCCGCACGCACTCAGTGTCGATCCCATCCGGCAAGCCATGAACACCGCCGATCTGATCGTTATCACCTCACCGGTCTATGTGTTTGACGTCAGCGGACAGCTGAAAGCACTGTTTGATCATTTCGGGTATCAGTGGATGTCCCATCGTCCAAAGGCTTCCATGTTTAAAAATTTGGGACTCAGTGTGGTGACTGGAGCCGGAGCCGGGATGAAACCAACCTCCAAAACCATCCTGACCAATCTGCGCTGGTGGGGAATCGAACGGTCTTTCAGTTTTACGCACGCCGTCATGGCATCCTCGTATGCGGAAATCTCTCCGAAAATTCTGGCCAAGATCGATCAGAAAACCACCAAGCTTGCCAAACAGCTTTCCAAAGCGATCCTGAAGAAACAACGTCAGCCCGCTCTGATCACTCAACTCTTATTTAAAATCATGGGACTCTCTAAGAAGGGCCATCCGGAATGGAATGAGCTGGATCATGCCTATTGGAAGGATCAGGGTTTCCTGGATGGTAAAAAGCCTTGGCGGTCTCTTGCCTAAGCATGATAAAATAGAAACAGAGAACTGCCCATGACCACCAAAGAAAAGATCCTCGATATTGCGTTGACTCTGTTTTCAACCCAAGGCTATGATGCGGTATCCATCCGGGACATCGCCAAACAAGTCGGCATCAAAGAAAGCTCGATCTATAACCACTTTCTCAATAAGCAGGCCATCTTTGACGGCATCTTGGAGTTGTGTCAAAACCACATGATGAAACACTATGAGGCGCTGAATCTGGACCAGACTTTGCGCGGAGATTTTGAGATCTATGATGGTATCCCTACTGATCAGCTGACTCAGATTGCGCTTGAGCATTTTAAATTCTATGTCTCCGACGACATCATGTTTCGCTATCGCCGGCTGCTGACGATTGAACAGTTTCGGACCCCATCCATATCCCTCATTTATCGGGATCTGTTTGTGGATCAGCCGATTCAGTTTCAATCCCGTCTGTTTCAGTTTTTGATGGATCGGCAGGCGCTCAAGAAGGATGATCCCCAGGCTTTGGCGTATGATTTCTATGCGCCGATCTTCTTGCTGATGTGTCGGTATGATGAGCTCAATGAAGAGTCCGAACGCTTACTGAAACAACACATTCATCACTTTATCCAAAGAAACGCGATCCGATAAAGACCACCCAGGTGGTCTTTTTTTATGGTAAAACTCAAAATGCGAAAAAATCATCAAATATCACAAATTTAGTGTGAATATCTCGATTTCAAGATTATAAAAAGCGTGTATGATTTTAATTGCTGAGTCAAGGAGGACATCATGATTAAATCGTTTAAAACGGAGCATCGTCTTGTTTGCGTTTTGATTTTTCTCTTGTTGATCATTACGGGAACTGGGCTGTTGTCATTTCGCCTAGGTTATGATTTTACGACTGTCAATCAGTACGGGGACAGTATCACCATGTTTGGATATGGGATCTATGCGCATGATTCGTTTTTTAAAGCCCCGATCTTTATCGGCAGTGATGCCACGATGCTGTTTGTCGTTGTACCCTTGCTCATTTGGGCCATGTTCAATGACATCAAAAAGGCATCGAATCGATCCAAACTGATCCTTGTTTCTGTGGTTGGGACCGTGTTGTATTATGCGACCAGCATTGCTTTTGGGATCACCTACAATGTCTTGTGTTTGGTGTATATTGCCTTGTTTACGGTATCTTTGTTTACGCTGATTCTGATGATACGATCTTTGGATCTGAAGGCCTTGAGAAATAGTGCCAAACCGGTCAAAGGCCTGCGTGTTTTTCTGATCATCACCGGGATTGCCTTGTTTGGGATCTGGCTGATGGATATCATTCCTACGTGGTTCAGCGGATCTTCCTTGGCATTGATTGAAACCTACACGACGGAGATCACCTATGTGTTGGATATGGGCTTAATCAGTCCGATGATCTTTGTGGCTTTGCATCTGATCAAGAAACAGGATGGCTTGGGCGATGTGATCATTGCCTTGACACTGACCTTGTGTGTCGTCATGGGCTTAATGCTGCCGATTCAAACCATCTATCAGTTGATGGCCGGGATCATTATACCGATCCCTGTCTTAGTCATTAAAGTTGGTATATTTATGGTATTGGCTTTGTTTGCTGCTTACTTCAATGCCAAGACCCTCTCACATTCTTAATATAGAAGAAAACACAAAAAAGAGTTGTTTTGATTTTGACACAGGTGTTGTAAGTTGTCCGTCGATAATCCTGAGTGAATGCTTTTCACCAGAACCAGAATAGGAACTGTGCGTTAGGACAGAATAATCACCCTGTCTGTTCATGCTATAATCAAACTATGAGTAATACCGTAAAAAAGTTAATGAAAAGAGACATGAGTATCCGTGTCCGTTTGGCGATCCTGATCAGTATCTTTACGATCCTGCCGACATTGACGATCGTCTCTTTTACGATCTTTACGATGCAGAATACCTTACGCAAAGAAATCATCAGCTCTAATACCTTTCAGATGCAATGGGCGAATCAGTTTGCGGATGATTTGTATCTAAAAGCGGACTCCATTTTCAACAACATCCAGATCTATCCCGATCTTGACAGTAATCTGAAGATCAACGAAGATGCGGATGCGGAAACCCAATTGGCTTCCTACAACAGGATCATTTGTCTTTGAAGTTGGAAGTAATGACATCCATTTACGAATCAATTTAGGAAGTATCAAACTGATCTCATTAAATTCTAAGTGAAAAAAATCATATTTGATGAATGGAAGGTTTGAAAAGGGGTTTTACTTATTTAACATCATCAATAATTTTGATAATGAATCCAAGGTTTCGGAAAATGTAATGTTTTTTGAGTATGCATGTTTAGAGGAAAACTGAGCCCATCGTTTCTGAAGAATGATATTGGTTGAAATATGATCAATAATATCGGTAGATTGATTCAGAAGATCTAATGAATGTCGATGGTAAAAAGTGTTTTGACCGCTTCCTGCAAAGTTGATACAGAAATTGAATGGCTGAACATTTGAATGAAATGATGAAGATCATAATAAACAGATAAAGATAAGCGAACGAGAATACGTTCAAGCATATAGTTCTGGAGTACTTCTTGAACAGGGATGTCGTGTTCTAGTGAATAAGCTTTGGCCTTAGCCTTTAGTTGCTGAGCTGTAAACTTCATGCTATAAGTATTCGAGTATATGCGTGAGCTGTTTTATGCATTTAAGTGTTTTCGCATAAGATAATAGTCTGTTTTCATTGATTTGACCCGATCTTAAGATTTCCTTGATACTTTTATTACGTGTTTCCTGATCGATCCCCTTAGAATTTCTGATGATATCACAAAGCGACCGTTCAAGGTCAGTGCACCTAACCTCTCTTCCATAAGGGGAGCGTTTTAGTTCTATGCCCAAATCGAAGGTCCGTTTTGAACAATAATAAGTTCTTATCTGTTGACTATATTTTGATGTGTTTGTGCCGGACACCACAGAAACATCCAACTTATCCGGAGTGCGTTCGGTCATGTTGTGAAAATAAAGGGCAGTATTATGAGAAAAATAAGTATTCGGATGTTTAAGTTGAAAGACATAGTAATCATCATAAAAGATAGAGACATCCGCATAAACCCCGCTTGCAACTCTTTCGATCAGTCCCTGTCTGACCATTTGAGTTATATAGAACCGAGGATAGCCAGCCTCACTAACGGCTTTCGTTGTTAAAATTCCGTCGTTTTCATTCATCAGTTCAATCAGCTTGTTTTTCATAGGTTATCCAAATGTGCTTATATTTTAACATAGTTAAGCATATATGGAAATAGTGGCGGCTTATATTAAAACCTTCTTGGAATCGGATAATATCGGACAGTTATGATTATTTATAAAGGATTGTCAACTTTAATTACGCATGAGGATGTTTTATAGACTGTTTCTGCATGAAATCTCAACATTCTTGACACTTCTTAAATGAATAAAGTAGAATTAAGTAACAAGTAGAGAATATCTATCAATGTTAAGGGGATAAAAAGTGGTCACCATAAAAGATATTGCTAAGAAAGCTAAAATTTCGGTTACAACAGTATCAAGAGCACTTAACGATTTTGATGATGTCAATATTGAAACGAAGAGTAAAATCAAAAAAATAGCCAAAGAAATGGGTTATGTTCCGAATCGTATGGCCCGTGCTCTTGTCAAACAAGAGAAACGCACGTTAGCGCTCGTCTTATCGAATCTTGAAAAAGAAGGCGGAAAAGATAATATTGTTTATCGGATCATGGCCGGTATGTATAAATTTGCGGAATCCGTCAATTTTGAAATCGTCATCTTCACGACGACTTCTGCGCATCAAAAGGAAACGACCTATGCGCAGTTTTGCTATGGACATGATATTGGCGGTGCGATCATGTTGGGGATTCAGATCGATGATCCTTACTTTAAAGAAATCATCAATAACGATATCCCTGTCGTGTTGATCGATATCGAAGGGTATGGGGATAAAGTGAGCTCAGTGCTCATAGACAATACCGCGGCCTCAAAAGAAGCAGTTGAATATTTGATCAAGAGAAATCACAGAAACATTGCCATGTTGACCGGACGACCAAGTGCTGAGGTCAGTATTCCCAGACAAAGCGGTTATGAAGAAGCACTGCGTAATGCGAAGATTGAATTGAAGCAGGATTACATTAAATGCGGTTATTTCCTAGAAAGCAAAGCCTATTCTGAAACAAAATCATTGCTTGAGTCTCATCCGGAAGTGACGGCGATTTTTTGCGCCAGTGATATGATGGCTTGCGGTGCATACCGTGCGATAAGAGAACTGGGAAAAGCGATCCCGAAGGATATCTCGATTATTGGATTTGATGATAATCCTTTGGCGGAACATCTGTCGCCAAGTCTGACCACAATTCACCAAGATTTTTATAGCAAAGGGTATGAAGCAGCTCAGGTGCTTTATCGAATGATCCAAGGCGAAGTTGATAGTATCCGCGTTGTACAAGATCACCAATTAATACTCCGCGACAGTGTGCGCGAAATAGACTCCTCCATTAATTCCTAAACAGGATAATGAATCTTTAGGCATCTGCAATAATTCGGTTGATTATGAGACTCATACAATTTTAGACATAATTTTGAAATATACTTGCAAAATAAATATTGGGTGGTATACTATGTCCGAAACGTTTCGAACCGAAACGTTTCGGGAGAACTCATGAATTACAATAAGGGCATAGATCAAAATAAAAACTGGCTGGTTTCACAAGAGGGTTTTAATATTGACTACCTTGGTAAAACTGAAACCATCATGGCGATCGGTAACGGCTATCTTGGATGTCGCGCTGCCAATGAGGAAAAGTATTTTGGTGAAACGAGAAATACCTTCATTGCGGGCATCTTCAATCGCGCAGATGAAAGTGAAGTTACAGAACTCGCCAATATTCCGGATGTCTTTGCCCTCACCTTTAAATTGAATGGGCATCGATTTGATCTCAATCAAGGAATAATCCATCACTGTATCAAAACCATCAATGTCAGAAATGGTGAAGTGACCCGGGATATCCTTTGGGAGATCGACGGACAACGTTTTCAACTTGAACTTAAGCGATTCATCTCACTCAAAAGAATTCACATCAGTGCTCAGACAGTGACGATCAAACCCCTCGATGCGTCTGTTTCGATCCAATTGATTTCGGGAATCGATAGTTCTGTGACAAACTCGGGTGTTCAACATTTTACAAAATTAGAGAAACGATTGTTTGATAATGAAGTGCTGCACATTCAGCAGCAAACAACCCAAAGCAACATTAATCTGATGGTCCAATCGTCTCATCGATTCTTTATCGATGGAAATAGACACACTCAGGCTGGGCATGTCAGTGCTGGTCGACGGATCATTGATCTTGAGTATGAGTTCTCAATAGAGCAAGGAAGCGTTTTACGCATTGATAAAATATCTTCCTTTGTGACGGATAAGGATAAAGACAATGAGGGGATCAGCTTGGCTGCCCTTACTGATAGCAGCCTCAGTGCGTTACGAAGTGCCCATGACCTTGGCTATGAGGCACTGTTAAAAGAAAGTTCGGATCTATGGAATGAACAGGTTTGGGATGAAGCGCCCATAACGATTGAGTCTGACGATGACTATGATCAATTGGCCATTCGTTTTGCGCAATATCACCTAAGAATCATGACTCCTTATCATGACAATCAAGTGAGTATCCCTGCCAAAGGACTGACCGGCGAAGGCTATAAAGGCCACGTGTTCTGGGATACAGAAATCTTTATGTTGCCCTATTATATCTATCAGCATCCTTCCAATGCGCGTACCATTCTTGAATATCGATACATCACGCTCAGCGGTGCTCGCAAGAAAGCCAAAGAAAACAGCTTTCGTGGGGCAATGTTTCCATGGGAATCCGCATTGAAAGATGACGGCGAAGTTACGCCCATTTGGGGTGCAGTGGACATCGTTACCGGCGAATCAACCAAAATATGGTCAGGTTTTATTGAACAGCACATTACATCGGATATTGCTTTCGCAGTCTTGCAGTACTACAAGATTACCGGTGATGAAGAATTCATGATCAAGTATGGCTACGAGATCATCTTTGATACCACTGTATTTTGGATCTCCAGACTTGAATTCGATGAGGCTGACCAACACTATCACATCAATGACGTCGTAGGACCGGATGAATACAAAGAACATGTTGATGATAATGCATTTACAAACCACATGGCTCATTTCAACATCAT
>CAZLWH010000041.1:0-10205 GCA_964563265.1 uncultured Erysipelotrichaceae bacterium
GCCATGCACGGGACCTTTATGGTGATCGAAACCGTGATCTATCGCTTGACCAAACACAGGACTCCCAATAAAGCCCTTCCTGCTTGGCTGAAGGCCGTCCTCAAGACAATCTTGACCTTCTCTTTGGTTATGATCTCCTGGGTCTTATTCAGATCCAATTCCTTGGAAGATGCCCTGTATGTGTATGGGTCGATGTTTGCCGGGATCGCTTCCCCGTTGACCTACTTCAAAGATGGTGGGGCAGCCTTGCGTTTTTCTGATCCGGAAGGGATCAGGATCCTGTTGATCATAGGCTTATTGTTCCTGTTTGATTTCTCGAATCTTAAAACCGATCTGATCCAGCGGATCCAAAGCAAGCCTTTGTACCAAAGGACAGCACTCTATGTGCTTATCGGTTTACTGATGATCATGACCTATACTTCCGTAACCAGTAAAGCCTTTATTTACTTCCAGTTCTAAAGGACCTCCCCATGAAAAAATTCTTCGTTCGATTATTCTTGATGTTTGGTTTGATCACCCTTGCTTGGGCGCTTTTGACGGTGCTTGTTTTTGCTTGGGTAGAAACACCGCTGACCAGCTACAATGCGGCAGCCATCGATAAAAAGACCCGTCTGATGAGTTTAGAAGATCCCAAGATCATTCTGGTTGCCGGGAGTAATTTCGCCTTTGGTTTGGATTCTGAACGGATCCAAACAGAGACAGGCTATGCAACGGTCAATCTGGGCCTGCATGCCGGATTGGGGTATCGTTTCTATACAAATATGGCTTTGGATAACCTGAATCCAGGGGATGTGATCGTCATTGGATTGGAATATGATCTCTATGACGGATCCACAGACACAGAATCGATTCTGCATACTTTGGAAATCGATTGGACATTAAGCAGTGATTTAGATCCTGGTTTGTGGGGATCGACCTTGGCTGCTTTGCCGGAGTATACCTTCAACCGAGCCATCAACACCCTGATGGGAAAACGTTTGGTTTATGAGGGAATCTATAGCCGCGCCAATTTCAATGCGTACGGCGATGTGATCGCAGCAAGACCTGAAAACATCATGAATAATTCGGCTTATGATGAAATGATCACAATAAGTCCCGACTTGGTCGATGAGAAGTTCACCGCCTATTTCAAACAGTATCTGAAGGATGTCGAAGCGGCGGGGGCCAGCGTTGTCTTTTCTTTCCCGGTCCTCAATGAACTCAACCTAGATCCCGCATCCGATATCGAAGGCTATTTAAGTGCCTTACGATCCATTGGGATCCCCATTATTTCAAACCTTGATGATTATCTGATGGCCGATGAATACTTCTTCGATACCCATTATCATCTCAACGATACAGGGGTCCAGATCCGAACTGCCCAGCTGATCAGTGATCTGAAAGCCACCCTGTTGAAACCATAAAAAAGTCCGAAACTTCGGACTTTTTGTTTGTTTATTTCGGGGTAACCGGATACAGTGTGGTATCCCAGCGATGCGTCAGATCATAGACTTGGGCATCTTTAACCAAGAAGAAATCTTTGACCTTATCGATGCGTTTGTAGAGCCATTCATACAAGGGATCGAAATGATAGGTCTTCCCATCGACATTGACCAGGATCCAGTAATGAAGGATGAAGTGGGTCTCTGCCGAATAGGAGTAGCCTTCCCCTTTGATCAGGGTGACTTCCATCCCGATCTTATCCAACAGGATGGCCGCCATCGCCGCATAATTGAAGCAGTTCCCGTATAGATTATTGAAGCCGCTTAAGGCATAATCATCCATCTTATTGAAGGAATCGATGTTGTAGTCGTTGGAGTAATTCGAACGGTAGGTCATCTCATTCAACAGGTAATCATAGACAGCCCGCATCTTTTCACGTTGGGTCATGGATGAAGTGATGATCTGATCGTAAACAGCTTGGGCCACTGCTTCGGCTTGGTTGTTGTCGGGACTCCATAGGGCCTGCATGGTCAAGTACGTGGCCTTATAGACCACATGGACATCACGCAATACGACAGCCATGTTGCCAGCACTGTCCTTCGCGGTCAGGCTGACAGAATAGACACCGACTTTATTCAGGTTGACATTTGGATCACTAAAGGTCTTTTCTGCGATTGTACTTTTTAGATCCGTAGCGCTCGCATAAGCCCAATAATCGGGATTCTTTGTATTGACTTGAAGATACAAGGGTTTATCGATGGTGATCTCAGGCGGGGTCAGATCGTTGACCACGTGGGCCACGGCCGTGACTTCGGCAGAATTACCGGAGTCATCGCTCAAAACCAGTGTTACGATCACATCCTTGACTTCACTGAGATTGGGTTGTGATTTAAATGAAACGGTGACTTCACCCAGATCGCTCGTGGACAGAATGAATTGATCTGTGGTGACCGTTCCTCCAACTTCCACGGTCACTTCCCGTGTTTCTGCCGTTGGAGCTGTCGTATCAACGATGACGAGCTTGGATTTATAGGTCTTGTTGTCTAAGGTCAAGACGATCTCATAAGTGCCTTTGACCTGTGTATCAACGGTCGTAAGATTGGTCTGAATGACCGGATGCTTATCTTTGGACAGATGGGTAAAAAAGTCATCGCCGGTAATACTGAGGGCAGTGCCTTGTTCCCAATTGACTGAGGGTTTAACCGAGACCTGATTTAAAACAAAGACGGTGATGGCCAATGCCAAAAAGGCCGTCACAAGGACAGCGGCACCCCACTTGATACTTTTTTTCAATTGACGCTTAGACATGATTAATCCGTTACGTATTTCAATCTGATTTTGGCTACTTTATCACTGACCACATTAAAGATCAATTGGGTCTGTCCTGACGTATAGGTCACATTGAGGCCTTTGGTCTCATACTCGGTGCCGTATTTGGCTTCAATATCAGCCAGAGTCGATCCGACCTTGATGCCTTTTCCAGTCGCTAAATCAGTGCCCAATTCGATCTCCAAAATATAATCATTGCCTTCATCGGGATAAGTGAACACGATAAAGTCGGTATAGGTATAGGTACGGTCTTTCCCAATATAGGCGCAGCTGTCTATTTCGCCGTATTCGTCCCAGTCTTTAACGAGTGGGTCTGTATAATCCATGCCTGGAGTAAGGGTCTTTCCGTTAACGGTGATGCTGGCATCCGTGGCTTTGAAGCCCGGTTTTTCAGCGGCTGAACAAGCGCTCATCATCAGCACCGCCAATACGATTACTGCTATTTTTCGCATAGTACCTCCTGCGTGACTCGAAAATCTCAACCTGATCCCCACCAACGGTGATTTCGGACATCATCATTATAAACTGAAATCCGTAAAAATACAGTGAAGGTTATCTGTCAGACTCTAAGTCAAAGAGTCTGGTGACTTTATCTTTGAGATAATCCACATAATATTGAGGATTGAACGGTTCTGTGGTGACCGAAATCAGCAGTTCTTTTGGTTCATAAACGCCCCCATGCGTATGGACATGCTTCGCCAGCCATGACTTAATCGTGGCGAAATCATTGGTTCTCAGTGCTTTTTCAACATCCACGTCCTGCCTTAAGGCTTTCATCCATTGGGCACTGTAGGCTGAACCCAAGGCATAGGTCGGGAAATACCCAAACATGGCTCCTGACCAATGGACATCCTGCAGGACGCCTTCTGCCGCATTGGCCGGTCTGACCCCAAGATAGGCTTCAATCTTATCGGCCCAGACCTGATCTAAATGATCCACACTCAGTGTACCGTCAAAAAGTCCCTTTTCGATTTCATAGCGGACCATGACATGCAACGGATAGGTCAGTTCATCGGCTTCGATTCGGATCAATGACGGTTCGACAAAGTTGATCCCATAGATGAATTCATCCAGAGATACATTCTTCAATAAGGGAATAAAGGACTGTACTTCCGGATACAGGCTTTCCCAGAAGGCTTTGCTTCTTCCCAACATGTTTTCCAAGAATCGTGATTGAGATTCATGAAGGCCAAACGTCATCGATTTACGGATATAGCGTCCGTCATACGCTTCATTGACTTGACCGTTGTAGGTCGCATGACCGACCTCATGGATCAAGGCAAAGATACTGGAGGTGAAATTATTTTCGAGATAACGGACGGTAACGCGATTGTCATGGGCACTGAAATCCTGAGAGAACGGATGAACGGACAGACTGATCTGACCAGAGTCCTTCGAATAATTGAGGTATTGAGCCACACGTTCCACGACTTTGGCCTGCTGATCCAAGGGGACCAAGGCACTGAGCCATGCGGGTCTGGTCAGTTTCTTGTCTTTGACCTTTTTGATCAAAGGAACGATGTCTGAACGCAGTTTATCGAAGAAGGCATCGTATTCTTTGGTGCCCATGTTGGTCTCATAATCATCCAAAAGCTGTTCATAAACACTTCTGGAATCTTTACGATAGGCAATGATCTGTTTGGTCTGATCGATCAATTGCTTGAGGATCGGTTTAAACAGTTCATAATTGGAAGTCGACTTGGCTTCTTCCCAGATGTCATTGGCGTTACGGACGAGATTATTGTAGGAGACATAGACCTCTTTGGGAATATAACGGGTCTTGTCGATCTCTTTTTTCATCTGTGCGATCTCATGGTTGGTGGCTTCGTCATAGTCCAGTGTAGACATTGCTTCGAGGCGCTCGATCACGGTGGGATCAGTGGTGATGCTGAAGAGCTCACCGGAAAGATACGCTGCCATCTTATTTCTGTAAGGGGCACCTTTCTTAGGGGCAATCGTATAGGCATCCCAGCTTAGGGTGGTTAATGCCAGGGTATACGCGGCGACTTTCTCTTGATAGGCATTGTGGGCCTGCAGGTATTGTTCTTTGGTCATGAGGATTCTCCTTGAAGGTATTTTATCACGAGTGGCCCTTCAAATAAACACGCAGGACTGACTTTGTCCTGCGTGTTTGTTTTTGTTTATTGGCCGATGAATTGGTCGTATAAGACCTGAATGGTTTTGATGTAGTCCGCATTGCTGATCCCAACGATGATGCTGATCTCATCGGTCCCTTGGGCGATCATGCGGATGTTGATGCTGTTTTGGCCCATGGCACTGAACAGTTTACCGCTGACCCCCGGGGTTTCCTTCATGCGCCGTCCAACGACAGCAATCAAGGCGAGGTCTTCTTCAATGACGACTTTATCCGGTACACATTGTTTTTTGATGTCGGCGATGATGTCATAGAGGCGGTCTTTGATGTTGACGGTGGCGGCCACGATCGTGAAGCTGTCGATGCCCATGGTCAGATGCTCCAAAGGACATTCAAAGTGCTCCAGGATTTCCAAAACATCACGGATGACCTGTGGGGATTTTGAGATGTGTTCCTTATAGACGCTCAGGACGGTAAAGTCTTGTCTACCGGTCACGCCGGTAATGAAGTGGGCTTTGTTGCTGTCTTCATCGATGGTGTTGAGGATCAAAGTTCCGGGATGATCCGGCTCATTGGTGTTACGGATATTGAGGGGGATGTTTTTCTCTTTGACCGGTTGGATCGATTCCTCATGCAAAACAGAAGCGCCCATAAAGGCCATCTCACGCAGTTCTGAAAACGTCAGTTTATGGATGGGTTTGGCGGAAGGCACGATCCTGGGATCGGCCATCAGAATGCCGGAGACATCGGTCCAATTTTCATAGACCTCCGCATCCAAAGCTGCAGCCACCAAAGAGCCCGTGATGTCGGATCCGCCTCGGCTCATGACTTTGATTTTCCCATTGGGCAAGACACCGTAGAATCCGGGGATGACCAGTTTGGAATGCATCTTATGGGCTGCTCTAATCTTTTCATACGTCTTTTCGGTATCGATCTGTCCGTCATATTCGATACAAATGAGATCTTTCGCATCCACAAAATGATACCCCAGATAAGACGCCATCAGTTGGGCACTGAGGTATTCGCCCCGCGAGACCAATTCATCGATCTCCATGTTTTTCTTAAGGCTCTGACGGATCTTAGCGAGCTCGCCTTCTAAATCAAAATCCAGATTCAGAGCGTGATGGATCATAAAATGCTTCTGACGGATCTCCTCAAAAATCTCATCGACACTGACCCCATAGGTCAGATGCGCATGGGTCAGATATAAAAGATCCGTGATCTTATGATCGGCACTGCTTTCTCTTCCGAGTGCTGATACGACCACGATTTCTCGTGACAAATCGCTTAACACGATCTTTTTGACTTTTTCAAACTGGATGGCATTCGCCAATGACGAACCGCCGAATTTAGAGACTTTCATGGTGACCTCCCACACTGATCCCCGCAAAGAAGACTTCGCCTTGCAGACTTAATGATTTCATTTCTTGATGCATGGTTTTGACCGGTATCCTGGTGGTGATGCGATAAACCCAGTGGTCATCTTCCCACACTTCGACCTGGTTGAGCTCCAACAACGCAGATGGGATGCCTTTCTTCAAGCGGACATAATACGGATGAGAAACCGAACTGTTGTCTGCGGTTTCTGTCTTCATGGGTTCCCACAGAAAGCGCTGTGTCGTATTTTGGATGACGTTGAGGTCACGCAGGATGTTGGAGGCTGTCGGAAGACTGCCGGCACCTTGACCTTTCAGGATCGTTTTCTGATTTGACGAGGTCTTAAACCAGGCCAGATTGTTGTTTTCTAGAATCGAGGCATATTCACTGTTGAACTCGATCACGGTCGGTTCAACCCTTGCTGAGAATAAGCCATAGCCTGTTTTACCAAAACACAGGAGTCTGATCGACCACTGTCTTTGTTTAAAGACTTCGATGTCTTTGGCCTTCAAAGTACTGATCCCAGTGATATCGATCGAGTCTTGGTTGATCCATCGTCCCATCCCTACCGCAAAGGCTAAGCGAAGCTTCAACATCGTATCGGTTCCGTTGAGATCATTGCCTGGATCCGCTTCGGCGTAACCCAAAGCCTGAGCCTGTTTGAGGGCTTCCTCAAAGGCTAAGCCTTCCCTTTCCATCTTATCGATGATGAAGTTGGTGGTTCCGTTGAGGATGCCTCCGACAGACACGATGCTTTCTTTTTTTAGTGCTTCTACCATGGTGGGCAGATAAGGGATCCCGCCGCCGCAGGCAGCGCTGAATAAGAATGAAACCTTGTGTTTGATCGCTAAGGCATTCAATTCATCCCCAAACGCATTGACCAAGGCTTTATTCGCCGTGATGACGTTTTTTCCGTTTTTCAACGCCTCTGTGAGATAGGTATGGGCCGGTTCTAAGCCTCCCATGGCTTCAACGATCGTATCGATCATTGGATCTTGGATCACCCGTTCGATCTGATCGGTCATCATAGGTCCGTCTGCTTTACCAGTTCGTCTGAAAATCACTTGAAGGCTCAAGTTTGGTTCATTTTTTAAAAGGAATTCAACGCCTTTTCCGACGGTTCCGTAACCCAGTAATCCAATGTTCAATTTTTTCATGTCTTTGTATCAAATACACTTGTATTTGTATGAGAAACATTTTATCATAGAGTGGGAAACAACTCAACAAACAACATGCAATATTCATCAACAAGACACTCAGCCCTGACCGTCAACAGCCACCAAGCCATTTTGGATGGTTTAGCCAGTGACGGGGGCTTATATATCCCACAACGGATTCCTCACTTTGACTTATCGACGCTGAAAGATCTCGATTTTAAAGGACTCATGAGTGAGATCCTGTTTGGATATTTTGATGACTACGGAAAAGAAACTTTAAAAGACTTGGTTGACGCAGCCTATAAAGACAAGTTTGACGATGAAGCGATAACGCCGATCACGAAATCCGGGGATCTGTTTATCCTGGAACTCTATCACGGACCCACCGCGGCCTTTAAGGATGTGGCTTTATCGATCCTGCCCCATCTGATGGCCAAAGCCAAAGAAGCGCTGGGGGTCACAGAAACCACCCATATCCTCACCGCAACATCCGGCGATACCGGTTCAGCCGCCTTGGCTGGCTTCGAAAACGTCCCCGGGTTTACCATCACCGTCTTTTATCCGGCCGTAGGCATCAGCGAGATCCAGAAACGCCAGATGACGACACGATCCGGAAAGAATAGCTTTGTCTATGGGATCGACGGGAATTTCGATGATGCGCAGCAAGCCGTCAAAGCAATATTCACCCGATCCAACGAGTTTGATCTGGCCTTGTCTTCCGCCAACTCCATCAACATCGGACGTTTGATCCCCCAGCTGACCTACTACTATCAAGCCTATTTCGATCTGGTGAGACAAAACGTGATCAACCTGGGCGACGAAGTCAGCTTCAGTGTTCCTTCCGGTAATTTCGGCAATATTCTGGCTGCTTACTTAGCCCAACAAAGCGGTCTTCCGATCAAACAACTCATCTGTGCCTCCAATGAGAACAAGGTCCTGACCGACTTCATCCAAAGCGGGATCTATGACCGCAGAAGACCATTTATGACGACGACGTCACCGTCGATGGATATCCTGGTGTCCAGTAATCTGGAACGCTTATTGGCTTTGATGTCTGATCATGACAGCCCTTTGATTTTATCTCTGATGGATCAGCTCAATCGAGACGGACATTATCACGTCCCACAAGCGCTGTTTGAATCGATAAAGACCTTGTTTACGGCCACTTGGGTCTCAGAAGATGACGTCAACGCGACCATCCTCTCTCAATTCGAGAAACACAAGACTCTATTGGACCCTCACAGCGCCATCGGGGTCAAAGCCGCACTGGATCATCACGGCAATGAGCCGCTCATCGTCTGCGCGACGGCATCCCCCTTTAAATTCCCCTCGACCGTACTGAAAGCCTTAGGCAGAAGTGTCTCAGGCAATGATTTCGATGATTTGGAAGCCTTGAGACGCCTCAGTCCTCAAGCTTGTCCGAAACGCCTATTGAATCTACACCATGAACCGATCCGTCATCCCCTGACGGTCAAAAAAGAAGACCTCTTCACCTTGGTCAAAGCAAAGGAGCACCATGATCAAAATTAAGTTGCCGGCAACCTCAGCCAACCTGGGTCCAGGATTTGATACCCTGGGCATCGCTTTACAGCTGTATGCGACCTTCACCGTTGAAGAAAGCGACAGCTTCCTGATAACGGGCTGTCCGCCTGCTTACGCCAACGAGCACAATCTCTTCTATAAGGCGTATGTCCATCGCGTCGCAGAACTCAACCAGAAACCCAAGACCCTTCATATCCATATCCAATCCGATATCCCGGTCGCGCGCGGTTTGGGCAGCAGCGCCAGCTTCATCATCGGCGGGATCATCGCTGCTCAGCTGCTTCACAACGTTCCATATACCTTTGAGGACATTGCCTTGGCCGCAACGAAACTGGAAGGCCATCCGGACAATGTCTGCCCTGCCCTTTATGGGGGCTTATGCGCTTCACTGATCCATAATGGGGAAGTCTTTACCGAACACTTCACGATCCATCCCGACATCCGCTTTTATTTCGTCGTCCCGGATTTCGAACTGTTGACCTCCTTGACCCGCTTGGCTTTACCGGATAAGGTCTTATTGAGTGATGCGGTCCATAATCTGTCTCGCTTGCCGATCCTGCTTAAATCCATAGAATACGCAAAACAAAAAGAACTCGATCTGTGTCTGCAGGATACCCTGCATCATCCTTACCGCTATCCGCTGATCTATCAGTCAGAAAGCGTTCTTTCGATTCTGGAAGAACACGGGATCAAGAGTTCATACATCTCAGGGGCCGGTCCGACGATCGGGATCATCCTGAATAAACAAGCCGATGTCCACGCGATCCAAGCCAAACTGAATACCCTCAGACATGAATTCAAACTCATCGAGCTGCCTGTGGATACCATTGGCTTAAGGATCGAGTCCTAAAATGAGCCGTGATCTGCTTTTGGTCGATAAAAAGATCCTGCCGGCTTTCTTTGAGAAAGTTATTTTAGCCAGACAACTCATCAGCAGCGGTGAAATCAAAGAAGTCAGCGAAGCCTGTAAACGGGTCAACATCTCCCGTTCGACTTACTATAAGTACAAAGACTATGTGTTTCTGCCTGAAGAAGTCGGCAGCACACGCAAAGCCGTCATGAATCTTTTACTGAATCATCAGCACGGGGTCTTGTCGGATGTCTTGCGCTGTATCAGCGATCATGAGGCCAATGTCATCACGATCACCCAGACGGTTCCGATCCGTGATAAAGCCAGTGTCATCCTGACCTTGGATATCCTGAATCTCAACCTCAGTATGGCAGATCTGATGAGTGATCTCAGAAGCCGTTTCGGTGTTGAAAAAGTAAGTCTGATTGACATC
>CAZLWH010000041.1:10215-11066 GCA_964563265.1 uncultured Erysipelotrichaceae bacterium
TGGTGAGAATAAGCTTTTCTTTTAAAGGTAAAGGTCATAAAGAAGATCGATACGACAATGATCATCGCTGCGATCAAGGTGTTGGAGCTTAAGCTTTCTTTCGCCAAGAGCCAGCCCAGAAAGACAGCCACGATCGGATTGACGAAAGCATAAGTCGAGACCCAGGTCGGATCCACGTTCTTCAACAGCCAGATGTAGGCACTGTAGGCAATGATCGATCCAAAGAAGATCAGATACAACAAGGACAGCCAGGCATTCGTAGTGATGGCCAAGACATCAAATTGGGCCCATTCGCTTCTTAAGCCAGCTAAGATCAATAGAGACAGGCCACCGCTTAGCATCTGGATCGATAAATTCATATAAGGAGACTTCGGTAAGACCGCATTCCTTGAAACCAGGGAACCGCCGGCCCAGGAGGTCGCCGCAATCAACACCAAGATCAATCCCACCGGTTCGATCCGGGTACTGATGTCCTGTTGAGAGGAAACGACCAGTAAGGCAATGCCTAGGATGCCTAAGATGACCCCGATCATATGAAACAAGGTCGGACGTTTCTTATCCCCAAAGCTCCAGTTGATCAGGATGATCCATAACGGAACCGCTCCGATGACCAGAGATACGATACTGGACGGGACGGTCTTCTCACTTAAGGTCACCAAGCCATTGCCGATAAGTAGCATCATCAGTCCGATCAACACGGAGAATAAGGCTTCTTTGGGTTTTGGAAAGGCATCTTTTCTGATCAAGGCCACACTCAGCATGATCGTTCCGGCGGTGGTATGACGGATTCCGGCCAGAATCATCGGCGGAAATGAATCATTAAACTGTCCTATAACCAAGTCATCAACTCC
>CAZLWH010000042.1:0-3778 GCA_964563265.1 uncultured Erysipelotrichaceae bacterium
GCGGACTCAAAGAGAAATCTTTGGCGGCCCACCGTGTCGGCATCACCAAGATCCTGATCCCTAAGCTCAATGTGAAGGATCTGGATGAAATGGCCCCGATCGTCAAGGAATCCATTACCTTCGTTCCTGTAGAAAACATGGAACAAGTGCTTAAAGAAGCTTTGGTGGTCTGATGGCGGGATTTCAGCAAGCCGTCTTTGTGACCACAGCGGTCGCCAAAACAGGTTTTCCGGAAACGGAATTGCCTGAATTGGTGTTGGCCGGACGAAGCAATGTCGGTAAATCCAGTTTCATCAATGCCCTGTGTAAACAGAAATCCTTGGCTTATGTCGGAAAGCGTCCAGGCAAGACCCGTTTCATCAATTTCTATCAGGTCGAAGATCTGGTATCGATGGTGGACGTGCCCGGTTACGGTTATGCGAACCGATCCAAAGCCGAATTGAAGTCCTATGGGACCTTGATGGAAGATTACTTCAATACCCGAAAGAACATCCGTGCGGTCATCTTAGTCATCGATTGCCGACATGGACTGACGGTCGATGATGAAGACATGCTGGAGTATGTGACCGGCCAGAGATTTCCGATCCTGATCGTGGCGACCAAAGCCGATAAGCTGAACCAATCCGAGAAAATGAAGACCAATAAAGAGCTCCAGTTGCGTTTCGGAAGCAATGTCATTCTCTTTTCTGCCCTTAGACATTTGGGTATCGAAGAGGTTGAACAGTGGATCATGAATAAAATAAAAACCTAAGCATGCTTAGGTTTTTTTGATATAATAGGTCAATAGTGTGGAGATTCACGATGAAACAAGCCCTTTATATCAAAGACAATACTGCCATAATCAACTTCTCGACCTTCTTCGCCCAGACGACCGATGAGTTTATTTCATCCGACAGTTTCAGGAAAATGATGAGTCATTATATGAATACCCTGAAGACTGAAAACAAAGAGTGCTATGATTGGCTCACCAAGGGATTATCAGAAGGGGAAGCCTTGAACCAGCTGGTCAAGGTACTGAAACTGCTTCTGGTCTTGGATGTCGAAGAAGTCAAACATCCGCTATTGGCGGATTTGCCGCGCTTTAACACCTTGATTGAAGATTGGTACAACAATTGGCGTTCTCTGCAGCGCTGTTCCACCATCAAGATCTCATCCTCGCATTCCGGGCAAGTCAATAACTTCATCGAAGCGGATACCAAATTCAATGCTTTGATCCTGTCTGTTTACCGCGGGATCCAGGAAAAACTTCAGGGTCACAAAAATAGAGTCTACCGCCAACTTCAGGCCGGTACGAATGCGTCTATGGTCCTTAAAGACGTCAAATGGCCGATCTTTGATGGTTATGAAGCCCTAAAAGGCATTCCGTTTGTGGACAGTATGCTGATTCGGGCCCCGCTTTTATTGCATCCCAGAAGTTCCAAGCGCGTCGGTTCTTTTGAACCGGTCAATGTCAATCCGTTTGACGGACTGACTTTGGATAAAGAAGAATGGTATTGTTATCCGGCCAAAGTCGGAAGCCTTTTGATTCTGATCTATGTTCACATCGACTTTACCTTCTCCGGGATCGCCAATGCCAATCTGTTTGAATTGGCCAGTGATGATGAAGTCCTCAAGACACGTCCTGACGGGATCGTCTTGTTTGGTCTCAAAGACAAAGGTGATGAATGCACCTATACCTATGATGAGAAACACAAATTGTGGGTCGGCAAAGTACCGTATCAGACCCGTATCGAATACTTCGGCTATATGAAGAAAATGGTGCTGACGGTACATAATGCCATCATGATGAAAAAAGGCTGGTTGCCGATCCACGGATCGATGATCAACGTCAACTTCAAAGATGGCCGTAAAGTCGGCGTCGTCTTCATGGGCGACAGCGGTGCCGGTAAATCAGAAACCATCGAAGCCATGCAGTTGCTGGGCAGGGATGATCTCGTCGGGATGGACGTCATCTTTGATGATATGGGTTCATTCCATCTAGAAAACGACCTATTGGTCGCTCAAGGGACTGAAATCGGAGCCTTCATCCGTTTGGATGACCTGGATAAAGGGTCGCCGTATAAAACCATGGATCGCTCGATCTTCATGAATCCGGAGTCGGCCATCAATGCGCGCGTCGTCATTCCTGTCAACACGTATAAGGAAATCGTCAAGAGCCATAAGGTCGATTATTTCTTCTACGCCAACAACTATGTCGATCATACCGGATTGTTGGTGGCTGATCGTGCCTCAGACCTCAAACAGGTCTTTGTTGAAGGCAAACGGATGGCCATGGCAACGACCCATGAGATCGGTTTATCGACCACTTATTTCGCCAATCCTTTTGGACCCATGCAGGATCAAGCCTTATGTGATCCGCTGATCGATTTCTACTTCAAAGCACTGGATGATACCAATGTCCATACAGGAGAGATCTACACCGGTCTGGGATTAAAAAACAAGGTGGATAACCACCTTGAATTAACGGCCAAAGCCGTTTTGGATCTCATCTGCAAATAATCTTACAGATAGCCCAGCTGTTTCAGCATCTTGGCGATGCCGTCCTGATCGACGTCATCGGTAACATAATGGGCTATCTTTTTTATTTCATCAACGGCGTTGCCCATGGCGACACTGATCGGGGCATGATTCAGCATTTCATAATCATTCATTGAATCTCCAAAGGCAATATAGTAGTCCGGGTAATTGTTTGTTTTCAGCACATCCAGGATGGCACTGTGTTTTGATACCCCGCTCAGCATGACATCGGCAGCCGTTGTCATGGTCGGTTTGATTTCGAAATCGAGCAGATCAGCAAAGATTGACCAGTCAAAGCCTTCTTTTTCAAAGATGATGATCTTATCGATGCGTTCGTTTTGATATGCTTTGAATTCAGGAATGGGTTCGTGATAATAGGCATGCGATGTAAAGACATACTCATCGGGTTCTCTGGTCAACAATGACCCATCGGGTCCATCCAATGAGACGACAATACCATGCTGATTGGCTCTTTCAACTAAGGCCTTAATCGTTTCGGGTGGTACGAAAAGCTGGCGGATAACGTTAAAATGTTCATCCAAGGTTACGTGTCCGTTACCACAGATGATGTATTTCCAGGGGACCAAACCATGAAGATTCAGATCCTTGACCATTAACGCCGAACGTCCGGAGGCGATACAAATGGTGTATCCTCGATCTGCCAAGGTGTTCAACACGGTGATGGTTGATTCTGGAATCGAATGTGTTTTGGAATCCAGCAGGGTTCCGTCAATGTCGAAAAACAGGGCTAAAGGTAAGTTCATGACATCATTATAGCAAACCTCATAGGTCAACCTGAAAGAATTGATTGAATCTTTACATTCCTGTCCTTCTTTACAGGTTGAAAAACCCATAAAAAAAGGCATCTTTCGATGCCTTGGTATTTATTCGATCGGATGAAGCTCAGCAAGGATATGATCGTGTTCCTCTTTGGTGAACTTGTAGAACAGCATCGGTATGATACTGAGGGCACATGAGATCGCCGGAAACAGAGACAGCAGGGAATAGATCCCCGCATAGGCCAAGTCCGTCTGTTCGACGATGTCACCACGGTAACCGACAAAGGAGAGAACGATGCCGATGAAGGCCAACCCTAAGGCACTTTGTAGGATGGTGGTAAAGGTGTTCAGTGAGAAAACAATACCTTCTGCACGTTTGCCTGTCTTATGTTCAAGGTAATCCACGGTATCGCCGACGATGGAATAAGTGACGACATCATTGATACCCAGTGAGATCCCGCAGACAAACAGTAAGCCGAAGA
>CAZLWH010000042.1:3788-4173 GCA_964563265.1 uncultured Erysipelotrichaceae bacterium
TGATGTGGGAGACAAAGCCAAGACCCAGCGTATAGATGTAGGTGTTTTTCTTGCCCCAAAGATGGACACATTTCGGTGCGAAGAACATCGAGAAGATCATGGAAGCGATCAAGGTTCCTCCCAATAAGGTATACATGTTGGGATTGGCCAGATTCTTATTGGCGAAATAGAGTCCCGCGGTCGCGATGACCATACGGAAAGCTCCCATGACGCGGCTTAGTTGAAGGATCAATAAAGGTTTGTTTTTTGCCAAGATCCTGAATTTCGGGGCTTCTTCACTAACTTGTTTGACCCGTTCTTTGGTTCCGAAACCGGCTAAGGCAAATAAGGCAGAACCGATGATCCCGATGATCGAACCTGCGACGACAAGAACAGATGTGATGCG
>CAZLWH010000042.1:4183-10944 GCA_964563265.1 uncultured Erysipelotrichaceae bacterium
AGATAGGCTTGCTGATTACCGGCCAGATTTTCTACGGTGGATCCACCCAAACTGTTGATCAGGATCGGCGGGACCAGGATCCCGATGGCCATCCCGATATTGCAGAAAATACGGACCATGGTGATCAGACTCAAGCGTTCTTCAGGATTCTCCGTGATCGCAACAGACATGCCCCAATACGGGATATCGGTAATGGTAAAGGTCATGCTCCACAGATTATAACTGATGACCGCATACAGGATCTTGATCGAATCGCTCATGTTCGGAACGGTAAAAGTCAAGATCGTAAAGATCGCCAAAGGCAGGGGAACGGCCATTAAGTAAGGACGTAGTTTGCCCCAGCGCGTTTTGGTCTTATCGACCAACATCCCCATCAAAGGATCATTGATCGCATCCCAGAGGCGGGTAAAAAACATGATCGAAGCGACGACTTCTGGTTTGATCAGTGCAACATCGGTATAATAAAACATGATCAGCGTGATGACAAGATTATAGATGATGTTTTGGCCCATTCCAGCCAGACTAAAGGCTAACTTCTCGAACAAAGACAACCGTGGTTTAGTCATAATTAACCCTCTTTTAATTCAAGTATACCGTATTTTTTACGTATGGTATACTTTTATTATGAATCAACAATATGAGGATAGAAACCGTTTAAGCAAATCAATCGTACTGAGTGCTGCCGATCTTTTGGAGCATTATCAATGGGGCACTCAATCGGTCGATGATAAGACCATTTTGACGTCGATCGAGCGTCTTGAAAAGCAAATCAAGGAATTGAAAGAGACATTTAGGGATTAATCGTCCGTCCTCATAGTAGAGGGTGGAGGACACCATGACAACTTCAAGCTTACTGTTGTATGTAGCGATTGTGGCTGGTATTGCCGCCATCTACAAGTTGTTCACGTCGGGTCGAGGCAGAGTGACCATTCCCGGCATTGAAATGACTTGGGGAAAATGAGGACTTTGTCCTCTTTTTTATGATGAAAATCAAAGAAACAAGTTTTAACGAAAGACCCAGAGAAAAACTGAAAGCCTTGGGCGTCAGGTCACTCAGTGATGCGGAAGTTTTAGGGATCCTTCTGCGAACCGGCATCCCTGGAAAGTCTTCGGTAGAACTGGCCAAAGAACTTTTGGCCTTAAGCGGATCGATCAATCATCTTTCCGGTTTGGACCTGGATACTTTACTGACGATCAAGGGGATCAAACAGGCCAAAGCCAGCGAGATCCTGGCCTTGTGTGAGATCAGCCGCAGGATGGCTCAGTACGCCTCTATGGAGGTCGATGTGATCGATCAGCCCTCAAGGTTGGTCAACTGGCTCAAAAAGGAATTGGGTTCTTCTCAGCAGGAACAGTTCATGGTGGTTTTTCTGAATACGAAAAACCACATCATCGGTCATAAGATCCTGTATATGGGAGGCTTGGATCGATCCATTGTCCATCCCAGGGAAGTCTATAAAGAAGCCTTGAAGGTTTCTGCCGCAAGAATCATCGTGGTCCATAATCATCCCAGTGGGGATGTCAATCCCAGCGAAAACGACCATCTGGTGACCAAAGTCCTGGAAGAAGCTGGGGATACGATGGGTATTCCGCTGTTGGATCATCTGATCGTCTCGCATTACGGATATACCAGCCTTCGTCAAATACTGAAAAAAGATTGAACAATGGGTCTGCGCTCTTTATAATAGAGAATAGACCATGAACCGACTCTCACCACTGAACCGAATTTTAGTACGTCTGATCGGGATACTGCTTGCTGTATCCCTGTTTTTAGGCATTCTGCGTTTCAACAGTACTTTTCAGGATTACGGAAACTCAGCGTACGGGTTTATTTCCAGTATGCGGGTTACCTTGTTTGATGATCCGATCCAATCGATCAGTGATTTTGTTTCCGATTTATCTTCGTTGTATGCCCTTAAGGCAGAGAACGACCGCCTGCGTCAACAGATCGATCTGCTTGAACAGTTTCAAGCCAGATTGGAAGAAGCATACCGAGACATCGAAGACCTCAAGACCCTTAACGATCTCAAAATGGCCATGACCGATTATCATCTGATCGCCGCCTTGGTGCTCAATCGACCTTCAGATACCTTTGATCATATCATCACGCTCAATATCGGCTCTGCCGACGGGGTTGAAGTCGATGATGCGGTCATCAGTTCCACGGGTCTGATCGGTAAGGTCAAAGATGTCTCAGACAAGACCTGTCGGGTCTTATTGCTTACGACTGAACAAGAACTCAATAAAGTCTCTGTCAAGATCCAAGTTTCTTCTGTATTGACTGCTGAGGCTTTGCTTGAATATTATGATGTTAATTCCGGGTCCTATGTCCTGAGCCTTCTACAGAATGATTCCAGTATCACCGAAGGGATGACCGTCATCTCCAGCGGTTTGGGGGCGACCTATCCCAGTGGTCTTTTGGTTGGCAAAGTTTCGAAAGTCGAGACACAGCAAAATTCAGGCGGGGTTACGCTTTATGTGACTCCGGCGGCGGATTTCAGTCATCTCAATTATGTGGCAGTCGTTAAGCGGGGCGTAACCGATGTGGATTGACCTCGCTTTCGTTTTCGGGGCGTTCATGATTGATACTGTGATCCGGCTGATCTTTCCGATTGACACGGCCCTTACTGGACTGGTTTTTGTCCCTAATTTGGGTTTTTTGGCCTATCTGTTTGTATCCTTGAAAAAACCGATGCTAAGTGCGCTTGTGTTTGCTGCCTTATTGGGCCTGTTGACCGATTTGATTCGGCTTCAGACTTATTCAAATGTCCTGGCATTTCCCATCAGTATCTATGCGATCAAAGTCTGGTCCAACCAGCTGAATGAATCCGTATTTGAACAAGTCTTTATCGGAACGATCGGACTCTTCATCAAAGAGTTTATGGCCTATCTGATTCTGTTTGTCATGTTGGTCACCAAGATCAATATCGGGACCTGGTTTGTCAAACGGGAATTCATGACGCTCATCGGACATATCCCGTTTTTGATCCTGTTGATTGCCTTGAACCGGGTTAAAAACAGAACCCAAAACAAGCTTGTCAAGCAGCGCCAACGGCGTGAAAGCATACGCTGGAATCCGACTGCTAAGCCGTAATGTGTTATAATACTTTGGAAATGGAGCCGTCATGCGCAAAACACTTTTGATCCTGTTCTTATCCGCTTTAATCGTACTCAGCAGCCTTAGCGGCTGTAAATTAAGCATGCTTCAAGTCGGGGTTTCAACCTATCCCGTTGAATATCTGGTCAAACGGATCGCTAAGGATAAAGTCAATGTCGTGATGTTGAGCGAAGGCACCTGTATCTTGCGGACACCTGCAATCGCCGATTTTAAAACTGCCATTGATAAACTGGATGTCTTCTTTCAGATGGGACAATTGTAACCCTACATTTCAACCCACGTGAATGATATTCAAAAAAGCGCCGTCAAGATCGTCGATCTGGTGGGAACCTCTGCCGTCTATGCCTTCAAGCGCTATACCAACAGCATCATCGGCAATCAGGAGATTTCAGTGACCAGTACTTATTATGACGGCACTGAGTTTGACACCATTGATATGTATGAAACCGATCCTTATCTCTGGCTTGATCCGATTACAATGACATCCATGGCCTCAACGATCAAAAAATGGCTGATCAGCGCTTATCCTGAAGAAAAAGCCTTCTTCGAAGCAAACTATTCCGATCTTGAAATTGAACTTGCCAACATGGATGCGAATTATCAGCCCATCAAAAATAAAGACATCTCGATTGTCAGCCTCATGCCTGCCTTTGGCAACTGGCAGAAAGCCTATGGGGTCAAGGTCTATCCAATCATCCTGTCACGTTATGGTGCCTTGCCTAACGCCGCTCAACTGGCTTTGATCAAAGCGAAGATCAAAAATGAAAATGTTCAATACATCGTCAAAGACCCTTTGATGACTGAAGATATGCAGGTATTGTTCGAGACACTCAAAGCCGACCTAGGTTTGGATGAGATCAGTCTGCACAGTCTGGCTTTCCTGAGTGCAGATGACACCGAAAACAAACGGGATTACATGACGATCATGTATGACAATCTCGACGTCTTGAAATCGATCGACTAAGTGAATCCCAAGGGATTCACTTTTGAAAAAGTGAGAGGAGATCGTTTATGAAGAAAATGCTCTTGGTGGATGGGAATTCTATGTTTTTCAGAGCTTATTATGCGACGGCGTATACCCGTCTAAGCGCCAACAGTCAAGGCGTCTATACCAATGCGGTCTACGGTTTTGTCACGATGCTGGCCAAAGCCATCGAACTGGTCCAGCCCCAAGCCTTGATGATCGCCTGGGACAGCGGTAAACCAACCTTCAGACATGAAAAATACGAAGATTATAAAGGAACCCGCAAAGCTCTTCCCGAAGAGCTCAAGATGCAGTTTCCCATCGTCAGAGATTATTGCGATGCGGCCCGTTTTTGTCATTATCAGCAAGACGGCCTGGAAGCCGATGACATCATCGGTTCTTTGGTCAAGCGTTTTCCCGATTGGGACATCAATGTTTTGTCCAGTGATAAGGATCTCCTTCAGCTGATCGACAGAACGACGTCGGTCTGGTTGATGAAAAAAGGATTGACCGAAATCAAGAAAATGGATGAAGCAGCCTTGATGGAAGAAATGGCCCTGAAACCCGCTCAGATCTGTGATCTGAAAGGACTGATGGGGGATGCTTCAGACAATATCCCGGGTTTACCCGGAGTCGGTGAAAAGACAGCCCTGAAACTCTTGGCCGATTATGTCACCGTCGAAAATGTTCTGGCTCATAAAGATGAGCTCAAAGGCAAACTCAAGGAAAACGTTGAGACCTATGCGCAACAAGCTCTGTTCTCAAAATGGCTGGCGACCATCAAGACCGATGCTGAGATCGACCTTCCGCTTGAGAAGATGGTGTATCAGCCTGCACTCAGTGAAGCCAACGCTTTCTTTGAACGCTATGAGATGAAGTCACTGATCAAGACCGAAAAGGTCAAAGTCGAACATCTTGAAAGCGGAGACCGCTTTGAAGACCTTCAGGTCCAAAACATCCATATCTTCCCGCATTATCGGCTGGATACGGATTGGCCTCATCCGTTTTTTGGACTGGCATTCTCCGACGGAAAACTGAGCTGTTTCGTCAAAGCCGATGATCTTCACCAAGAACCCAACATTATAGCCTATCTTCTTAACACGGAACCAAAACGCGTCTATGACGCGAAATCTTTCCTGCATGCCTGCGATGCGGCCAACGTTGTGGTCAACGGGCCGTTCATCGATCCGATGATCTTGGCGTATCTTGATGACTCTGTCGTCAATACCTACGAACGTTTACAGGCCAAATTCGGCTGGCCGGATTATCCCAAAGCTGTATTGAACGATGATACGATCAATTTATCTCGGTTGATTGCGCAAAGAATGGCCAATGATATCCCGGATCTGTTGGAAAAGATCACCATCAAAAACATGAAGACTCTGTATGATACCGTTGAAGAACCACTCATCAGGATCCTGTATCATATGGAAAAAGAGGGGATCCGTGTCGATGAGGAAGTCCTCAATACAATCGCCGATGAAACTTTGGCCAAACTGAATGAATTATCGATTCAGATCACCGCTTTGGCAGGTCACGCGTTTAACGTCAATTCACCCAAGCAATTGGCAGAAGTGCTTTTTGAAGAATTGAAACTGCCTTCAAACCGTAAACAATCGACTGCCATCGATGTTTTGGAAGCCCTACAGGATGCCCACCCGATCGTGGTGAAACTGATCGAATACCGTAAATATCAGAAACTGTATTCGACCTATGCCCAAGGACTCAAGAAATACATCCAGGCCGATCATAAGATCCATACCGTTTACAGTCAGACCACAGCCCAAACGGGACGGCTTTCGTCGTATGATCCCAACCTGCAGAACATCAGTGTCCGCGATGAGGAATCGCGTGGGATCCGCAAAGCCTTTATCCCCTCTGAGGGCAACCTCATGTATGCCTGTGACTATTCGCAGATCGAACTGCGGGTCTTGGCCCATATGGCCGATGAAAGTGCCATGATCGAAGCCTTCAGGACCAATCTGGATATCCATACAAAAACCGCCATGGATGTGTTCCATGTGTCAGCGCAAGAGGTTACCTCAGCCATGAGACGACAAGCCAAAGCCGTCAATTTCGGCATCATTGATTTCGGTTTGGCCACCCAATTGGGAACCGACCGTAAATCAGCCCAGCAATTCATCAATGCCTATTTGACCTCGTACCCCAACATTCAGCGATATATGGATAATACGGTTTTTGAAGCACAGCGACAGGGTTATGTTGAGACCTTATTCAACAGAAGACGCGAGATCCCGGAACTCTTCGATAAGTCATATCAGGTCCGTGAATTCGGCAAGCGCGCAGCCATGAATGCGCCGATCCAAGGCAGTGCGGCCGACATCATCAAACTGGCCATGATTGCGGTAGATCGTGTCCTAAAAGATAAGAAACTGAAAACCAAGATGATCCTTCAGGTCCATGATGAACTGGTCTTTGATGTGCCTAAAGAAGAACTTGAACTCATCAAAACCGAAATCAAAGCGGCCATGATCCATGCGGTCAACCTTAAAGTCCCGATGGAAGTCTCCGAAGCCTATGGAGATTCCTGGTATGAGGCAAAATAATGCCTGAACTACCTGAAGTAGAAACGGTCGTCAGGACCCTCAAAAGCCAGATCATCGGAGAACGTATCCGTCTTGTCGAGGTCTTTTGGCCTAAAACGGTCTATGAATCCGA
>CAZLWH010000043.1:0-10767 GCA_964563265.1 uncultured Erysipelotrichaceae bacterium
GTGATATTTTGAGCTTGCAAGCCGCGATCTGTCTCGACTTGCTCGAATTCAACATCGGCGTTTTCTTCGATTGTTTTGAATCCATCCATCTTCAATTGTGAATAATGGAAGAATACATCTTTACCGTCATTGTTGACGATGAAACCGAAGCCTTTTTCTTTGTTGAACTTCTTAACTTTTCCTTGCATCTAATCCTATACCTTTCCCAATGTAGATAATACTACACTACGCAATCATAATAACATAGTTTAGTTTATTTGCAAGAATTATCGCTTTTTAAAGGTGAACGAATCTTCAAGTTATCAGAATGCACTGCCAAGACAATAATGCTGACGGATTGGGCCAAGGGTTTGACCAGATCCAGACAGGCTTTTAGAGAGTATCCGGTCGTACAGACATCATCCAATAGGATCACCTCTTTGCCTTCGATCATCTCAGGATGGACCAAGCGGATGTGATTTTTGATGCGTGATCTCAGGGTAACACTGCGCTGACTTTGTTTCACATCATCTTTCTCAAAGGGACTCAAGAGTTCCATTCCCAAACCCCGATAAAGCTCTCGCAACGCATCAAAACCGCGTTGTTTGGTTTTCTTGACGGAAGACGGGACCAGGATAAGCGTCTTTCCTATACATTGTTTCTTCAGATTTTTTAAATAGGGATACAGAAAGACGGGAGCCAAGGTTACGTCTTTGCTTTCTTTCACCTGAAAGATCAGTTTCTCAAAGAAGGCTTCGTATTCGTAATACGCATAGACTTCATAATCCAAGACAGGAACCGTCTTACGATAAGGAACCAGCTGTTTCCGACAAAATCCGCACAGGATGTCCTGACTCATAAACAACTCACTCAGACTCAATCCATCCGTCAGATCGCAGAAACAGCTGAGACAGACCGGTTGACTTTGCGTAAATCGCGCCGACAGTTCCGTAAAGCGCTGGTGGATCGCAGACAAAGAAACTTCACCTCCCCGATCGGATATTTGGGATCTCTTCCGGCTCTTCCGGCAATCTGAGTCAACACGGCTAAATCAAAAACGGGATGATCAGCCTTTAGAATCGCGACATCGATGTCACTGAAGGTGACCCCTCTTTCCAAGACGGTCGTGGTGAGAAGATGTTTGATCGTTTTGGTTTTAAATCCTTGGATCAGTTCATCCAAATTCTCACTGGACGCGTGAGCGAAGGGTAAGCCCAGCAGTTTACTTAAGAGACGCCCTGTTTTCAAGCTGGGAACAAAGATCATCCATGATCTTTCAGCGCTGATCAAGTTCAGTTTCATGAAGATCACCTGAACCCAGAAAGGAGAGAAAATGAGTTCAGGGATCGCAAGCGGATGTCCATGAGGTCTTTGATTCAGCGACAACTCTACCAGTCTGCCTTGTTTGACCCGCTTTAGTAAAGTTTTATCCGGGGTCGCCGTCAGATAAATGATGTGTCCTTTGACCGACTGATGCATGAATCCGTGTAATACAGGATCATTTCGGTAAGGGAACGCATCCGGTTCATCCAGGATCAGACAATCAAAGGTCTGTTTGAACCGATACAGCTGGTGTGTCGTGGTGATCACCAATTGTCCGCTGAGGTCTTGGGTATGACCCTCACACACCACAATGACCTTGATGTGAGGAAACGCATCTTTGAAACGCTGAGCCAACTGTAAAGCAACCTGTTTTCGGGCAACCGCCACAGCCACCTTTTCCTGATGATTGAGCCGATCTTTGATGGTCTCCATGACAAGTTCGGTCTTGCCGGCACCACAGACCGCCTTGATGAGAACGTCTTTGGTTTTGGATAAGGTCTTGCATTGTGCAGAAATTTCTTTCTGTGAGTCCGTGAGTTTAAAAGGTAAGTCGATCTCAACTGGATTTTCGTTGAGCATGACTTCTGCGTCTTCACCGTGATACGCCATGCATCGCCGACAGACCCAGATCCCGTTGATCTTGACAAAATACTTAAGCTCGGTATTCAAACAACGCTCACACCTTGGCATACCTTATTCTATGGTCACTAACCCTAAATTCCTGAACAAAAATAAAAAAAGAGGCATGTTGCCTCTTGGATTTATAGTGGCCAAGCCTCGATCTTTGTCCCTGTGACCAGGTATGCTTTATTGGCGTGGATCGCCAACGGGGTATCTGATAAGGAGTCGGAATAGAACTCTTCGATCGTATCAAGATCATACATTTCTGCGAATCGTCTTACCTTTTCAGGCCCCCAGCAATTCTCTTGGGTGTGTCCTGTCTTTTGATCCACCACCGTGGCAATCAGAATGCAGCCCCATTCATCAATCAAAGGCTGAAGCAAAAACGTCGGTGACGCTGAAATGATCACATCATCCTTCTTTCTCTGATCGAGATAAAACGCATTGATGTAGTGTCGGTTGCTTTTCCAAAAGCCTGTCACACGTTCATCCATGTTGGTGATGGTTTTCATATAGATATAGAAGACCTTTTTCATTTGAGTCTTGGGTATCAATTTCAATTTATACCGAATCATCGCAATAAGCTGCTTCGGAAAGAAACGTAAGATCGTCAGATCTTTCTTTAAGTTATAGACATAGAAATCCACAGAAGAGTCTCTGTAGTAAATGGTCTTATCAAAATCATAGACGTTCATTATCGTTACCAAGGTTCTGATCGAACGAGTTTTCAACTACTTTGGGCGTCGTGAAACTGACATAGAGAGAGAATCCCATACTGGCTAGGACCCATGCGTGAAAGAGAGAATCAACATCCAGTTGTTTTCCCCGACAGATTGAAAAAACCAAATCATAAACGCTGTATCCAGCAAGTAAACCAAAAAGCCGATGATCATGATCTTGGGTTTTGTTTTTGAGAAGATCCAGGAAATCAGAAAGGTCCCCATCACTAAGATGAAAATGGCCAAATACAGGATCACCCCAAAGGTATCCCCTTCCAACAATGATAGATAGGACCAATACCCCATCAAAAATGGACTAAATATTGAAAACGGGAAACTGGCTCCGATGTTGAAAATCAGTAAGCCAATATTGACGATCGAGAAGACCATGACAAGGGCCATATTACCTCGCGCAGATCTTAGAGCATTTGATTTATTAAACATGGGTCTTCTCCTTCAGTGCTTTCAAGCCTTTGTAAATATAGTACAGCAGGAATAGATGATAGGCAACTTCAATGAGAAAACTGAATACATTGTTATAAGCAGGCAGCAGCAAGGAATCAAAGAGAATCACTTTGAAACCGATCAGGATTGTTGCGAAGAGTCCCTAGATCAGACGATACTGGTCAACACAATCAGGGATAAAGAAAAACAGGAATGATGTTGATGGTAACCAAAATCAGATTCAGCACGGTCATGACGAGGGCAACACCAATCGCATTACGAGCCAACAAAATCAGATTGAACGTCTTGATGTTATTCATAAGTCGTTCTTGGTCTGTATTTTAACATAAAAAAACTTCCTCTAAATCAAGTGAGGAAGTTCAATTTCGAAGATGGTGCCTTCTGAGGGCTTACTGATCGTATTGATCAGACCGGAATGACGCTGGATGATGTTGAGGACCAAAGACAGTCCCAAGCCCAAACCTTCCTTATCTGATCCTTCAACACGGTAGAACGGTTCGAAGATGTGGTTCAGATCGGTGTCTGAGATGCCTCTTCCGTTATCGGCGATCGTGACTTTGGCACCGTGTTTCAGGCACTCCAGTTTGACTCTTACATTACCGCCGGCTTTATTGTATTTGATCCCGTTTTCTACGAGGTTGTAGAACGCACGATACAAGAGGACTTCATTACCTTTGCTTTTCGGGCAGTCTGCAGGCACATATTCAAGCTCCACGTGATGCTGTTTTGCATACGGACGGATGTCTGTGACCACATCAGAAAGGATCTCATCCAAAGAGATGGAATCATCAATCGACGCTGTGGATAAGACACTACTGTCCAACAAGGTTTCAATGACAGCATTCATCTTATTGAGGCTCTGATGGATGATGTCGATGGTTTCCTGATAGTCAGCCGCATTCTTTTCCTGGAGGTTGTTTAAGACATCGATGTTGGCCTTCATGATGGCCAAAGGGGTCTTGAGTTCATGAGCCACAGAAACATTGAAATTCTTTTGCGAACTGAGGGCTCCGTTGAGTTTCGAGAGCATCTCGTTATAGTTCTGTGACAAGGTCTGAACTTCATCACTGGATGAACTGACTTTGGCTTGTTTGCCGGCTTTGACCGAGCGGGTCAAATGCTTGATCGGACGGTTGAAGTAAGATACAAGCAGATAAGCACTGCCAATCAGGATCAGCATCGCTATGACGGTGATGATGGCAGTATTGATGATGAGGTTGGTCTTGAAGGAATCGATATCAACGGAAAGCTGTATGGTTCCCGGGTAGACTTTAACGTCTTGACCGACCACGACAGAATAATCACCTTGATCATCCGCCTTGGCATTTTCTTGTGTCATTGAGACTTCTCTATTGTAGAGCCCAACCAAAGACTTCGTCGCAAAATCAACGCTCGCCAAGTATAAAACGCCGACCATAAAAATGGAGAGCGTTAAGGCGATGAAAGTTTTGGTTTGGATGGATTTTTTCATGTTAGGGGTTGAATCGGTATCCGACGCCTTTGACGGTTTGGATGATGTCATCACGACGGGTCGTTTCTTGGATCTTCTTACGCAAAGCATAGATATGGACCCTCATCGCTTCCGAGAAAGGATCAGCATCATCATTCCAGCACTTCTCAAGCAGTTCTTCCGAACTGATGATGCGTTCCCGGTTGGTGATGAGATAGGTCAGGATCGTGTATTCTTTGAGGGTCAGCAGGATTTGTTTGCCTTGGAAGACCACCTGATGCAGATTAAGATCGACACTGAAATCTCCGACGCTTAACAGATTGGGTTGAGAGATAAAATCTCTTCTCAATAAGGCTCGGATTCTGGCCTTCAATTCCAGAAAATCGAAGGGTTTGGTCAGGTAGTCATTGGCTCCCAGATCTAACCCTTCGATCCGTTGATCGATAGAACGGTTAGCACTGACGATGATGATCTTCACGGATTCGTTTAAAGCACGGACCTGTTTCAACACTTCGATGCCGTTGAGTTTGGGGAGATTGATATCAAGAACGATCAGATCATAGGTATTGATCGTGCACAGTTCAACAGCGTCGTCGCCGTTGTGAGCCGTATCAATCGCATACCCGTCCTGTTTCAAGCCCTTCACATAGGCATTCAAGAGTTGGATTTCATCTTCGACCAGTAGTATTCGCATAAGCTCCTAGTTCTTTTTTAATTTGCGGTTTAACGCAACACCCAAGGCGATCAAGCCTAAGGTTGAGGCGACGACAGTGACCGTGACCATACCGGAATCTTTGGGTGTGTTTTGAGCCCCTGTCATGTAATAAATGCCATCTTCATATTCGCCGTCTGTCGGCACCAAGGTCTTGATGTCTTCATCAATTCTTTGGCATACGGTAGGATCTTTTTCACAGTCGGCTGGAACTTCACCGTCAACAACTTCAGGAACGGTTCCGTCAGTAACGACGGTTTCCAAAGTACAAACTTCTACGCCATCACTGTCGATGGAGCAAACCTTGACTTCAGTCACGGTTCCTTCACCGCTGGAGAATATACAAACTTCAATGTTTTCACCACAAGGGTTAATGACTTCACCTTCGACCGGTTTTGGTTCGATCGGATCAACCAAGATCGGGTCTTCCGGCAGCGGATCAACCAGGATCGGATCGATCGTTGTCGGCTCATCGGAAGTGGCCAATACGTTGAGTCCCATGAAAGCCATAAAGACAATCATCATCAGGAATACAGTAATCTTTTTCATCATAGTTACCTCTTATGGCACAACTATATCATAGCGTATATTAAGTTAATCTTAAGCCCAAAATTGATTAAACTATTTTATGCCTCTTTCTTGAAGGCCATTCTCCTTCGCTTTATCATAGGGTCATTTTGATGATACACCGGAACTTGACCAGGATCGTTCTTATTCTGATTTCGTGGCCGTACTGAAGCATAGATAAAAGGCTAATGCATATTCCTTATGATCAAGGAGATTAAAAAGATCAGCGCAGCGGCCACACCGACCACAATCCCCAAGCATAAAAGTAGGATCGAAATTTTGACCAGATTTCTTAACGCTTTACTTTTGATTCTGGCATCGATTTTCTTTGAAAGCGCAGGAAAAACGAAATCTTCAGTAATGCCTCCAAATATTTCAACGATGATCTCAAACAGAATCTCCATTGGTGACCTCTTCCCAAACGATCGATCCATGATCCAAGCTTTGTCTTAGGATTATTCCATTACGTTTATTGTACACTAGGTTAATTGAAAGTGGGTGCTCTTGTTTGGTGAACCATAAAAAAAGACGATTTCTCGTCTTTTTATTTTGAAGCATCGATCATCAGTTGAGCCAGTTGATTGGAGAATTTCACCGGATCTTCCAAGGTGAATCCTTCGATCAATAAGGCTTGGCTGTATAAGAGATCCGCATAGTCTTTGACTTTATCGGAAGGTACACTGCTGAGGGCTGCGATCAAGGGGTGATCTGCGTTGAGTTCCAAGATCCGTTTGGCTTTCATATCCGGTGCCCCTTCAGGCATCTGACTTAAAACCTTCTCCATCTCAAAGCTCAGTCCTTCATCAGAAACCAAACAGACAGGATGCGTCTTGAGTCTGCCGCTGAGGCGGACATCACTGACTTGTTCTTTAAGCGCTTCTTTCAATGATTCAAGCAGTGGTTTATTGGCTTCTGCTTTATCTTTCAATACTTTCTTTTCTTCGTCCGTTCCTAAATCAAGATCGCCTTGATTGATGGCTTTGAAGGGTTTATCTTTATAGGTCCCAAAGACCTGTAAAACAAATTCATCCACGTCATCGGTTAGATACAGGATCTCGTAGCCTTTCTCTTTGACCCATTCGGTTTGAGGCAAGGCATCACATTTCTGAAGGGACTCACCGGAAACATAATAGATCTCTTTCTGATCTTCTTTCATACGTTCAACATAGTCTTCCAAGGAAACCAGTTTCAGTTCTTTGGAGGATCCAAACAGGATCAGGTCTTCTAAGAGTTCTTTGTTGGCACCGAATTGGGCATAAGCCCCGTATTTCAACTGTAGGCCGAAGTTCTTATAGAAGGCTTCATACTTCTCACGGTCTGTTTTCAGCATCCCCAAGAGCTCACCTTTGATCTTCTTCTCAAGACGGGAAGCGATGGCTTTCAACTGACGGTCGTGCTGCAGCATTTCTCGGGAAATATTGAGGGAAAGGTCCGGGGAATCCACCAAGCCTCTAACGAAGCGGAAGGCATCCGGTAAGAGATCTTTGGCGTGGTCCAGGATAAAGACCCCGCGACTGTAGAGTTGTAAGCCTGCCTGGTAGTCCTGGGTATAGAAGGCAGACGGGATATGGGACGGGATAAACAATAAGGCATCAAAGCTCAAGGCCCCTTCAAGATTGGTATGGATGACTTTCGCCGGAGCCTGGAAATCATTGAACTTATCCTGATAGAAGCCGTTGTAGTCTTCTTCTTTCAGGTCAGACTTGTTTCTTTTCCACAAAGGGATCATCGAATTCAAGGTCACTTCGACCTGCTTGGATCCGGTGACTTCGCCTTTGTCATCAACGTCTTTCTGTTCTTCCGTCATCCTGATCGGATAACGGATGTAGTCGGAATATTTCTTGATCAGATTTTTGATCTGGTAGTTTTCTAAGTAAAGGCTGTAGTGTTCGCCTTCATCATCGGCTTTCAGATGTAAGACAACGGTGGTACCTACCGGTCTCTTTTCGACGACTTCGATCTTATAACCGTCTTCTCCTTCGGATTCGAATTTGACAGAATCTCCGCCTAAGGCGCTTTGGGAAAAGACTTCAACGTGATCAGCCACCATAAAGGCGGAATAGAATCCGACCCCAAACTGGCCAATGATGTCAATGTCATCCTGTTTTTCTTCTTCTTTCAGATTCTTCTTAAAGGTAAATGAACCGGACTTGGCGATGACACCCAGATTGTCTTCGATTTCCTGCTGGGTCATCCCGATCCCGTTATCACGGATGGTCAGGATCCTATTCTTCTCATCGATCTCGATGCGGATCTCGAGCTTGGTACGATCGATATCGACTTCATTATGCAAAGAGGCATGATAGATCTTATCCAAGGCATCTGAGGCATTGGAGATCAACTCACGCAGAAAGATTTCCTTGTGCGTGTAGATTGAATGGATCATCAGATCCAGCAGTCTTTTCGTTTCTGCTTTGTACTGTTTCTTTTGGGCCATAACGTTCTCCTTTTAGCACTTTAATAGTGTGAGTGCTAATCTATTGTAGCACACCTCCAACAAATTTCAAGCACCCAAACCAGCTTCTTACGAACTCTTGATTTTTCGTTTACCCACGCTATAATAAAGGCAGGACCAACCGAAAGGTGAGTTCCTAACGCGAAAAACATTAGTTAGAAAAACACTCTTTGCAGAGAGTGTTTTTCATTCCCTATTTTCCGCTATTTCTTATGAATAGATTTAACGTAAATATATCGTTGAATGACAGCGATGATCAGCGAAAGGATCGCAATGATCAAGTCCATAGCGCTTCCTTGCTTCGAAGGAACGCACACTCTTGGTCAATCCTGCACACTCCTCATACAGCCGTGCTGATAAAAATCCTTATTAGATCTTTTTGATTTTTTTCGGGTTATTCTTAAAACCGACGACGGCGTCCAGCACTTCTGCCAAGGTCGGGATCGAAGATGATGCTCCGGCTTTGGTGACGGTCAAGGCTCCTGCCGCGTTGGCCATCTCTAAGGCATCGATGACACTGAGCCCTTTTTGGATCCCAGCCAGGAAATAACCTGAGAAGGCATCTCCGGCAGCGGTCGTATCGACGACCTGGACCTTATGGGAAGGAATTTCATAGGTGACATTATCGGCTTGAGCCATGACCCCATCGGCGCCTAAAGTCAGAACCAATACGGTATTGGGATAGCGGTTATGCAAAGTCTTGAGGATCAGGTTTGGTTCCTTAAAGTGGGCCAGCATCCTGCCTTCGACTTCATTGAAAATCAGATAATCAGTGTCGCCCAAAGGCAGCTCCAGGATCTTGGATTCAAAAGGGGATGGGTTGAAGGCGATCTTGAGGCCTTTTTCTTTGGCGTGTTTGATGATGGTTCCCAAGTCATTGATCTCGTTTTGAAGCACGATCATGTCCCCTTAGTGAAGCGAAGACAAGACCTCATCGATTTTGGTTCTCTCAAATTGGTGATTGACCCCTTTGTTGAGGACGATGCAGTTTTGACCGGTCTTATCGACTTGGATGAAGGCGGTTCCGGTATCCCCGTCTAAGGCTTGAATCAGGTCCGTACTGACCCCAAAGGTTTTGATTTCTTCTTTGATGGAAAGATCGGATTTGGAAATGTTGCCAAACAGACGGACTTCAGGATACGCCTTGCTTAAGGCAATGGTCTGATTGAGACCTTTGCCGCCCAAGAAACGAGCCATGGATTTTGAACTGATCGTTTCTTTGGCTTTGACGAAGTTCTCCACATGAAACACCAGATCGACGTTGATCGATCCGATCACGACTATTTTTTTCATTCAGTTCTACTTAGGTGACGTATACTGTCAACCGTTAACGTAATCATAACTTGCGCATCGACGGATTCCAAGGCAAGCACATTTTGGATCTCGCCTTCTTCACGGGTCTCTCCGCGCCGCTCCTCTTTCAAGATATCCACGATGACAGATTTCATGTCGCTTTTAAACAGATCCGGATAAGCGACGGCGGCCACGGCGATGGAATCATGAAGGGCTCCGCCTTCCACATAACCTCTCTTTTTCGCATTTTCGATGTAGAAATCAAGAAGGTCAAGATAGAAAGCCTGGACCGGTAAAGGATCCTTGATCTGAGTGTCCAAGTGCGATGCATTGAGTCTGACTTTGGTGGTCATCTGAAGACCGGACATGATCAGGGGGATTCCGCTGCGTAAGACGACATCGAGGGCTTCAGGATCGAAGTGCGCATTGAATTCCGCAAACTTCGTCACGTTACCGGCTCCCAAGGATCCGCCCATAAAACTGATGGCTTTGATTTTTGGAAGCAGGCTCTGATGGTTTTTGATGAGATGGGCCAGGTTGGTCAAAGGCCCTGTGGCAATGATCGTAACGGGTTCTGTGGCTTCGGTCAACAGTTTCTCATACATCTGTGACGCCAACGGAACATGTTTCTCATACTCTGCCGTGATCATAACGCGTCCTAAGCCGCTTTGGCCATGGACTTCATGCGCATGAAGCACCTTGTTGATCAAAGGGTACGCTGCCCCTTTGGAGACGGGAATCTTTAGATCCAACAGCTTTGCGATATAGCGGGTATTGGTATACGTATTTTCAACCGGGACATTTCCGCTGACACAGGCAATGCCTAAAAGATGAAGCTGCGGACAGTCTGAGGCTAAAAGGATTGCTAAGGCGTCGTCTAAGCCGGTATCGACATCGAGTATGACTGGAATTCTGTTCATAGTGGCCTCCTTCAAGGATTCTGCTATACAATCAGTTTAACCCCGAATATAATGATTGTGGTAGTGTTTTCACTTTATTCGTCAATAAGGTTTATTAATCATTATTGCGTGAAAAGAATTAAGCATGATTCTCATGCTTTGGGCAGGACTTTCAGGTGTTGGGCACACCGGGTCCTTCACTCCGAATAGTTTTACACAAAGACTGCAATCCGTGTTATAATCATGCGGTATGTCAGCACAGAAATGAGAAAAAATGAAATTTA
>CAZLWH010000044.1:0-8341 GCA_964563265.1 uncultured Erysipelotrichaceae bacterium
ATGGTCAGGCCGTCTGTAACGGGTATTCACAGGCTTATATGGGCTTACTGAAAGATCTGGATGTCCCAGCCATCATGGTGGGTTCAGATGCGGATGATCATGCGTGGAATCTGGTGTATGCCGATTCTCAATGGCGCTATGTGGATTCCACCTGGGAAGACGACACCTATGCGGACAGTGATGTCTGGTACTACTTCCTGATCGATCGGGAGACCTTAGAAGAAGACCATCATTGGGACAGCGGTTGGGGAGATACCCTTAACGGCGATGATTATGAAGCCTTTGTGACCTATGTATTTCCGCAAACCAAAGTTCAAAACTAGATCTCAACATTAAAAAGCCGTCATTGTGACGGCTTTTTTGATGACTTGTCTGATCGAAACAGTTTAATATTCTACAGTTTTTACAAAAGGTATTTTCGTCAGATCAGCAATAAGCAGAGGCATATTTTGAGATCTGCTGATCACAAACTCTATCTCAGTGATACCATTCACACCTTTGCTGACCTTGAAAGAATTGATGGCGATCTTATAAGCGCGAAACACCTCCATGACTTCATTTGTGGATTCGTTTGTCATTTCAATCAAAACAGTTTCTCCGCTTTTTTCGATTTTACGCATGAATTTGGAGTGAAATATCAATTGGAAACATAAGAGTAAGATCGTAGAAGCGACCCCAATCAGGTATAAACCGGATCCAATCGACATCCCAATGCCTGACGTGGTCCATATGATTGCGGCTGTGGTTAGACCGCTTACGGTTTGTTTCTTGATGAGGATCATGCCTGCACCCAGAAAACCGACGCCAGTCACGATTTGCGCTGCGATACGACCAGGATCATTGAGTGTGCCAAAAGTCTCATACATGTCCATAAATCCGTATTTTGAAACGACCATAATCAGTGCTGAACCCAGCGCAACCACTGTATGTGTTTTTATTCCGGCTTCCTTAAGCCGGTTCATGCGCTCGTAACCAATCAATGCACCACACAAACCGGCCAGCGCTATTCTAAAAATCAACTCAATTTCAAACGTTATCGTCATCATAGGGTACCTCGCGTACTGGATGATCAGTCGATCCTAAAGCACATTTGTGAAGGACTGGTATGTATCGGCTTATTTAAGTTCATTATACGAATTTTATTTGAACAGTGTTGAATATTTGGTTTAAATAGTAAGATTTGTAAGCGTTTTCTATTGTGTGATGAACCAAACAAGGTTAAGATTAAGGTATCTAATCGTCGCAAGGACGATTATAGGAGGAACATGAAGAAATTTTTCAGATTGGCTTTAGTCTCGGTTGTGTTTTTGTCTTTGCTGGTTGGTTGTGGCTCCACGAAACAAGGTGGCGGTAAATTGGTTGTTTACTCCCCGAACTCTGATGGAGAAATTGAAGGGATTTTGATGTTTTTTGGCGAAAAATATGACATCGAAATCGAAATTCAGTCGATGGGGACAGGGGAAGTCGTATCCAAACTCCAAGCTGAGAAAGAAAATCCTCAAGCTGACGTTATGTTTGGAGGCATGAATTTGGGCGTGTATAATTCTAACAAAGATTTGTTCCAGGAATATTTAGCCAAAGGCGATGATAAACTCCCTGAAGGCTATCGTAACAAGACCGGTTTCTTTACCAACTACTTACTGTCGGGAAGCAATCTCTTGGTCAATACAACCCTGGAAGCAGAATTGGGCATTACCATCAAAGGGTATGCTGATTTATTGAATCCCGTTCTGAAAGGCCGCATCGCTGCCGGAGATCCGACGAAATCATCCAGTGCTTGGGCTCAATTATCCAATATGCTGCTGGTTATGGGCGGATATGACAGTAAATTGGCTTGGGACTTCGTTGAAGACTACGCCAAACAATTGGATGGAAAGATTTTAGGATCTTCCTCCTCGGTTTATAAAGGTGTTTCTGCCGGTGAATATGTTGTTGGCGTTACCTATGAAGATCCATCAGTATCCCTGATTGCTTCCGGTGCGACAAACTTACGCGTTGTTTATCCTGAAGAAGGCGCCGTTTGGTTACCTGCTGCTTCTGCCATCGTTGCCGGAGCTAAAAATCTTGACAATGCTAAATTGTTCATGGATTTCTTGATCTCTGATGAGTGCCAGACCATTATTGCCGGTTTGACCAATCGTCCGGTCAACACCACGATCGTTCAGACCAATGAATTCATGAAGCCGTTCTCAGAAATCAAATTGGTTTTTGAAGACATCGAATATGTAGCTTCCATGAAGTCAACTTACCAAGGTTACTGGACTGAAATCTGGGCAGACGTCAATCAGTAAGCCTACATCGAATTAAACGTTGGGAGACAAGAGAAATGAGTGTAAATATCAAAATTCGTAACGCCAATAAGCGTTATGGAAACAACACCATCATCTCGGATCTATCATTGGATATCAAGGAGGGTGAATTTTTTACCCTCCTTGGTCCATCTGGATGCGGGAAGACCACATTATTGAGAATGATTGCCGGTTTTAACTCGATTGAAGGCGGTGATTTCTACTTTAGCGATACCAGGATCAATGATCTTCATCCGGCCAAACGTAATATCGGGATGGTTTTCCAAAACTATGCCATTTTCCCGCACCTTACGGTCAAAAAGAATGTCGCTTTTGGTTTGCAGAATCGCAAGAAGAGCAAGCAAACCATTGAGATCGAAACTGAGAAATTCTTAGAATTGATGCAGATTTCCCAATTTAAAGACCGCATGCCGGAGAAACTGTCCGGAGGTCAGCAACAACGTGTTGCCTTGGCTCGTGCTTTGGTCATTCAGCCGGATGTGCTCTTAATGGATGAGCCCTTAAGCAATCTGGATGCCAAACTCAGAGTTGATATGCGTACGGTCATTAAAAACATACAGCACAGTGTCGGTATTACGACGGTCTATGTTACCCATGATCAGGAAGAAGCCATGGCCATCAGTGATCGCATCGCGATCATGAAAGACGGCTTTATCCAACATGTGGGAACACCCAAAGACATTTATCAGCGTCCTGCCAATCTGTTTGTGGCTTCTTTTATTGGCCGCACCAATCTTTTTGAAGCACAGCTGAAGGTCACCAAAAATGACGCATGGCTTGTTTTCGAAAATGAGTTTAAGATCAAGATTGATAATGTCAAACCTGAATATCTTAAAGATCAGAAAGTCATGGTCTCTATTCGACCTGAAGAATTTGAGATTGCGGATGATCAGACCAAGGGCTTTGTCGCTGTGGTTGAAGACAGCATGTTCTTAGGATTGAACACGCATTACCAAGTTAAATTTTCTGACAATAAAACGGCGGAAATCGTTCAGGAATCACGCATTGACAGTATTATCGCACCGATGACACAAGTTCATCTCTCTGTTAAGAAGGAAAAAATCAATGTCTTCAATGAAGACGGGTCTAAGAATATCTTGATCGGAGTCAGCAATGACTATGATCAATATGTCGGGTTATAAAATGAAAAAGAAACGGGTAGTGGATGTTTGGAAAGTACTCTCCGTCTCCATTTTACTTTCCTATTTTCTGTTTCTGATTTATCCGCTCTACATGATCCTCAACAGTTCCTTTACAGGTGCTGACGGTGGATTTTCATTGGAGTGGTTTCAACAGTTCTTTGCTCAGAAGTACTATTTTTCAACCTTGACCAATAGTTTCAGTGTCACCATATGGACAACCATTCTGACCTTGATCATTGGCTACATCCTCGCTTATTTCTACAATATGTTTGAAATCAAAGGAAAAGGGTTTCTTCAGGTATTGATCATCCTGAGTTCGATGTCTGCACCGTTTATCGGAGCGTACGCCTGGATTCAGCTGTTGGGTCGTGCCGGGATCATTACTGTCTTTGTCAAGAATTTGACTGGAATTACCATGCCTAATATTTACGGCTTTAATGGAATCCTTCTGGTATTGACCTTACAGTTGTTTCCATTGGTCTTTCTGTATATCTCAGGGGCTTTGAAGAAAATCGACAATTCATTGCTTGAAGCTTCAGCCAATATGGGCGTCAGCGGTGTCAAACGCTTCTTCAAAATCATCGTGCCGCTGACGATGCCGACGATCTTCGCAGCCGGTTTGTTGGTCTTTATGCGTGCCTTTGCGGATTTTGGAACTCCGCTGCTGATCGGCGAAGGATATCGTGTCTTTCCTGTAGAAATCTACAATCAGTTTATGGGTGAAGTCGGACGTAACTATAATTTCGCCGCAACGATCAGTGTTATTGCGATTGTGATCACCACGGTCATCTTCCTGGGCCAGAAAGTGATTGCGGACCGATTCTCGTTCACCATGAATTCATTGAATACGATCCAACGCAAAAAAGCGACCGGACTCTTTAATGTCTTCATCCATTTCTTCTCATATTTTGTGGTGCTGTTGTCTTTTCTGCCTCAGATCCTGATTGTTTATCAGTCTTTCCAGAATACCTCAGGAAAACTTTTCACTTCCGGTTTCTCTCTGAGCAGCTATATTTTCGCCCTTAACCGTATGAAAAGAGCCATCCCCAATACGTTTTATATCGGGGGCATTGCGTTAATGGTCACCATCATCTTGGCGATCTTCATTGCTTATTTGGTCGTCAGACGTAAGAATGCGATGAACAATGTTATCGATACCATGTCGATGATTCCCTACATCATCCCGGGTTCAGTCGTAGGTATTGGTTTGGTTATGGCTTTCAATAAGAAACCGCTGGTTTTGACCGGAACTGTCTTCATCATGGTCATCGCTTTGGTTATACGCAGGATTCCTTATACCATACGATCTTCTGTCGCCATTTTGCAACAGATCCCCATTACGATCGAAGAAGCGGCCATCAGCTTGGGAGCGTCCAAGATGAAAACCTTCTTCAAGATTACGGTGCCGATGATGTCCAGTGGTGTCATAGCTGGGGCCATCCTCAGCTGGGTCACCATCATTACAGAACTGGCCACCGCGATCATCTTGTATAACGCCAAGACCATTACGCTGACCTTGTCGATCTATTCCTTTGTATCGAGAGGCAACTATGGCTATGCGGCGGCCTTAGCGACGGTATTGACCGCATTGACCACCATTTCGCTACTCATCTATATGAAGTTTACTAAGTCCAGCGAAATCACGCTTTAATCACACGAGACACTTATAAAAAACACTTAGCTTCCTAAGTGTTTTTATTTGGCTCATGGATCATCGATATTGTCTTTGTCAAACAAACTTAATTTGTAAATTCACATTAAACAAAAACATCCATCGTTAAAAAAAGCGCACATTATGTGCGCTGTCTTTATTTTTTACGCCCAGATCAGCCAAATCAAGACATAGCCGGTGATGACGGCGATCAAGGTGAAGGGAACACCGATACTCATGAATTGTTTCGCAGAGACTTCGTAACCTTCTTTTCTTAAGATCCCGATCCCGGCGATGTTGGCGGAAGCGCCGATTGGAGTCAAGTTGCCTCCTAAGGTTGCGCCGCACAATAAACCAAAGTAGAGGATGGTCGGTTCGATGTTGAGGGAAGCTGCAAGCGCAGCGACCACAGGAAGCATCGTGGCGACATAAGGGATATTGTCGATGAAGGCGGATAAGATGACGGAGACCCAAACAATCAAGGTATAGACGATGAAGAGGTTGCCGCCTGAGACAGATGCGAACAGTTTACCGATCTCATCGATCAGGCCAGCCTGTTTGATGGAGCCGATAACGACAAACAATCCGGCAAGCAGCAGTAAGGTCGCATAATCGATTTCTTTGATGGCTTTGACGACATTGGATGCTTTTTTATTGAACAGCAACTCATAAGCCAAACCAATGATCATCAAGGACAAACAGATGATTCCGTTGATGTTTTTGGTGATGATTTCATTGCTGAAGGGAAACAGGGAAGCCAAGACCAGCAAGAAGACCATGGAGACCAACAGGAATGAAGGGAAGTAATCGGTAACCTTTGTTTTCTCAGCCAGTTCGATGCTTTGTTTCTCTTTTCTAAACAACCACAGCAACATAAACATACTGGTAAAGGCACTGATCTCAACCACAAAGAACATGCCCATTCTTCCGTTATAGACGAAGAAATCCAGGAAGTTCATTCCTGCTGCTCCACCCAATAAGATAGAGGTCGTATCACCGACCAAGGTTGCTGCGCCTTGAAGGTTACTGGAAACCGCAATCGCGATGATCGCATTGATCGGATTAAGTTTCAATTTTTTGGCGATCGTCATGGCGACCGGTGCGACCATCAAGACGGTCGCAACGTTATCGACAAAGGCGGAGATGATGCCTGCAAACAAAGCCAAAGCCACGATGGCCCACTGAACATTGGGCATCTTGTCCAAGATCCAATCCGCCAATAAGGAAGGCATCTTGGATTCGATGAAGAGCCATACGATACCCATCGTTCCCCCAATCATCATCAGGACATTGAAGTCGATGGCAGGTAAGATCCCATTGACCGGCATGATGCCCACAAGAACGAAAAGGGTTGCGGATCCTAAGGCCACATACGTCCTGTACTTGGGGAAAATCAAAAGGCAGGCATAAGTCGATAAGAAAATAACGAGGGCTAAGGTGAGTGTGTTCATAACGCATCCATTTTAACAAATGTTCACTTAAGCTTCAATGCTTTCCCCGAAAATCGGTAAAGCTCTTTTAATGGGTGCCAGTTTTTGATAGAATATGTAAGCCTATGAACAGATACGATAAAGCACTGATGATTTTTATATTGGCCAGCTCACTAGTGATGTACAGCGCCATGGAATGGTTCGTCCGTTCCACCACCTCGGATCAGGTTGTTGCCGTGGTGTATTCCTATGACAAAGAGGTTCTGCGGATCGATTTGACCGTGGATAAGACCTATACCGTCAAAGGCGCCTTGGGGGATGTCTTCATCGAAGTGGTCGGCGGTAAAGTACGAGTCGAGAAAGAAACCTCACCGTATCACCTGTGTTCGATCCAGGGCTGGGTCCAATACGCCAATATCCCGATCGTCTGTCTACCCAATCATATCGTCATCATCATCGAAAACGGCAAAGTCAATCCAGATGATCCGGATGTAAGCTCATGAGAAAACGTTCTTCGACACGACGTTTAACATTGTTGACGATGCTGTTGGCCATGAGTATTCTTTTGGCCATGATCGAACCGGCCTTGCCGATCCCGATCCCTGGCGTTAAGTTAGGATTAGCCAACATCCTAGGCTTGATCACCTTGTTTTTGTTTGGGGTGAAAGAAATGCTGACCGTCAACATCATGCGAGTCCTGATGGCGTCTTTGTTAAGAGGCATCATCTTTGGGACAGGATTCTGGCTCAGCCTTTCCGGGATGTTGTTGAGTTCGCTGATTACTATTATCTTGTATAAACAAAACAAATTTTCCAAGATCGGTATCTCTATGGCATCCAGCGCCTTTCACGGTGTCGGACAGATCATTGCCTTGATCTTCATCAACAACACTGTGATGATGGTCTATTGGTTACCGATGTTGTGGTTCAGTTCAGTTCCGACCGGGTATATCACCGGCACCCTGAGCGTTCAGGTCCTCAAACGCCTGAAAGTGACAGAAAGAAATCGAGTATGAAAGAAGAGAAGAAAAATACGCTTAAAAAAATGCAGTTCCTGTTGACGTATATGGAAGGTCAGAAGATCAAGTTTGTCGTTTTGTTGGGCATCGTTTTGATCTCTGTCGGACTCTCGTTATTGTCGCCGATCCTGTTTCAGTTTTTGATCGATAATGTCATCAATAAAGTAGATATCACCAATCCCTTGATGCAATGGTATTCGGGGGTCTTCGGCGGGATCGATCTGATTCGAGACAATCTTTGGCTTGGGGCGCTCATGATCATCATGGTCAATCTTTTGACCTTAAGCCTTCAGTTTTTCAGAGGCAAATGGAACGGACAGATCTCAGAGCTCTTTGCTCAGAAGTTAAGAGACAATCTGTTTTCTCATCTTCAGAATCTGCCTTATGCGTATCATCAGAAATCCAAGACCGGAGATCTGATCCAGCGTTGTACCTCTGATGTCGATACGGTCAGACGGTTCATTGCCGGGCAGTTTGCGGAAATGCTGTATGCCGTTTCAGTGACCTTCATCGCGATGGTCGTCTTGTTCAACGTCTATGCGCCTTTGGCATGGATCGCCATCATTGCTTTGCCCGTCATCTTTGTTTTTGCCTATGTCTTTTTTATCCGTATGCAGAAGATCTTCAAGACCTCCGATGAAGCAGAAGGGGTCTTGTCCAATACGATCCAGGAAAACTTGTCCGGGGTACGCGTCGTCAAAGCGTTTAACCGTGAAGTCTATGAAGCTGAAAAGTTTGATGATAAAAACAAGACCTATAAGAACCTGACCTATCGTTTGATTGAACTCTTG
>CAZLWH010000044.1:8351-10429 GCA_964563265.1 uncultured Erysipelotrichaceae bacterium
AGATTTTCTCTGTTTGCCTCTGATCGTGGTCGTGGTGTTTTTTGGGGGCAGTTTTGCTCTACAAGGCATCCTGACCGTCGGGCAGTTCTTTGTCTTCATCTCGTATGAAGGCATGATCCTGTGGCCGATCCGTAACGTCGGTCGTATTCTGTCTGATATGGGCAAGATGTTGGTTTCGATCGGAAGACTTCAGGAAATCTTAGAAAGTCCGGTCGAACCGCTCAATGAAGGCGTGACCCCTGAAATCCAAGGCGACATCGTTTTCGATCATGTCTACTTCAAATATGAAGACGGCGAACAGGAAGTCCTCAAAGATGTCAGTTTCAAAGTCAAACAGGGTGAAACCGTCGCCATTTTGGGACCCACCGGTTCCGGGAAAAGCTCTTTGGTCCATCTGTTGACCCGCTTATATGATTATCAGAAAGGTTCTATTACCTTAAACGGAACCGAACTGAAAGCCATACAGCGTCATCATCTGCGTAAAAACATCGGGATCGTCTTACAGGAACCGTTCCTGTTTTCTAAGTCGATCTATGAAAATATCCGTTTGGCCAAACCTTTGGCCAATGAGACTCAGGTCATCGAAGCGGCCAAAGCTGCCTCAGTTCACCGTGTCATCAATGAATTCGACATGGGTTATGGGACCTTGGTCGGTGAAAAGGGCGTGACCCTTTCGGGCGGCCAGAAACAGCGTATTGCGATTGCCCGTACCATCATCAACAAGTCACCCATCCTGATCTTTGATGATTCGCTGAGTGCCGTCGATACGGAAACCGATGCGTCGATCCGGCGCGCCTTAAAAGAATTATCCGGTGGGCTTACCACGTTTATCATTACCCACCGTGTCGCCACGGCCCAGGCTGCGGATAAGATCGTTGTCTTACAAGACGGCGGTGTTGCCCAAATGGGGACCCACGCTCAGTTGGTCCAACAGGAAGGGCTCTATGCCCGTATCGTTGAGATCCAGGGTCGAATGATTGAAGGAGAGGCTGCATGAGTAATCATTTTGAAGAACAAGATTTCAATACCGATCATTTGGATACGCATTTATGGTCCAAGATCTTCGGGTACCTCTTAAAATACAAGAAGAATCTTATTTTCCTGATTTTTCTGATGATGACGATCGCATCGATCGATGTCGGCTTTCCGCTGATGAATCGTTATGCGATGGATTACTACATTAAAGAACAGGGATCGATGAGTAACCTATGGCTGTATGGTTTGGGTTATTTCGGCATGATCTGTGTTCAAGGTCTGGTCGTTTTCTTTTTCATCCAACAGGCTGGCAAGATCGAAATGGAATTTGCCTATGACATGCGTAACCGTGCCTTCAGAAAACTGCAGGAACTGTCCTTTACCTACTTTGATAAAACACCCTTAGGCTGGATCATGGCCAGAATGACCTCTGATATCGGTCGTTTGGCTGAAATCGTGTCTTGGTCTTTGATCGATATGGTCTGGGGCTTGACCGTCATGATTGGGGTCACCGTCATCATGCTGATCATCAACTGGCAGATGGCCTTGCTGATCCTGATGGTTGTGCCTGTTTTGGCTTGGATCTCCGTCGTCTTTCAACGCAAGATCCTTGAAAAATACCGTTCTACCCGTAAGATCAATTCTCAGATCACCGGCGCCTTCTCTGAAGGCATCACCGGGGCTAAGACCTCCAAGACCTTGGTCTTGGAAGAAAGCCAAATCAATGATTTTAAACTGCTGACTTCAAAACTTTCCCGTGAGTCCATTTCTGCAGCGATCTTGGCATCGATCTTTATGCCGCTGGTTGCCGGTTTGGGCGCATGCAGTCTGGCCATGATCCTGTGGGTCGGCGGACAGAAGGTCCTCATCGGTTCGATGAGTTTTGGGACCTTGATGCTGTATACGCAATATGCGGGATCCTTCTTTGAACCGCTGAGACAATTGGCTCGCTTATTGGCGGAGTTCCAAATGGCACAGGCTTCTGCAGAACGTGTCTTGACATTGGTCAACACTGAAGCTGATCTGATCGACACCAAAGAAGTTATTGAAAAATATGGGACGATCTTAAACCCCATCACCATTGATTATCATCGATTAAAAGG
>CAZLWH010000045.1:0-8754 GCA_964563265.1 uncultured Erysipelotrichaceae bacterium
TTTTCATTGAATTTCCACAACTCGCCTTTGGGACCGCGGCCGAAAGAAGGGGGATCCATGATGATTCCGTCGTAATGATTCCCACGGCGGATCTCGCGCTGAACAAATTTCATAACATCATCGACGATATAGCGGATTGGAGCTTCACCGAGTCCGGATAACACAGCATTCTCTTTGGCCCATTGGACCATGCCTTTGGAGGCATCCACGTGAACGACACTGGCGCCGGCTTTGGCGCAGGAGACCGAGGCAGCCCCGGTATACGCAAAAAGATTCAAGACTTTGATCTCACGTTTGGATTGGGTGATCAGTTGTCTCATAAAGTCCCAATTGGTGGCCTGTTCAGGAAACAGTCCGGTATGTTTGTATTGGGTTGGCGCGATCTTGAACGTAAGGTCGTTGTAGGTGATATTCCAAGACTCAGGAAGGGTTCTCTTAAAGACCCATTCTCCGATCTTTTCGTTTTGGCGATACACTGCATCGGCTTGTTTCCACAAAGGCGACTTCAAATCTGTGACATAGGCCAAAGCATTGGAATCCGGCCGTCTTAAAACAAACGCGCCGTAACGTTCTAGTTTTTCGCCTTCTCCGACATCAATCAATTCGTAATCCATCCAATTCGCAGGGGTAAATGACATGGCTTCATTATAGCATGTGTCCATAAAGCACACCACCTTGACTCAAGACAAAAGAATAGTTGTATAGTGAAATCAACCCCAAAGGAGACACCATGGATAAAACAATTAGAGTCATCGCCACAGGCAGCGCAGAAAGCCGCCCCGATACGATCGAGATCGCCATTGATTTCGCCAGTCTATCAAGTTCATATTCTGCCAGTATGTCAGAAAACAACCGCAAGGCCAATGCGTTGAATCAAGGCATGGCTGACTTGGGTTTTCCTAAGACGAGCGTCAAGACCGGCAGTTTCAGTGTTGAGCGCACCACCGAAGGCTATCATGACGCCAATAAGAACTATAAGACCCGCTTCGTCGGTTACACCACCACTCAGGCCATGACGATCCGATTTGACTTGGATCTTAAGAAACTCAATGAGGTCTTGACCCTGTTGGGCGCCTGTGAGATCCATTCCGACTTCAAGATCCGCTTTACGGTCAAAGACCAACAGCGCCTACAGGATGAGATCCTACGTTCTGCGGCCGTTACGGCCAAAAGACAGGCGACGATCTTGGCAGAAACATCAGGCTGTGGATTGGGGGAGTTGGTCTCGATCGATTATTCCTGGTCAAAGGTCAATGTCTATGCGAATACGGGCTTTGAATTACGCGAAGCCAGTATGCTTACAAGTTCAGTGATGGATCAGGATTTCGAACCGGAAGACGTCAAAGCCTCGGATACCGTGACCTTTGTTTGGATGATCCAATGAAAAAAAGACTCGAAAGAGTCTTTTTAATGGTCATGGCTGGGGTACAAGGATTCGAACCTTGGAGTGCCAGAGTCAGAGTCTGGAGCCTTACCGCTTGGCCATACCCCAATAATGTGTGCATATCGCGCTTAACTATTATATAATAACAAGCGGAGAAATGTCTATGAAAAAAGTAAGAACTCGTTTTGCCCCTAGTCCAACCGGTTATATGCATATCGGTAACCTTCGGACCGCTTTGTATGAATACCTTGTCGCTAAAAAAGACGGCGGGGATTTCCTTTTGCGCATTGAAGACACCGATCAAGCGCGCTTGGTCGAAGGCAGTGTCGAAATCATTTATGATACCTTGGCTCAGGTTGGCCTCATCCATGATGAAGGACCCGATAAGCCAGGGAAGTTTGGACCGTATGTCCAATCCGAACGCTTGCCGATGTATAAGCAATATGCCTTGGATCTGGTCAAACTGGGAGGCGCCCATGTGTGCTTCTGTCAGGAAGACATCATTCAGGGACAGCGTGATGCGGCTGAAAAAGCCGGGGTCCCGTTTAAGTTCAGCGATCCTTGTCACTTTTTAAGTGCTGAAGAAATCGACAAACGTGTCAACAGTAAAGAGCCTTATGTCATTCGTCAAACCATCAAGCCGGGTATATCGACCGTCTTTCACGATGAAGTCTACGGCGACATCGAAGTCGAACGCGACATCCTGGATGAACAGGTCCTGTTGAAATCGGACGGTTTCCCGACCTATAACTTCGCCAACGTCATCGATGATCATACAATGGAGATCACCCATGTGGTCAGAGGCAATGAATATCTGTCTTCGACCCCCAAATACAACCTGCTTTATGAATCTTTCGGATGGGAGAAGCCCATCTACATCCATGTCCCTCCGGTCATGAAAGATGAGACCCATAAGTTATCCAAACGCAACGGGGATGCCTCCTTCCAGGATCTGGTCGCCAAAGGCTATTTACCGCAAGCCATCGTCAACTACATCGCCTTATTGGGCTGGTCACCGGAAGGGACCCAGGAAATCTTTACCTTACAGGAACTGATCCAGGTCTTCTCGGTATCCCGTATTTCCAAATCCGGCGCCATCTTCGATGTTGAAAAACTGAAATGGATGAACGGCATGTATCTGAGAGCCATGAGCCTGGATGATTTCCACGCTTATTGTCTGCCTTACTATCAAGACGCGATCCATATCCAATGCGATCTCAAAGAAGTCAGCAAGATGCTTCAACAGCGTGTCAACATCCTTTCCGAGATCCCTGAAATGGTCGACTTCCTGGATACCTTCCCGGACTACGATGTGACGATGTATTTCCACCCCAAGATGAAGACCGACAAGGCCATTTGTCTTAGAGCGTTGGATGCTTCTTTGCATGTCTATGAAGAGATCCAAAACTGGAACGACATCACCGATCTGCAGACCCGTCTTCAAGCCTTACCAACCTTATTGGGCGTTAAAAACGGACAAGTCTATTGGCCGATCCGTACGGCCGTGACCGGAAAACAGTTTACTCCGGGCGGTGCCTTAGAGATCCCGTATCTTTTAGGCAAAGAAGAAACGATCCGCAGAACCCTAATCGGGATCGAAAAACTCAAAGCTGTCGAATAAACCACGAGCCTTCTGAAACAGAAGGCTTTGTCTTACCACCAGGAGAACCTTATGACCCACGACTTCAACACCTTCCCCAATCGAAAGAATACCGCTTGTGTCAAATGGGATGCGATCCCCGCTGTTTTTGGAGTAAAAAAAGACGACGACGTCATCCCGTTTTGGGTCGCCGATATGGATTTCAAGTGTCCGCAGCCCATCATCGAAGCTTTGAAACAGCGCGTTGAACACGGGATCTTTGGTTATACGATGGTGTCTGACGAATTCAAAGGCAGTGTCGTCCGTTGGATGAAAAAACGTCATGAGACCACCGTGGAGTCGTCCTGGGTCCGCTTTTCTCCCGGGGTCCTGCATGGCTTGTCCAATGCGATCTTGGCGCTGAGCCAAGCAGGGGACAAGGTCATCATTCAGACGCCGGTCTATTATCCCTTCAATTCGATCATCGAAGAAACAGGCCGAGTCATCGCAGAAAATCCGCTGATTGAACAACAAGGCACTTACCTCATGGATTTTGAGGACCTGGAAGTCAAAGCGTCTGATCCGAAAACGAGCCTATTGATTTTATGTAACCCGCATAATCCGGTCGGAAGGGTGTATACGAAAGCAGAATTATTAAAAGTCGCTGAGATCTGTGACAAACATCACGTGACTGTCCTGGCGGATGAGATCCATGCGGATCTGATCTTTAAACCTTACACCCATGTTTCCTTCATGAGTTTGCCTGACGCATTCAGAAACAAAGCCTTGGTGTTCATCTCTCCCAGTAAGACGTTTAATCTGGCCGGTCTTCAGACTTCCAGCGTCATCATTCCCGATTCCTCCAAACAAAAGGCCTATGATCTGTCCGCCGCCAAGACCCGTACGACTGGGATCAATGTTTTTGGTGAAACGGCCATGGTGGCTGCGTATGATCACTGTGAAAGCTACGTCGATGAACTGATGGCCTACCTGTCAGATAACCTTGCCTATGTGCGTGAGACCCTGAAGACCCGGTTTCCGACATTGAGCCTGTTTGAACCTCAAGGAACCTATCTGTTATGGATCGATTTTCGTAACAGCGGGATCTTAGGAAAAGATCTTGAAGCCTTCATGAGCCAAAGTGTGAAAATCGGTGTTGATGACGGCAGCTGGTTTGGGGAAGCCGGTACAGGATTCATCCGATTCAATATCGCCTGTCCCAAAGCCTTGATCACTGAAGCCTTCGATCGCTTGGAAAAGGCTTTTTTATCCATAAAATAAACATTAGCTTGTCTCTTTTTTAGGTCAGCTCAAATATAGACGGGTTAACTTTGGTATAATGATTTCAGTACCCCATGAACTATCTCGTAAATCTCAATCCCAACCAGGAAAAGGCCGTTTTGGCCACCAGTAAATATACCCGAATCATTGCCGGAGCCGGCAGCGGAAAGACCCGTGTTTTAATTTCGCGTGTGGCGCATCTGATCGAAGATCTGGGCATCTATCCCGGGTCGATCATCGCCATTACCTTCACCAATAAAGCCGCCAATGAAATGAAAGAAAGACTGATTTCCTACATCGGAGATCATTCGGCAGGGACCCATGTCTCAACGATCCACTCCTTGTGTGTGCGTATCTTAAGAGAAGACGGACCTTCGATGAAACTGCCTCGTAATTTCACCGTCATCGATGCGGATGATCAAAAAACGATCGTCAAAGAAGCGTATCGGGAACTGAATCTGGATAAACAAAAACACAACATCAATACGGACATCGATTATATCGGAGCCAACAAAGGCGCTGAGATCACCCCGGAAAGAGCCTTGGAACTGGCCGGTTTTCATCACGGCGAACAGGAAAAGGCCCAAGTCTACAAGTATTACGTCGATCGACAGAAAGCCCTGTATGCCTTGGATTTCGATGATTTACTCTTGGTGACGGTCAAGATGTTTGATCTGTTTACCGATATCCTCAATAAGTGGCAGCGCCGATTCAACTTCATCCATGTCGATGAATTCCAAGACATCGACAATGTCCAGTATAAGCTCATCAAACAGTTGGCCGGACCCACCAATCAGGTCTATGTGGTCGGAGATCCCGATCAGACGATCTATACCTGGAGAGGGGCCAACGTCAACATCATCATGGATTTCCCCAAAGATTATCCGGGAACCGACACCATCGTGCTGAATCAGAATTACCGCTCCACCAACCACATCTTAGGTGCAGCCAACTCCCTGATCAAATTCAACCAGTATCGTGAAAACAAGGACCTCTTTACCCAAAGACAAAGCGATGAGCGGGTCACCCACTGTACTTTCGCTTCCGAAGAACACGAATCCAAATGGATCGCCGATAAAATCAAGAAGCTTCATGAGACGATGACCTACAAAGACATCGCCATCTTATACAGGGCATCTTATCTTTCAAGATCCATAGAAAACGGCTTGCGTAACGGTCAGGTCCCGTATGTCATATACGGGGGGACCCGATTCTATGACCGTGAAGAAGTCAAGAATATGCTGGCATACTTAAGGATGATCATCCACAATGATGACCTTGCCTTTAAACGCATCATCAACGTCCCCAGACGAGGCATCGGCGATAAATCCGTCGATACCCTGTTTGATGCGTCCAAAGTCAAAGGCGTGACCATGTATGAGATCGCCAAGACTGAAAATCCCTTCAAAGGTAAAATGAGAGAAACCGTCGAAGACTTCGTCGATACCGTTGAAAACTGGAAAGTCAAAGTCACGACGATGAATCTGACCGAGCTTTTTGAGTTGGTTTCCGTTGAAAGCGGATTGACCCTGTTGTATGAAGAAAACAATGAGACCGATCGCTTGGAAAACATCAAGGAACTCATCAACGACATCACCTTGTTTCAAAATCAGTTTCCGGAAGCCGGACTGGATGAATATCTCCAGATGGTTTCCTTATACGGAGAACGCAATGAAGTGTCGACCGGTGACTATGTCACCTTGATGACGGTCCATGCCGCCAAAGGCCTGGAATTTGGAACGGTCTTTGTGGTCGGGATGAGCGAAGGGGTCTTCCCCAACGAACGGGCCATGGGCGAAGGCAAGCGCGGTCTTGAAGAAGAGCGTCGTTTGGCCTATGTGGCGTATACCCGAGCCAAACACAAACTCTTTCTGTCAGAAACCAAGGGCTACAGCTTTGTCTTAGGAGCCGCACGGCGCATGAGCCGTTTCATCGAAGAGATCGATGACCAGCACATCGATCACATCGGGGTCAATTATGATTATGAACACCCCAAAGAAGTCCTTTTGAACGTCAAAGAGAAAAGCGTCATCGGGTTTGGTGATAAAATGGCCAACGGAAAAGCCATCGGCTTCAAAGTGAAAGACTGGGTCAATCATCCTGTCTTTGGAGACGGACAAGTCCTCTCCATCAGCGGGGGACTCGCAGAAATCATGTTTCCGTTTCCCAACGGCATCAAGAAGATCCTGGCCAGCCATCCTTCCTTGACCAAGATAGAGGTGAACGATGAGTAAAGCACGCATTGAAACACTACGTTCTTTATTGAACCAATACAATCACGAATATTATGTCCAAAACGGATCCAGTGTCAGTGATCAGGAATATGATCGCTTGATGCAGGAACTGATCGCTTTGGAAGCCCAGTATCCTCAATTTGACGATGCCTTATCACCCTCCAAACGGGTTGGGGGAGGCATCTCTGAAAGCTTCACCAAGATCCGACATAAACGTCAGATGTTGTCTTTGGGCAACGTCTACAATCAACAGGAAGTCTCTGATTTTGTCGACAAGATCCAAAGCGACTACGGTTTGGTCTCTTTTTGCGTTGAACTCAAGATCGACGGTTTGGCCATGAGTATTGAATACCAGGAGGGCCGCTTCCATCATGCGGTCACCCGCGGTGACGGTGAAGTGGGAGAAGACGTCAGCACCAACGTCAAAACGATCCGCTCTATTCCTCTTCAGATCCATGAAATGCGCGACATGGAAGTGCGCGGTGAAGTCTTTATGCCTAAGGCGTCCTTGGAGAGCGTCAATCAGCAACGCCTGATCGATCAGGAAGAACCTTTCGCCAATCCCAGAAACGCCGCAGCCGGTTCGATCCGTCAGCTGGACTCTTCGATTGCCTCCAAACGCGGTCTGGATGCCTTTTGGTATTATTGGCCGGATGCGGAAAGCTTTGGACAGACCCATCATTCTCAAGCCCTCAAGACCCTGAAAACACTGGGTTTCAAAACCAATCCGTATACGAAAACGGTGACTTTTAAAGAAGAACTTTGGGATTTGATCCTGGAATATACCGCATTAAGAAACACCTTGCCTTATGAGATCGACGGGATCGTCATCAAAGTCGATGAGATCGCCCTACAGAAACGACTCGGCTTTACCGCCAAGACCCCGCGTTGGGCCGTGGCGTATAAATTCCCGGCCGAAGAAGTGACCACCAAACTTCAAGACATCTTCATCACCGTCGGACGGACCGGAAAGATCACCCCCAATGCGAAACTGGATCCGGTGCGGATCGCCGGGACGTCGGTCGCTTTTGCGCAGCTTCATAATGAAGATTTCATCGCTTCCAAAGACATCCGCATCAATGACATCGTCATCGTCCGCAAGGCCGGTGAGATCATTCCTGAAGTCGTGGCGTCATTGCCTGATCGACGGGACGGATCCCAAGTGCCTTATGTATTCCCAAACACCTGTCCCAGCTGTGGCGGTCCTTTGGTAAGGGATGAAAACGAAGCTGCCCATTACTGCATCAACGTCAGCTGTCCCTCACGGATCACGGAAGCCTTGGCGCATTTTACCTCAAGAAGCGCCATGAACATCGATGGTTTGGGCATCAAGACGATCCAGACCCTGTATGAAGCCAAACTTGTCGATTCGATCGATGACATCTATACGTTAAAAGCAGAGAATTTCAAAGGCTTGGCAGGCTTTAAAGAGACCTCAGTAGGAAAACTGCTGACTGCGATCGAAACCTCCAAAGCCAATTCCTTGGAGAAACTGTTGACTGGATTGGGGATCCGGCAAGTCGGCGAAAAAGCCGCCAAGACTTTGACCGAACGTTTTGGATCCTTGGAAGCCTTACGCACTACCTCAATCGATGAACTTAAAAATACGCCGGATGTCGGAGACATCACGGCGACTCAGATCCGTGCTTATTTCGATGAGACCCACAATGCGATCTTACTGGATAAACTGATCTCATTGGGGCTCAATACCCACAGTAAACTGACCCGGATCGCGTCACCTTATCTGGGTAAGACGATCGTTGTGACCGGCAGTATCGAAGGCTATACCCGACAAGACGTTGAAGCCTGGTTTCAAGCGCGCGGCGCGAAAGCCGCCGGCAGCGTTTCGAAACTGACCTCACTGGTCATCGTCGGAGAGAATGCCGGATCGAAAGCCGATAAAGCCAAAGAACTCAATGTCCCGATCTTATCGGGTGATGACTGGCTGAAGGAAGTGAACTCATGAGAAAAACCCTGATTGGACTACTGGCACTGACGCTGTTGACTGCTTGTGCACCACAAGAAGAGGTCAAGACCTCGACCATCATCGACAGCACTGATCCCAAAGATTATGACATCCTGATTCCGTTTGATGCCTCACCGATCCGCTATAACCATGGGATCTATCTGGGGGACATCGATCTGTTGGACATAGGATCCCGTTTACAGGATCACTCCAAAGCGGTTTTTAGTGTCGATGATCATTATCTTGCGGAAGGTCAGATCCTGACCATCACGCGGGTCAATAACCTCTTGAAACGGGAAGATTCCAATAA
>CAZLWH010000045.1:8764-10287 GCA_964563265.1 uncultured Erysipelotrichaceae bacterium
ACCCCTATGGGCTCAATCCGCCCAAAGGCTCGGAGTTTGACAGCGGTGTCAACAATGTCAAGATCCTGGATGCGGTCTTGGTGGCCGACATCATGGAGATCGATTTCTATTCCGGCTCGCAAACCAATCCTACCCTCAGCGGGATTTCCTTGGCTGTCGTCTTCAATCAGACCCTGGAGGTCAACGGCATTCCTGTGACGATCACGGATGAAAAACTCAGCGACTATGCGCAGACCGCAGGACGAAAACTGGAACGATACCTCAGAACGATCCCGGGCATGGAAAACATCATCATCTACATCTCGCTGTATACCACCCAAAAGATCGATGCGACCTTGCCTGGCCGTTTCTTCTCGGAAGCAACCTTCACCAACCGTGAAGGGCAGTTTGAACCCCTCGATGAAGAATGGGTCTTCTTTCCTTCGACCGCTGCCTTATCCAAAGACATTCAAAACTCCACGGCCTTCAATGCGTTGCGTTCCGCCATCGTTGATTTTACTCCGGAAAGCTTGGGGACCGTCGGTGAAGGGCTGTATCTTGACGGCACACTGAGTCATCTCAAGATCACCGTCAGTATGCAGGCGAAAACCTATACCGAAGTGTATGCCTTGACCCAAATCATCATTGGTTTGCTGGAAGGATTCAATCATGAGAAGTATGATATCATAGTAAAGGTTGAGTCCAATTTTGAAACCGTGGCCTTGATCAAACTGACCCACGAAGACGTCTTAAGCGTCGTCATCACGTATTAGGAGCACGCATGGAAAAACACACCCCCGCATATTTTAAAAGCCTGGCCAAACAGCTTCGCTTTGAGTTGACGGATGAAGAAGCCCAAAACATCGCGGATGAATTTGGGATCTTGATCAATCAGATGAATCTTTTGAATGCGATCGATACTGAAAATGTACAGCCGATGGTGTATCCTTTTGAAACACCCACCAGCTTTATGCGTGAGGATGTGGCTGATCAGGTCCTCAGTGCTCAGGAAGCCTTAAAGAATGCCCCATCCAGTAAGAATGGCTTCTTTGTGACGAAGAAGGTGGTTCTCTAATGGCCAACTTTACGATCAAGCACCGTGCTTCTGCGGAAGTGTTGGTCCAAGAAGCACTCAACAAGGCCCATGAGGTTCAACCCAAGCTCAATGCGATGGTTTCTTTTGTGGATCCTGCTAGCCAATTGGAAGCCTTAAAATCAAAAGACAAGAACCTGCCTTTATATGGGATCCCTGTCGTTTTAAAAGATCTCGTCAACATGAAAGACACCGTTACCACCGGATCTTCGATGATCCTGGAAAACTATGTCTCGCCTTATGATGCGACCATCACCAAGAAACTCAAAGAGGCCGGGGCCATCATCATCGGTAAAGCCTCCTGCGATACCTTTGGGATGGGCGGCACCAACAAAACTGCCGCGACCGGTCCAGTCCATAATCCCTATGACCTCCACCGCATGAGCGGCGGATCTTCCGGCGGTTCCGCTGCTCTGGTGGCCAGCGGCGCCGTGCCGACGGCGACCGGGAC
>CAZLWH010000046.1:0-242 GCA_964563265.1 uncultured Erysipelotrichaceae bacterium
TTCTGTGGATGAATGTTTCCTCGATATCACAAGCTATCTGAAACCCTACAATAAAACAGCCAAAGAAATGGTGCTCATGCTGACCCAAGCGGTGTTCAAGGAAACCGGAGTGACTGCCACGGCCGGGGTCGGGACCAATCTCTTTCTGGCCAAAATCGCCTTGGACATCACTGCCAAGCATGTGGATGATCACATCGGGATCTTGGCGCAGCATACTCCTCAGCCCATTCGAAAAAGTCAGC
>CAZLWH010000046.1:252-10225 GCA_964563265.1 uncultured Erysipelotrichaceae bacterium
CCGACATCTGGGGCATCGGTCATGGGATCGCAGCCCGATTGGAAAAGTATGGTGCTTTCGATCTTTATGGGATCACCCAAATCAATGAAAAAGTTTTATACAAAGAATTCGGGATCAATGCGGAATATCTGATCGATCACGCCAATGGGATTGAACCCTGTACGATCAAAGAGATCCATGATTATAAAACCAAGTCTTCTTCCCTTTCAAACGGTCAGATCCTGTTTGAGGATTATAAGTATGATGATGCCTTATTGGTCATGAAGGAAATGGTCGATCTACTGGTTTTGGATCTGGTTGAAAAACATCTGGTCATCGATTCTGTATCGATGTCGGTCGGATATGCGAGCGAAAAGGAAAAATCGACTGGAGCATCACGCCGATTCGGTGATTTTACCAACTCTTATAAGAAGATCGTCGGTCATATCGAAGACCTTTACCGTGAATCAACCAAACCATACGTCCCGATTCGCCGTCTCAACATCAGTTTCAATAACCTCCACGATGATTCGATGGAGACCTTCTCCTTGTTTGATGATACGGAAGCCGATGTCAAGGAAAAGAAGCTTCAGGAAGCCGTGATCTCAATCAAAAACCGCTATGGTAAAAATGCCGTCCTCAAAGGGATGAGCTATCAGGAAAAAGCCACAGCACGCAAGCGTAACAAACTTGTTGGAGGACACAACAGTGAATGAGAAAGCCAGTAGAGCCAAACAGTTTCTGCCCTTCGCTTCTTTGAAAGGCTATTATGATGAGATCCGCGAACGTCAGCGTGTCATTGAACCGCGTCGTGATCGATCCGATGAAGAAAACACTTTACTTTCCAATCAAATGAATCAAATCAAAAAAGGCATGATGATCAAAGTCAAACACTATGTCAAGGATGCCTATGAAATTACTGAAGGCTTGGTTACTCAGGTCGATCCTGTCTTTCATACCTTGACCATCGTTAAGTCAAAGATATCTCTGGCTGACATTATTCAAATCCAAGGAGATGAGCTTACCGATCTTGACTAGCATTCCGCCTAACAAAAAAGGACTGAATTCTTCGGTCCTTTTTGATGTAAACAGATTCACTCAGGAAACGGAACTTTCTTGATCCCTTCTGCGCTGAATTGGTAGACCGTGTCCATCACGTTTCTTAAGAAGCGCCGGTCATGGGTCACAGCCAACACGGCCCCGTGATACTGTTTCAGCATGTCTTCAATTACCGGCAGAGTCAATGGACTTAAATTGCGGGTCGGTTCATCCAGGATCAACAGTTCATGATCGCCCATGACCAACGAGGTCAACAGGATCTTTGCCTTTTGTCCCTGTGAACAGGAAGCAATCGCTTGTTTCATTTCTTCCTCGGTAAACTTCAGATTGCCCAGATGAGTCATGATGCGGGTCTTTTCGTCTTTGGTTCTTTCCGTGGTCAGAAAATCAATGGGGCTTTGATCCAAGGCTAAGACCAGATCATAGTTTTGAGGCATGACCCCAACTTTCGTACCTTTAGAGATGGCATTGTTGATCAGATGTTTGAGATAGGTCGTCTTACCGGAGCCGTTATCCCCGATGATCCCGATCCGGTCTTGACCGTAGATTGATAATTCAAGATTCGTAGACAAGAGACGATCACCCAGGCTCAAGGTGTTCAAATGATCATCCAATAGACATTTCTGGGCATAGACTTTTTCTTTAGGGTCAAAAAACAAGGAAATGGCTTCTTCGGGATCCGGTTTCTTGATTTTCTCCTCATTGTCCAAACGGTCTCTGACGGCTTTGAGGTTCTTGATTTTTTTCTTCAAAAGACGCGCTCCTGCCGGATCGGCTCGACTGATGGTGTCTTGGGCGTGTTCGACCTTCTGATAGATCTGACGCCAGTGTTCAAGCTGTTTCTCATATTCAGCTTTTTGTTTGTTCGATAAGGTCGTTTGGCGGGTCAATCCTGCCTGTCTTTTCTGGATGTAATTCTCATAGGACAGTGACTCAAGTGTCCATAAAGGCACGGTCTTGCGTTGGGTCTGTTCAAGATGCAGGATCCGATTGGCACAGTGCTTCAATAAGGTTTCATCATGAGAAACAAACAGGATCGCCTGATCGCTTCTTAAAATAAAATCTTCCAACCAGCGTAAGGTCGACAGATCCAAGTCGTTGGTCGGTTCATCCAAAACCAAAAGATCAGGGCTTTGAGCCATGATTTTTACGATTTGGATCTTGATGCGTTCTCCCCCGCTGAACAGGGATAAAGGATCATCCCAGCGCACTAAGGGCAAGGATACACGAAGCCGGCTGAGCCAAAGGGTGATGTCTGCTTGTTTGGCATAATCGAGTTGGCCCTCTTCATCGCTCAGCAGAAACTGAGAGACGGTTTTACTCAGTGACGCATCGTCAAGGCTTTGCGGCAGATAGCCGATCTTGACATGATCTTTTTCGATCTTGCCGGAAATGGAAAAACTGTGATCGACAAAAGCAGCATCGACAATGAGCTTACACAGGGTGCTTTTACCGTTGCCTTCTTCGCCGATGACCGCTAAGCGGTCTCCTTTGAGTAAGGTCATGTTTAAGTCTTGGATCAGAATACGATCCTTGGTTGTTTTAATGGTGATGTTTTTTAGGGTAAGCATAATTCCTCCTCACATAAAAAAGAACCTCATGGGTCCGATGTGGCGCCAATCAGGGTTGAATGATTTTTTAGTTAGATTCGGTCTTGTTCATGATTCACCTGTTCAAAGGGTATCAAATTGAGTTGGTATTGTCAAACTGAGAGGTCATCCAGGATGCGCAGGATGAAGGATGGTGCTACAATAAAATCGCTGATAAAGACCCACAGGATGAATCAAGCCTGTGAAAGGATACTTATGACCCAAACCAAACTGAATCCCAAAGTTGATGACTTCCTCAACCGTGAAACGAAGTGGAAGACCGAATTCGAACACCTCAGAAAGATCATCCTCGATTGTGATCTGACCGAAGAACTGAAATGGGGACAACCGACCTATACCCTCAATGATAAGAACGTCGTCCTGATCCACGGTTTCAAAGAATACTGCGCGATCTTATTCGTCAAAGGCGCCTTGCTTCAAGATCCAAGGGGGATCCTGATCCAGCAAACTGAAAATGTCCAAGCGGCCAGACAAATCCGGTTCAAAGATGTCCAGACCATCGATGAACTGGAACCGGTTATCAAAGACTACATTAAAGCCGCCATCGAAAATGAAAAAGCCGGTAAGGAAATCGAGTTCAAGAAAGCAACAGAGTATCCCATCCCTGAAGAACTGACGCTCAAATTCTATGATCGTCCTGAACTCAAGACCGCTTTTGAAGCTTTGACCCCGGGACGTCAGCGAGGCTATCTCTTGTTTTTTTCGGCACCCAAACAAGCTTCTACACGAGTATCCCGCATCGAGAAATACACCGATAAGATCATGGAAGGCAAAGGATTGGATGATTAGAAAACCCGCAACAGCAGGTTTTTAGTTGGCGATTCTTAAGTGGACCGTCGGGGTATCCATCGTAATGGGAAGCAAGACCGCATTGATGGATTTGAGATATTCTAAAATATGAGGTAAAGCAAGTGCCGTATGCGCATGATTGGTACTGTCATGCATAAGTACGATGTTGGATCGTCCGATCCTGATTCCGTTGATGACGTTATTGACGACCCCGGATTCCGTAAAGACCGCCGTATCTGCGCTGGAAACGTTCCAGTCGTAGTACTGGTATCCTTGATCCTGGACCAATTGAGCAAGCGTCGTCATAATCCCTGGATTGAAATGGCTGACCGTATTCGAAGATCCGCCGAGAGAGCGGTAAGTCTTGGGGCGGAGGGCGGGGGGTCCGTAAACATAATCTGAGATCTTATTAAGATCATTAAAAAACGCATCGGTTGAGGCATAGATTGCTTTGTAGTTATGGGTATAGGAATGCAAGCCGATCGTATGGCCATCCTGATACGCTTGCTGTATAAGCTCGCTGTAATGGCCATAATGCCATAAGACAAAGAATGTCGCTTTAACATCATATTGTTTCAAAGTCTTTAAGATAGAGATGGTCGTATAATTCGGGCCGTCATCAAACGTCAGATAGACCGTTGTTTGAGGCAGATCCGAGACTTCAATGATTCTGGTCACGCTGTTGCTGTTTCCACTGCGGTCGGTCACGGAATAGGTCATGGTATAGCGTCCCGCAACGGTGACATCCAAATTGCTAGAAATCCGGACCGAGCTTTTTGAGATCCCACAGTTATCGTTGATATGATAACCAAACTCATAGTATTTTCCGTTGATGTCCATCTTCACGACGGAAGGACCGCTCAGTGAAATGCTGGGTCTTTGAGTATCTGCGATGGTGAACTGACGGGTCATTTCAGTCAGATTACCGGAGCTGTCTTTGACCGAATACAGAAGTCCCCCTTCGGTGCTGGAGATGATGACCTTATCGCTGATGTCTTGATCAACATTGTCAAACGCACTGAATCCTTCCTCATTGTAAGACAAAAGTGAACAGACTGACTTTGTGAGTGACCCTTTGAGTGTCAAAACCGGGTCGACAGTATCGATCACGTTGACCGACCGATAAAGCGTGGTGATTTCTGAACCGATCTTAGCGGAATAAGTCACCACATAAGTTCCGGGAATGGTCGTATCGACTGGATTATTGATCGTTACTTTGATGTCATGATCGATAAAGTAACCTGGATCGACATACTCAGACAAAGCTTCTACGGTGATGATTTCATCACCCATTAGAGTAAAAGTTGTTTTTGAACAGGCACTCATCGAAATCATCAATCCGAAAACCACCAACAATGTTCGTAATCTTTTCATAAGATCCCCGTTTTTCCTCTTTATTATGAGCCACGTTTCAATCAAAGTCTACAATCAACATTCCTCTTTGACAATCTCACACGATGTTAACTCAATGTGTCGGTAATCTTTTGTTATTTTTGATTTCGTTATGAAAAAGAAACAACAATGGGTTAAAAATGCAGGTGTGCTTCTTACAGTATCCGGTTTGTTGACACTCGTCTGGGGCATGTCTCCCAATCGTTTCATCTCTGTAAGTTCTTACGACATCCTCAACTCGAAACTAGACCCTGTCTTTGAGGGCTATAAGATCGTTCAGGTCTCCGATCTTCATAATGCCGGTTTCGGTCAAGATCAATCCAACTTGATCGAATTGATCAAAGACCAGAAGCCCGATCTGATCGTGCTGACGGGAGATATGGTGGGCAACTGGGTACCCAATTACGATAAAGCCTTGATCCTGATCACACAAGCTGTCAAGATCGCGCCGGTCATCGTGGTCGACGGAAACCATGATGCGCAAATCAACACATATCCGATCCAGAAACAAGCCATGATCGATGCGGGAGCCATTGTCTTGGATGATGAAGCCATGTCGATCACGCTTGAGAACCAATCCTTCAATCTCATTGGAATGAAAGAACGCTTTCAGATCGAAGATCGCGGTGTTTACGTCAAAGACCTCATCGATCCCAGTCGGTTCAACCTTCTGCTGGCTCATCATCCGGAAAGCTTTATTGATTATGTTGGAACCAAGACCGATCTGGTTCTGACTGGTCACGCCCATGGCGGACAATTCAGATTCTTCGGGGTCGCGATCTATTCTCCCAATCAGGGCTTATTTCCCAAATACACGGCAGGTACCTTTGTGGATGGATTGACCACGATGATCGTCAGTCGTGGTTTGGGTGAAAGCGTCTTACCTTTACGGCTTTTCAATCCTCCCGAACTGATCGTCATTACCCTGCATACCCAATAAAAGTCTTTATTTATAAGGACTTTTTCTCTGTTTGTCTTTTTTTTCTCAAATCCAGGTGTAAAATGATTGAGAGGTGGAATTATGAAAAGAATCATTATATTATGTCTTGTCTTAGGCTTGGGGGCCTGTACTAAAGTGAACGTGGTTGAAAGACCTGTTTTTACGATGGACAACTATCCGAAGATCTGCGGATCCACAGTGTCGATTCCTTTAGAAGAAATGCTGATGGCGACCTTGACCGATCAGACGATCGAAGCCGTCAGACCTTATATCCCAACAACCAAGACCGATGAAGCCTATTTCAAACTGATCAGCCATCAAGCTGATTTGATCTTTGTGACCAGTCCTTCCCAAAGCGAACTGGATTCTGCTCAGATTGCCAATGTTACGATGGAAATCGTGCCCATCATCTCCGAAGCCTTCGTATTTTTAGTCAATAAGGACAATCCGGTCAATTCGTTGACCCTTCAACAGGTCCAAAAAATATATACCGGCGAGATCACCAACTGGAAAGAGGTCGGTGGTAATGATGGTCCCATCAGAGCCATGCAGAGACCGGTTAATTCCGGCAGCCAAACCGGCTTTCTCAATTTGGTCATGAAAGATCTGACGCTGATGTATCCTCCGGTCGAATGGGTGGCTGCTGATATGGGTGATCTGATCGATATGGTGGCCCATTATGACAATCAGCCTGACGCGATCGGCTACTCCTATTACTACTATGTCACTGACATGATTGGTAATCCGGACGTGAAACTGTTGAAGATCAACGGGATCGCTCCGACTTCAACAACGATCTCCGATTCTACCTATCCCATTCATACCAACTATTACGCCGTTTTCCGCAGCGATGAAGCGAAAAACAGTCCTGTCCGCAAGATCGTCGAATACCTTTTGGCTGCTGAAGGCCAGGAACTGGTCGAAGCCGCCGGTTACGTAAAACTGAAATGAAGAAACTTCTTCTCTTGATGATCACAGGACTGTTGGGACTCAGTGCCTGTACGCAAACGGATGTTCCAAAGGAACACAAACCCTTTCCGGAGTTTCCCAGTACTCATGAAGTTCCTTTTGATGAGCCTCACGGGACCGTTTCCTTGGCTGATTCAGCTCAATTTTGGATCATCAATGAACTTACTTATAACGATTATGAACTGATCGATGAAACGGCAGCGTCAGGAACAGAAATCCAGATCATGCCTCTGGTCATCTCCAGTATCATCGATACCGCTGTTCAAAACAAGATCAACAAAGCCATCGCCGATAAGATTGTGGAACTCAAGAAATATGCCGAGTTCAGTAATATTCCTGTGTATCGGAGTTTTTACACAGTCTATCCCAGCAAAAGCATTGAGATCGATGGCATTGGAATCTATCCGAGCGTCAGAAGCATCGCAAACAACATTCTGTCGATCGAATTCACGATCAGTGTCTGGATCAAAAATAAGATGAGCAATTATGAGACCGAAGATTTTCAGATCAAAGATTCGCTGAATTTCGATCTGAATACCGGCAATGAAGTGACTCTGAGTGATCTGTTTGTCAACGGAAGCGATTATGAGAGCGCCTTAAACATGGCGATCCTGACGAAGTCTCAAAGTAAGACGGAGCCCTTGCCTGACAATGGGTTTTGGGAACAGGATACCTATCAGTATGTCGGCGGTTTTACCGGCATCGAAGGCGATGTCAAATTTTTCCTGACCGATGAATCGATCGTTCTGATTTTCAATCCTCAATATGAAGCCTTCATCAATGGATTCTCAACCACACTGATCTCTGTTAACATGGAAACCCTCAAAGATATCCTGGCTTATGGTCAGCGCTTCACTCAAAACAATCAGCAACTGACCCTTAAAACCTCAACCAGAAAAAACTATCTCTATCCGGTTGAAACCGTGCGCATGTATGAGCAGATCAACAACATTACAGTCTTATCCAACATTACCCGTCTCATTACGCTGACGGACTTCTACAAAACCTTGCGTGACGGCATCATCGCCTCAGACTATGAACGGATTGCCGCCATCACCGACCCCAACATCAAGGACCTGAGTTACAACTTCTATGCAGTTCAGACAGGTCCCTACCTGAATGTGACCAGTCTGATGTTTACCGGGCACCTCTATTATGTCATGAATGCGACCTATAAACCGGATGGAACCCAGCTCACTTTCAGTGATGTTTTCGCAGATGGTTTTGATTACGAGACCTATTATAAGAATCTGATTATGGAAGATTATGAGCGAAACAAAGAGATGTATGAAACCCCCATTGATCCCGATCTGATCTATGATGAAATGGCAAAATCATTGATGATCAGAAAGGATGAAGGCAACTACTTGGTCACCCTGACCAACGACTTCATTCAAGATTTTTCCTGGGATCCCGGTTATTTCTTCTTCAGTGTAAGAATCACGGATGATCCTTCGATGTTTAAAATCAAGCCTTGGTAAACAAATCAAAGCAAGCCCTGTATAGGGCTTTTTTAGTGGATGTCTTTAAAAACATCACTTAATATCAGTTTCCTTCAGTCATTCCTCTTTAAAAAACGTTCATCCGATGCCACTTCATTTATGAGACACGATATAATATGAGCAATCTAAGATCAGTTTGACACTTTGACCCTTGATTTCCCCAAACGATCTATTGTCTGGCGATCACTGCGTTAGGTCATCTTGTCTTGTTAACGAAGCCACACTTGCTTCAGTAGGAGTTCTTTATGAAACACATTCTCTATCACGGTCATCTTTATCAGCATCGCGGACAATTCGTCTCAGCTTTGTTGATTGAAGACGGCATCATCATTGCAGCCGGATCCGATCAGGACATCCTGTCCATGCAAACCCCGGAGTCGATTTTGACCGATCTTCAAGGCAGGACTGTTTTACCCGGCTTCAATGATTCTCATCTGCATTTCTACAGCAGTGCCGTGGCTTATCAAACCGTGGTTCTTTACGGTTTGACTTCCATCGACGCCATCATCACTCGGGCTCAGGAGTTCTTATCCGCTCATCCCAACATCGCCAAACAGGCTTTGTTTGGACGAGGCTGGAATCAGGACTATTTTCTGGATGAGGTTCGATTGGTAAATCGTCATGATCTGGATCGCATCAGTACGGACTTCCCCATTGTATTCTCAAGAGCTTGTGGTCATGTGGTCTCGGTCAACTCCAAAGCTTTGGAAGTCTTAGGCATCACCGCAATGACTCCTTTGGTGGAAGGCGGACAGTTTGATTTGGATGATCATGGCCAACCCAACGGGATCTTTAGAGAAAACGCGATCGGACTATTGAGTCCGCTTAAGGTTCCCCTTTCTGTTGAAGATCGGGTAACCTTACTTCAACAAGTCAGTGCCATCGCCAATCAATTCGGGATCACTTCCGTTCAAACCAACGATCTGACCTTAGGGACACAGGAAGGATCCGAAATCGAAGCAGCCTATCATCGCTATGCTTCAGACAACCCGACTGTCCGAATCTATCATCAGGTCAGTTTTGATGATCTGAGCGACTTACATACTCGAATTTGTGAAGGCTATCATCAACAAGAGAATGACTTCAACCGTTATGGTCCTTTGAAACTGTTCGTGGATGGTTCCTTGGGTGCCCGTACGGCACTGATGAGACAACCCTATGCGGATGATCCCTCGACCCAAGGCATCCAATGTATGTCTCAAGAAGTCCTGGATCACTTTGTTTCTGCAGCGGATACAGCGGGAATCCAAGTCGCGATCCACGCGATCGGTGACGGAGCGATGACAAATGTCCTGGATGCTTACTCAAAAGTCATCACTTCCAAAAATAAACTAAGACACGGGATCGTACACTGTCAGATTACCGATATGAATCTCTTAAAACGTTTCCAGGCATTGGATATTTTGGCCTATGTTCAGCAAATCTTTCTGCATTACGACATGCATATTGTCAAAGAGCGTGTCGGAGAAGCCTTGGCTTCTACATCCTATGCCTTTGGGACGATGGAGAAACTGGGACTGCATGTCGCCTACGGGACAGATTCCCCGGTCGAAGGACTCAATGTCTTCCATAATATCCATTGTGCCATCCACCGTCAGGATCTCAAAGGGTTCCCTGTCAACGGCTTCTATCCAAGTGAATCTATCGATCTGGAGACTGCCATCGATGAATACACTTTGGGCGGTGCTTACGCGAGTTTTGAAGAAACGCGTAAAGGCAGACTGCTTCCTGGC
>CAZLWH010000047.1:0-1191 GCA_964563265.1 uncultured Erysipelotrichaceae bacterium
ACCGAGAAGACTAAGCTTACCGAAATATTGAAACCGATCACGCTCAAGCTCACTTTACCAGCAGTTTTATGGGACATGACTGATTTCTCGATCATCCGTGTTCATAACGGCGTCGTCGAGAAACTCAACGTTACGTTGGATCCAGTGAAACATACCCTAACATTCACTACGGATAAATTCTCGACCTATGGGATCCAATATACCAATACCAATGGACTTCCGGATACCGGGGTGTCTGCGGATGCCGGAGCCATGTTGTTGTTTATCGGTGCCGGTCTGTGGCTGATCAGCCGCTCTAAGAAACACGCTTAATTCAATGACCCTTCTGAAAAGAAGGGTTTTATTTTGTTTGAAATGAATCGCTTATCACAACTTTATCCTTTAGTGTTGGGCTTTCATTCATCTTTCTACTGTTTTTATGAGAATACTTTTTCAAAGATTGACAGCGTATCTTCGTGAAACTAAAATGGGATTATGAAATCCATTCTTAAAATCGATCATTTGATTAAGTCTTATGGGCCCATTCAGGCAGTGAACGATATTTCGCTTGAGGTGAATGAGGGCGAACTCTTTGCTTTTCTGGGACCCAACGGGGCGGGGAAATCCACCACCATCAATGTCTTGTGTACCTTACTGAGCGCTGATTCCGGAGAAGTCATGATCAACGGTTTTGTTTTAGGCAAAGATGATGATAAGATCCGCAAAGACATCGGTGTCGTTTTCCAAAAATCATTTCTGGATAATCTTTTGACGGTCTATGAAAACCTGGCTACCCGGGCATCTTTCTACGGATTGTCCAAGACCGTTACCAAAGCCCGTATTGATGACCTTACTGAGCAATTATCCTTGGGTGAGTTCATCCACCGTCCTTACGGTAAACTCTCGGGAGGACAGCGCAGAAGGGCTGAGATCGCCCGTGCCTTGGTCAATCATCCAAGACTGCTGTTTCTGGATGAACCAACCACCGGTCTGGATCCTCAGACCCGCCACAGCATCTGGAACTACATCGATGAACTGAGACGAAAACACAAGATGACGATCTTTCTAACGACCCATTATATGGAAGAAGCAGACCGATGCGATCGGGTCTGCATCATCGATCACGGTGTGATCCTGGAACTGGATACTCCGACTGAACTCAGATTGAAATACGCACCGACCCTGTTAAGACTGAAGACATCGAAGGATCTG
>CAZLWH010000047.1:1201-10157 GCA_964563265.1 uncultured Erysipelotrichaceae bacterium
CCAGAACCTTGGATCAGGAATCCTTTACGTATACGAAAACAGCTCAAGGGTATGAAGTGGTGATTCCCCAATCCAAGGCATCACTGGCTTTCCTTAATACCCATCAGGCAGAGTATGATCACTTCGAAGTGCTGGAAGGCACCATGGATACCGTCTTTCTGGCGCTGACCGGAAAAGTGATCCGCGAGGACAACCTATGAACGCCGTCAAAGCCTTAACGATCAGAAATCTGAAGTTGTTTTTCAGAGATAAACCGCTGGTCTTTTTCAGTTTCCTTTCCGTCATCATCATATTAGGACTCTATGTCCTATTTCTTGGCGATATCAATGTTTCAAACATCAGATCGATCATCGGCCAAGACATCGAAGGGATCGATGCCTTGGTGTATGGCTGGATGTTGCCGGGCGTGATCGCGATCTCCACGATCACCTTGTCCTTGGGCAACATGGGACGCTTGGTCGATGATACCAAAGACGAGACCTTATCAGACTTTATGGTTTCGCCAATCAACCGGATCCAACTGGTTTTGTCTTATGTTTTGTCCACCATCATCATCGCAACGATGATCGATGTGTTGATGTTTGCGGCCAGTGTGGTCATCGTCAAACTCAAAGGAGGCCCGATCCTGGACCTCAATCAGATCCTCTCTTCATTGGGTCTGATCCTGCTTTTGATCATATCCTCCAGCTTATTGAGCCTGTTTCTGGCTTCCTTTATCCGCTCACCCAATACGTATGGGGTTGCCAACACGATCGTTGGGACCTTCATCGGTTTCGTTACCGGAGCCTATATGCCGATGGGCATCATGCCGAAAGTGATCCAGGATGTCTTCAACAGTCTTCCGGTCTCTCAAGGGGCCAGTCTTCTGCGTCAGATCTTCTTAAGGGACATCATCAAAGAGGTCTTCAACGGAGCCCCTGAAAGCGTAGTCCAGGATTATCGTTATTTCCAGGGCATCGATTTGAAGATCCTGGGCCATATTTTGACACCCAGTGAAATGCTGATCAGCATCATCGCTGGGATCGTCGTATTGTTTGTGCTCAATCTGCTGAGATTCAGAAACTTAAAACGAAAATCCTGAAAAAGAGGAACGTGTCTTTCTTATCATGGCTTTGAGCTTCATCGAAATTAAAGAGATCGAACCGAAAAAAAGGACATCTTAATCAAGAGGTCCTTTTTATTGAGCGGTTTTTTTCTTCGTTTTGTTCATTGGTAACCAGACAAAGAGGAAGACCAGGATACTCAATCCGTAAAAGATTTTCGCCATCCAGAAGTAAATCGGAAGAAAAGCGGAAGAACCGCCGGCGATGTCAATGATGCCGGTCAGGATCAAGCCCAAGACTTGGCTGGCTGAAGCCGTATTGAACAGATTCATAAAAAGGCGATAATAGGCTCTTTTTTGAAAGGAAGGTACCAACAACAATAAAGCACCATAGACCAAGGCCGAAAGCAGAAACCAGAGATAGGCACTCTGCATGTCTGCGGAGGTGACCCCGTGAGAGAACAGATGATACACAAAACTGGCCACAAAAACAAAGAGACTTAAGGATAGATAAACGATCGTATTTTTCGCCAAGGATTTCATTGAGGATCTCCCAGGATATAGACGATATCACTGACCCCGCGCTCGTAGACACTGGTCCCGTCGTAGGTTGGTCTGTTGATGACTTTTCCGTTAAACCAGATCGTGGCCGAACCGCCGCCATCAAGATTATAGGCCGTTTTGGCACCTTTGTCTTTCAACAACTGAGCGAGTGAGTTTAATGTAATTCCTTTAGAAAGGGCACTACGTCCATCTACCACAACAAAGAGATAATGAAGCGGAGCGACTTGAGCGATCGCGACTCTGGGATTTCTGGAAGAAGAGACCCAATTCTGTTGACTGATGTCGGTGGTGGCGATGTTGCCGTTTTCAACCAGAACCGGTCCAAAGGACCAACCTTGTGTTACCCCTTTGTCAATCAATGCCTTCCCGGTTTCTGAACCTTCTTCAAACAACTGGAAATTACCGTCTTTATCGATGATCAGGGCTGTGGTGTCAGGTCCTGTCCGAGGGACGTCACGATAGAGGACGCCGTTACGGATGACGAGTCCGACTGAACGATAGCCATAAAAATCACCGTTGATGGCCAAGATGGCATCGTGAGATTCAGCAATGTCTGAGGTATACTGCCTGACATTGCGTCCATACGTATCTTTCGCAAAAGCCGATCTGAGATAAAGCGGGCTGCTGAGCTGAATATCCGCGATATACACGGTGGATTGATCATAGGTATAAGTTTCGATACTGATGGATTTATACACCGTCGTACTTGAGGCCGTCACGGTATACGTTGAATCTGTGCTTTTTATGTCTTTCACGACGGTCACGGAGCCGTTATCTTCGCAGACCAAGGGTTTTTCATCAACAGTCAGTACGGCTGAACTTAATACAAACGCATCCAGGATCACAAATCCTGTACAGGTCGTCAGGAAAACAGACATGGCTACGGCATTCAACAAGGGTGTTTTGAAAATTTTATTCATCGGTATCCTTTCTGAAGATCAGTCGTTTCTGAATCTGATAAGAAATAAGAAACAAACTGACATCGACGATCACTTTAATGAGAACCACATTACGATCCAGCAGGGTATGCGCGGTTTTTACCAGAAAATACGAACTCATCATCTGAATGAGTGCCAAAGAGTAATACTTCAGCATATGGGCAAACCATTGTTTACTGCTTTTGAAGACCACTGTCTTGTTGAGCAGAAAGTTGAAATTGACGCTGATGACTCGGGCAATGACCGTAGCGACCAGAATCGCATCGACCCCTTTCAGTGTATAGACCAAAAGGGTAAAGACGCTTAAATCGATCAAGGTCGATAAGAGTGAAATGACGGAGAACGTCAGGATCTGACGATAAATACGGATCGAATCCAGCAAAGGATTGAAATGCGATCCAGCGTTATCATTAATGTAGATGGTTTCGATGGAAACCTCATGAATAGGGATACCCAGTCTGCCGCAATACAGCATCATGTTCATTTCGTATTCATAACGTTCGCCCGGAACTTCAAGAAATTTCACCAAAGTCTCTCGGCTGAACGCACGTAGTCCGGTTTGGGTATCTGAAATTTTCTGCCCGATCAGATAACTGGTGATCAGGCGTGTGATCTTGTTGCCCAATTTGCTTTTTAACGGAACCTGGGACTCATCAAAACTGCGTGATCCTAAAATCAAAGCATCCTGGTTTTTTGACGCACTGTTCAGCACATTCTGAATGTCCTTGGCTTGATGCTGACCATCAGAATCAACAGTCACAAAAAGCCCGTAATCAGGATGATCGACACAATAAGCCATGGCTGTTTTTAAGGCCCGTCCTTTTCCTTTATTGATTTCGTGCTTTAAGACGACAACATTTTCCTGACGGCTTGCTTTGTCGAAAATCTCATCGCATTTGGGAAGGCTGCCGTCATTGACCACGATGATAATGCTGGCCACTTGGGCACGGTTGAGCTCATCAATCAAGGTATTTAAACGGAAATCGGGCTGATAGGCGGGAATTAATATTACATTTTTCATAGACTATGAACATTATACTGTATACATTATGGCACTGGTATGAAATTAAGCATTTTCTTCCCGCTTCGTGATAAAATAATATAGTATGCTAATTTCAAGACAACACTTCAAGAGAAATGGGTTAATTTTCGCAGTCATCGCCGCGCTGATCACGAGTGCGGTTTTTGTCAGCCTTTTGGCTGAACAAACCGCCGTCGTGAATCAAAACGTGGAAGACATCGAACCCGACGGGAACAGTCAAATCCATGCGCTGATCATCAACGAAATCATGAGCTCAAACGGCGGTGCTTATGCGGATGAAGACGGACAAAGCACGGATTGGGTGGAGCTCTATAATGGTACCAGTCATGCGATCAATCTGACCAATTTCGGTCTCAGTGATACGGCCAATGAAACCAAGTGGATCTTTCCGGCCGTAACGATCGAAGCAAAGCGCTTTCTGATCATCAATTTGTCTGGAGTACAAATGTCTGGGATGAATGCGAATTTTGCCCTGAAAAGCAGCGGAGGAGAGAATCTGATTCTTCGTGATGCCACCGGGATGATCGTTGACCAGATCCAACTGCCGGACTTGTTATCCAATTGGGTCTTGGCCCGCAATACGACAGGGGAATGGGTGATTCTGGATTTGGCCACCCCTGGCTTTGAGAATACCCTTGAAGGCTCTGTGGCTTATCACGACTCGATTTTCAAATCAGGTTCCTTGATTTCAATCACGGAAGTTCTGCCTCAAAATGCGGGCAACTTTATCGGTACTTTGGGATTGATGCCTGGTTTTATAGAAATCTCCAATACGGGCACGGTTGCCGTAAATCTCAAAAATTACGCCTTAGGCGATGAATTGAATTCACCGTTTCAGTGGCATTTCCCCAGCGTAGTCCTGGAACCCGGCAAAGCCATCGTGGTCAACACCTCAAATTTGAACCGCAAAGAAGGCGACCTTCATGCGGACTTTACCTTATCCTCGGTGAACGGTTCTGTTTTTCTGACGGATAATACCGGTCATGTGATCGATCGATTGGATTATACGCAAGTTCCCAACGGCTTTGCGATCCAGCGCAATAACGGCATCACAGAAATCAGTGCCTCAATCAGTCCTGGCTATCCCAATACGATAGAGGGGATCACAGCGTACCAGAAGACCTTGGAGACACCCAAAGGGTTGATCATCAATGAAGTTATGACCCGTAATGTATCGTTTTTACGCCATAACGGGGCCAATGCCTACAGTTGGATCGAACTCAGAAACAATTCTAACGTTGTCATCGATTTGAGTGAGTATCGCATCTCAAAATCGGCCAATGTGTTGGATTCAGTGACCTTACCGAATCTGTCGCTTCAACCTGGGACCTTTATCCTTTTAATGGCCTCCGGAGACGCCTTATTGAGTACCTCAATCTATCATCACATCGACATAAAACTGTCGGGAGATGAAGCCATTTATTTATTTGAAGGGACACAGGTCCAAGATTGTATGTTTGTGGCCCAGACCAAAATTGATATGAGTTATGGCCGTGCCCAAGACCATGGGTTTCAGTACATGAATGACCCCAGTCCCAATGCGGAAAACAACGATGGAGTCAGGGCAGTGAGTCTGGATGCGGTGAGCGATCTCAACAGCGGGATTTACGCTGAGGATGAAATTGAGGTCAATCTGATGGGCAGCGGACCCATTTACTACACGACCAACGGAGATACGCCAACCACCAGCAGCCCTCGCTATACAACGCCCATTGTTTTGAAGAAATCTTCCGTGATCAAAGCGGTGACGCTTGAATCGGGGAAAATACCCTCGAATGTCGTCAGTTTCTCATTCATCCTCAATGAAGGTTTTACACTTCCGGTGGTCTCATTGACCATAGATAAATCCGATTTCAAGAATGTGACGACGCATCCCAGTGATATGACGCTTGAAGTTCCGGCTCATATTGAATACTATGATGGTTCTGACGGTTTTTCGATTGATTGCGGTTTTCAATTGTTTGGCGGATCGGTCCGCTGGTTACCAAAACAGTCTTTCGCGATCAAATTCAAAGACGAATACGGGGCTGATCGCTTAAACTATCCCGTTTTTGAAAAACGGGATTTCTCTGTCTTTGACACTTTGATTTTAAGATCGGGTTCCCAAGATTACAATGCGACCTATTTTAGAGATATCCTGGCCTCCTCGATCATGGAAGAATCAGAAACAGTTGAAGTACAGGCCTTTACTACCGTTATTTTATACATCAACGGTCAATATTGGGGTTTGTATGATTTCCGTGAGAAAGTGGATGAGGATTTTATTGCGACACATAAAAATGTCGATGAATCGAGTGTGAATGTGGTCCGCGTTGACAACAATGTCAGTGCCGGAACCCGTGTTGATTACGCTAAATTGCTACAGTATGCCACCAATCACGATTTGTCGGTCCCCGCGAATTACGCCGTTGTTGAATCCATGCTGAATATCGACAGTTACATTGATTTTTGGATCGGTGAATTGTTTACGACCAACAATGATGTCATCAATACGCGCTTTTATTCATCATCAGAATATGATGACGGACGTTTTTCGATGATCTTTTATGATTTGGATTATGCTTGGTATTATCCGGCAAGACCTTATTTTGCCTTTATGACGAATCCGGATGGGATGAGTCGTCTGAACGTCTCGACCTTGTTGAATCGCCGCTTGTTTGCCAGTGATCTCTATCGGACACGCTTTCTGGAACGCCTCAGTCTGAATCTAAAGACCATATGGAGCGAAGAGAACGTGATGGCCAAACTTGAGACCCTTTATACGACACTGAAACCTGAAATCAGACGCGATTTCTTGCGTTGGGGACTCAATCCTGATGCTTGGGAAGGCAATGTCGACTTTGTTCGTAACTTCATCCGTCTGAGGACCCCAGAGCTGTTAAAAGAGGCCAAGTCGTTTTTTCATCTCACCAATGCTGAGTACGAATTCTACTTTGGAGGACTATGATGGAATTTCGTCATGAACTCAAATTTCTCATGCATCCCCATGATGCCGCTGTTCTTAAAAAACAATTAAGCGTCATGATGGAACAGGATCCCAATGGCGATGAACAGGGTCGATATATGGTCAGAAGTCTTTATTTTGATACACTTGCCGGCAGTGCCTTCTTTGATAAATTGGACGGGGTCGAATACCGACGAAAGTATCGAATCCGTTACTACAACAATGATACGAAGTTCATCCGTCTCGAATCAAAACTTAAAATCGACGATCTGTCCAGTAAGACCCAAGATCGGATCACCATGGAAACCGCTGAACAGCTGATGCGGGGTGAACTGGGACCGATTCTGTTGAATCATAACTCCGTTCTTTCCGATTTTATACTCGATATGAAACTGAATGGATTGAAACCTTCTGTCATCGTGGACTATCAAAGAACGGCATATCTGCATCAATCCTTGGATGTCCGTATCACCTTTGATGAACAGATCCGATCCAGGATCTATGATACGCAGCTGTTTAAAACAAAATTCGGTTCTGTTGAAGTGTTGGAACCCGGTGATGTCGTCCTAGAAGTGAAATATGATGAATTGATACCGCGATTTATTGCGGATATCCTGCGGCAAGTTCCAATGACACGGCTTGCGGTCAGTAAGTATGCTTATTGTTATAACAAAAAATAGGAGGATTTCATGGAAATCATCGAACTGATTCAGAATGCGATCGTAAAGCAGTTTACAGGGACCATTACCTTATCCAGCATCTTGCTTTCTTTGCTGAGTGTATTTGTTATTTCGTTGTTCATCGTGTTTGTATACAGGCGGACCTACAATGGGGTCGTGATGTCCAAATCCTTCAGTTTGCTGCTGATTTTATTGGCCATGATCACCACACTGGCCGTCAGGACAATCAGTTCCAATCTGGCCCTGTCTTTGGGTATGGTGGGTGCCTTATCGATCGTGCGTTACCGTACAGCAATCAAAGATCCGATGGATACCGGCTTTATTTTCTGGTCGATCATGGCTGGCATCATGACTGGCATCGGGCTTTATCTGATCGCCATCATTTCGGCGTTGGCATTGGGCGGCTTGTTCCTATTGGTCAATGGCCTTGCTCTATCCAAGAGTGACCGTTTTCTGTTGATCATCCGTTATGATGCTTCAGCCCAAGAAGCTGTGATGAAGTCTTTGGCGAAGATGCCCAAACACAAATTAAGAAACAAAACCATGGTGGGTTCCAACATTGAACTGACCTTCGACATTGAAATCAGAACCGATGAAGACAATATCGTGAATCCTTTGAAACAGATTCCTGGGGTCGAATCGATCAATCTGGTCTCTTATCAGCGGGATTACGGGCTTTAAGACTCGGATCGGGAGTGTTGAGACCCATGTTTGAACGGAACCTGTGTTAGAATGAAACCTGTGAAAAACACCTACGACGACATCCTGAATGAGATCGATGGCCTTCTCAACAAAGGCGAGATCAAAGAAGCCATGCGCCTCATCGAAGAAGAACTGCGCATGCCTTACGTTCCGCCTTTCGTCGCGGCCAAACTTCATCAGTTCAAAGAGATCGCTCAAACTGCCATCAAAATGAATGAAGAGATCCATCTTGACATGAGCGAAGAAGGGATCTTGTCTTATCTTCAGCAAGATGAACTTCATCAGTTGCGTGCCTTGGAAGCCTTCAGTGTCATGAACATGCGTCAGGCGCTGTCTGTCGTCCAAAAGGCTTTTGATCTGATCGATTCGAGACTGCTTAAATGTCTTTTGGTCAAACTGACCATCGAACAGGGACTGACCGAGACCTTCACCTTCAGTGATGAAGGACTACGTTATGAGTTCATCCCGGCCTCATTGACCTTACCAGAAGACAGCGAAGGCATGGAAGAAGGGAAGATCTATCTTAAACAGTGGCTTGAAGCCGATGATCCGTCGATGCTGAAACTGTGTTTGGATCAATTGGATCTGGAATGCCTGTTGAAACTGCCTCAATCCGTGGATGACGACGAGGCATATGATTTGGCGTTCAGTATCCTTAAAACTGTTTTTCTGATGTTATCAAGCGAGAAAGAATTCGATGCGTTCTGTCTTGATAAAGGAATCCGAAAAAACGGTCATTTAGCACTCTTTAATTGACAGTGCTAATATAAGTGTTATAATTATTAGGCAATTTAGGAGGTCCTCATGAAATCAACTTGGACATTAAACGAAAAATCAAATGGAGTATTGAGCGTCAGTCTCGACGGTGAAGCATGGGTAAAGGCCCAAGGCAAAGCCTTGAAAAAACTGGCCGAAAAAACGGAAATCAAGGGCTTCCGTAAAGGTAAAGCCCCTGTCGATAAAGTGAAAGCATCTTTGAGCGAACAAGAAATCTTGATCAGTGCGGTTGAATCTGTTGCCCAAGAAGCTTTGGAATTTTGCTTA
>CAZLWH010000048.1:0-9084 GCA_964563265.1 uncultured Erysipelotrichaceae bacterium
TATTTTTCGTTGATGAAGTTGTTTGATGAAGCCTTCAAAATCAGGAAAGTATTTCGGATCGGCCGTATACCCGGTCCAACCATACCAATAATCATGGCCCTTGATGTCGGTCAAGTGCCAGTCCATATCCACGATACACACCGATAGCGGGATATTCATCGCTTTGAAATGATCCACGGTCTGAAGCAATGCTGTATCGGTATAATTCCAGTACTTGCTCCACCAGTTGCCCAAGACATAACGCGGAAACTTAGGCACCGAGCCCATGAACTTCTGCATTTCACCATGGACTTCTTTGAAATCATCCCGTGAAGCGATGAAGATCATGTCGGTATTGTGGCTAATCCTGGGTTTGATCGATCCGTCCTGCTGAAACAGCGGGGTCTGTGAATCATCCAATACGACATACCCGTCTTCCGAGAAATAGCCGTCATTGAGTTTGAGTTCTCCGTTGACTTGATCCAAGGTCCTGGCTGTACCCATCAGATTATGGCTTCCCTTTTGACCATACAGATACGGTTTAGCGTAACCCTTGATTACGACTTTAAGATTATTTTTGGGATCCAATAACGGATTGAAACTCAAGATAAAAACCTCATTCTCGATGATGAGGTTTTCCTTGGTTAAAGTTTTAGAAAACGGAAGACGATCCGTATAGCGGCAAATGACGTTGAGACTGGGTTCATCCGTAAATATCCGATCCGGCGCAACTTCCAGACGGAAACAGTGCCGTGACAGTAAGGTCAAACGATATTGGCCGCTTTGAATCATGTTGTCATGATTCATCTTGAATTCAAGTTCGGGATGAAGTTGGGTCATCGTCAGCCTTTCCTTATCAAGTACAGTGTATTTCCTTTCAGAAAAATATCCTTTTGGTTGATCTCAACCTCGGGCGTTTCATCAACTTGATAAATGTTTGACTCTATTTTAACATAACCGCCCGATGAGAAATGCAGGACTATCTGATTTTTAAAAGTCTCGATTTTCCTTAATTCAGCCGTACTGTAGGTGATTCTTAGATCCTCTTTCAGTTTCAGATTCATCGGTAAGATCAAGCCGCTGCGTGCAGGCAGTTCAATCGGCCTTGAATTAAACAGGGACTTTCCGTGATGGGATACCGTATCTGCCCAAGGATCATCCTGGTAATTATTGAGACATAAGAACTTACCCAAAGGGCCTTTCATCAACCGCATGTCGATCCAATCAAACGAATCTAAACTCGGTTGGAAACCCATGAGTTCACTGATTCTCTTATAAATTCCCAGATCATCCAGGCAGTTGGTCGATAATGCAGCACCCAGGAAACAGACCTTACCCTCACCGATCGTTTTGATGAATCCGACACAGCGATGATCCGCGGTCGTTGCGAAAACAGTGCCGACTTCGCCTTCAACGCACTGCAGTAAACCCACTGGGATATCCCTGGTTTCAAAGGCATCCATCGTATCAGAGTGTGCCTGAGTCAAGCGAGTCAAACCCAAGGTTTCTTTCAAAATGGTACACGGCCGATGCGATTCATCCCACATTGGGACATGGCCCATCAAGATCAGTTTTCCTCCCATAAGCACATACTCAGAGAGTTTCTTTTGGACCATTTCAGGACATTCATCATGAATCATCATCCATAAACTGGGGGTCTCTTTCGCATCCAATCGATCCAAACGGACTTCGATCGTATTGAAATTCAGATGGGCAATGGCCAGAAAACGTCCGATCCCATCAAAATGGATCGCGTTTCTGAAATGTCTCAGTCGTTCATCTGACGCGTTGGTAAAGTCATGGTGGTACTCATTCAGATAATCATCGATCAAAAGACCCACGCTGGTTTGATAGAGAGGCATGGCTTTCACCAAGGCTTGTCCATACGCCTTCATCATTGACGTCAGCTTCGGATACCGATAATAATGTGATCGGAAAGTCCCGTCTTTTCTTACCGGATGGCCCCAGTCGTGTCGCTTGTTGGGAGAGATCTCCGGGAAGTTTTCCCCGTCCATAAAAAGATAATGGTTGATTCCGTTCATCCCGGAAGACAGGCATAAACGGGTATGAAGATCGGTCATTGAACTTTGGTTTCCCCCAAAATCCCCATTCCCGCCAGCTTCGAATTCGATCGAGAAAAGTGCCTGATCTTTGTTTTGTAAGGCACGGGTCATTTCATTGACCATCAACAGCTGATGGAAGTTGTCTTCACCGATGTGGATGGGATAGACATCCGTTGCGCAAACCATGCCGGGCAATCGGATGGCCTCAAGCAGCTGAGAGAGACCGATGGGAAAACTGCGGCCTTGATCACCAAAACCATGGATATTGATGATCGGTAAGACCGTCATCCCGTTTTCTTTCGCGATGTCCCATAATTTCTGGGCATAGTCACGGATGACGATCCTGAAGTAACGACTGTAGTCTTTTAGGATCCAGGCATTGTCTTGATTGGGTTTGGACAGGGCTTGAGCGACCCACGCGGAAGACACATCCGAATTCTTTGTGTTTTGAAGGAACTGAGTAAAGCGGACAAGGTTGTCCGGATTGAGATCGATCATGTTTCTGACCCAGTGGATCATCCCGATCTCATTGTCGAGCTGAACCATGATGATCTTGCCGCCTTGGTCGATCTGACGCGGACTCAATATCGAGAATATGGCCTGATACCAAGCCCGGATCACGCGGTCAGCGTGGGGATGAAGGTATGAAAGATAGCTTTGTTGATGTCCGTTTTGATCGATCACAGTGACCTCGGGATAATTCGAAAAGACCCATTGCGGAATGCCTTCGTTGATGGTTTCAGCCATGATGTATGGACCTGGTCGGGCAATGATCCACAGACCCAGGTCTTTCGCCATATCAAGAAAACCGGTGAGGTTACGCATCGGATGGGACTGTCCGTCAAAATCAAACTCCCCTTCTTTGATTTCATGCCAAAGCCAGGGAATATAGGTCGCTAAGGTATTGAATCCGGTCTCCTTCAACAATCTCAATCGGGATTCCCACTCTGTTTGTGGAATCCGAAAGTAATGAAACTCAGCCGCATGGATGATTTCCGGCTGTCCGTTGATCAAAAAAGCGCCGTTGCTGATTTTAATCTCTGACATGGACTTCCCTTTCCGTGAATCCCAAGACCTCATAGGCTTTTTTTATTATTTTTTGAGCACTGTAAAGATCCCAGATGAAGCGGTTCATGTGGTTTTCAATCATGACCATGCTGCACCCCTTATCGATCCCGATGATCTTTTCAGAAAACCAGGGTGTTTTGGTATCGAGGTTAAGCGCGTCGATGAAACCGTATTTGCCCCAAGTCTGGGGGTGATTGTAGTAGAGTTCATACATCATGGTTTCAGATTCTTCCGGGGTATACGGAAACGAAGACAAAACCGCATAGATTGAGATCGTACCGTCATGATAAGGCTCATGCTCTGACGGCTTTGCCCCACAGACGACGTATCCTTTGGGTCCGTCAGAAGCACTCAAGCCCCACAACTTCGCATAACCTAAATAGGTCTTCTGATTGTCCAAACAGAACTGACGGTTGGCCAATCCGGCTTCTCTGGCGTTTTTGAACCAGTCATTTTTAAGCGGATCCAAATAACGCTCACTGTCATAAAATGCCTCCGTGAAATGATAGGCAAACAGATTGCCCGACGGATTCACGATGACCTCATGACCTTGATAAGACACTTTTGGTGTTCTAAATCCCGCATACAGTTTTTGAGCGACTTCCAAAGGCAAACGGTCGGACGCCATCAGATACATCATTTTCTGTTCCGCAGCCATATCCCAGTGATGGATGAAGCCGGTCGAACCGCGCTTGACGTAATCCCCTTTCGGATCCGGATTATACGCCATCCTAAACAGGGTCTTGTCTTGTTTCTCAAAAACAATGAAGGACCAATCGATGCGATCCAGGATGATTTTGGTAAGCTCGGTGATGGTTTCATTTTGAAAATACTGGTCGGCAATCAGGATCCCGTTGACACACAAGGCGGTATCGATGGTGGAATATTCACACAGGCGGTGACGCTGAGCGGTATCGCGATCCAAGAAATGAGCGAAAAAACCATGGTGATGGGACGCGTTGTCTTTTAAGGTCCTCAGTGTCCCAATGACCCGCTGAGTCGCTTCTGCCTCGCTGAGCCACCCGCGACGGTGTCCGATGACCCACGCACATAAGGCAAAACCGGTCGCCGCAATGGAGGCCACCTGAGGTTTTTTTGAATGATCACTGGTCAGGCCATAGCCTTGAGATCCCTGCTTAAGATTTGTATAATCACAGAAAAAGTGAAAGGATCCTTTCACTTCATCGTTAAGGATGTTCCATTTGTACATGAGTTAACGTTTCCTTGATGAGGCTCTTTCGATCAGTTTGACGCGGATCTTATAGGACTTAAACGGGATCTCGTTTTCAATCAGATCGATCAGTTGTTTGGCAGCCAAAGCGCCCCATTCTTTACGGGATACTCCGATGGTCGTCAACTCATTGTATTCAGCCAAGGTGATATCATCGAAACCCACCACGGCAATGTCTTGGGGGGCTTTAAGATGGTATTCTGCCATGGCCTTCATGAATCCCAAGGCCATCTGGTCATTGGCACAGAAAACAGCTTCCGGAAAATCATTGGTGTTGATGATGGACTTGCCGATACGGTAACCGCTGGCTTCAGTAAAGTCTCCCTCATAACGATCTACTCTTACGTTTTTGAATTTGGCTTCACTCAAGAAAGCTTCTGTACGTTCGATGTTGTCATAGGCGTCTTTGGACCCGGAAACATAGGCAATGTTGCGGTAGCCCTGTTGATACAGATGATTGAAGACGTCTTTGGCACCTTGACGGTTGTCCGGCATCAGTGGATAAGTATGCTCAACACCCAAAACTCTGTCCAAGGTCACGATGGGAAAGTGCTGTGCCGCAAGTCTGACCAGGATGTCGCTTTTGATCTTTGAGTCGAAGATGATGGCCCCGTCAACCTGACGCTGGGTCAGGATCTTGTGGGTCGTTTCACTTTCAGGACAAACGATCAGTTCATATTTCGCATTCATGGAGGCTTCATGGATGCCTTCGAGGATCTCCTCATAGAATGCCCCGCCAAAACGCGAGATAAAGATCCCAATCGTATGGGTCTTTTTCATTTTAAGATTACGGGCACTGCCGTTAGGATGATAATTCAAGGTTTCTGCCGCCTGTAAGATCTTCGAACGGGTCGCTTCCGAAACCGTACCGGTGCCGTTGAGGGCATACGATGCGGTGGAGACGCCCACGCCGGCGAGTCTGGCGACATCTTTGATCGTGGCCATGTTATTCTGCTTTCTTTATGTTAAGGTTTTCCAAGCCTTGTAGGATAGTGGGATTACTCATGGAAACATTATATACGATATTGTCTTGATAATTCGCCAACATCAGTAAGGTGATCCCTTTGTCGATCCCGATCACATCGCTCGCCTGCCATTTTTTAGTCAGGTTATAGGCATCAACGAAACCGTATTTACCGGATAATTTCTGGACATTATAATAATTCAGCATGGCTGTCTTAACTTGATCAGGCAGAAATAGGATCGAACCAATGGCCCCTGCAGGCGCCACCGTATCATCGACCTTATGCTGAGTACTGTCAAAACCCGATGGCGGAGCCCCCAATAAGCCATTATAGCCGCTTGGAGAGTCACAGGCGGTCAAACCCCAGGCATCCGGACCAATGGTCGTCCGTTGAGCATCGACCTTCACAGCGTAATCATAATGGGCTTGTGAGGCAGCAACAGAATTGTTGAACCAGTTGATGCCTTGGTCATCGGTTTTGTCTCTGAAATCGATCCAGGCATGAGAGAACTGATAGGTAAAGATCGAACCAAACCAGGAATGGATAAACGGGGTGCCGTTTCCATAGGATTTGACATCCCGGATGAAGGAATTGTATTCCGGCAAGCCGGTCGGATGGGTTGGTGATCCTGCGCCCAACACATACAGCATCAGTTGTTCGGCGTAGAAGTCCCAATGTCCCGCAAAACCAGTCCCCGGTTTATACGACATGTAGAATTGATGATTGCTTGGATCGACATACCAAGACCAATTGACCCGTTCATACAGAACACTGGCCTTATCCGACAGATCAAAATAGTCACCGGCGCTCAAGACCCCCATCATCAAGATCCCGGAATCGATCACAGAGACTTCGGAGTCCCAGACTCTGGCCGTCGTCGCCATATCCACGAAATGATAAAAGAATCCTTCGGTATTTTCCATATTCAACAAGGTATCAAAGGTCTTATCGACCCGTTCATACCCTTCAGCTTGCGTGATATAGCCTTTTTCGACCCCAATGATATAAGCCGTCAAGGCATAGCCGACCGATGCCATCGAAGCGACACCGGCGGAACCGGGATATCGGTCCGCGACCAAACCATAACCGGGGGAACCGATCGTCGTATTGGCCTGTTCCCAAAAAAAGTCGAAAGAGCCTTTCATTTCAAGTTCTATGACTTCCTCGATTGTTTTGCCTTTCGGAGTTTCTTCAGCGGGTGTACAAGCAACCAACAGAAAGAACACCAAAAATGTCTTAAGTAGTTTATTCACCGGTAATACCTGACCTTTCTACGGATTCAACGAACCATCGTTGTAAAACGAAATACATGATCAACAGCGGTAAGATATTTAGGAAGGTTCCGCTCAGTTTGACGGCTTCATTGAGGCGATCTGTGATGTTGATCATGCCTGACGGATACAGATTTTCATAGGACTGAACGAATTTAGAGAGGGCCATCGGTAAGGTCTGAAGTTTACCGGCCAAGAAGACGGAAGTCACATAGGTTTCGTTCCAGTACCAAACGATCGAGAAAATGATCGATACGATGAACGCCGGCACGGCAGACGGCAAGGCCACCTTAAAGAAGATCTGAAGTTCAGTGGCTCCATCCAAACGGGCGGCTTCCTCAAGTGCTTTGGGGAAGGTCGTGAAGGTCTGATAGAAAATCAGGATGAAGATGGCAGAACGTAAGCCTTGTCCAAACAGGGCCGGCAGAAAGATCGCAAAGACGGACCCCAAGATGCCCAAGGATTTATACGCCAGCATCTGAGGGATGATGGTCGTTTGAGCCGGGATGATGAAGGTCGCCATCAACAGAATAAAGACCAGGTTTTTGCCTTTGAACCGGTAACGGGCCATCCCATACCCTACCAGCGATGCCACGGCCGCCTGCAACAGCGAAGGAACGACGCTGACAAGGATCGAGATGAACAGATTGATGGGATAATTCAAAACACGGAAAGCTTTGATGTAGTTCTCAAAATAGATGCCTGAAGGAACCCATTGGACCATACTGTTGAGTAAATCATCCGGGCTCTTCATCGACGTGATGAACATAAACAAAAGCGGATACAGATACACAAACCCGATCGAGATCAGCAAGAGATACAGCAGGATCTTAAATACGAGTCCGTAATCACTGCGGTTTCCAAAGAGAAGGCTTTTGAGTCGTTCATCCCAAAGCGCGAATAGTTTTTGTTGAAGTGTCATGGTTTCCCTCCTCAATACTGTTTCCTGCCGCGATAGCTCAGCAGGAATGTGATGATGCCCAAGATCATCAAGAGCGCAATCAAATAGATAAAGCTCATGGCGCTGGCGAAACCGATACCGCCTAAGACACTGTAAGTCTGTGAAGAAACATAGGTGATCAATTTGTTTTCTGAGAAATGAGATAAGGTGACAATGGTATAGAAGGCATTGATCAGGGTCGTCGTATGCATGGCCGGCAAGGTGATCTTCCAGAAAGACTCCCAGGCACTGGCCCCATCGATCGATGCGGCTTCATAAATGGAATGATCGATTTTCTGCAGACTGGACAAATAGATCAGGATCTGTACCCCTGAGAACCACAGGATCAAGATGAAACTGGACATCAGATACTGGACCGGAGTCCTGAGATAATTGGGCAATTGCGCCAGCATGGAGATCATTGCGGCAGAATCCGTCAATCCGGCGACTTTGGTTGATCCTTGTGCCGTGAGTTCCGCAATAACCGGGCCGCTGGTGATGACGACCGGCAGGAAGAAAATCGTTCTGAATAAACCTTTGAATTTGAATTTCAGGTTCAGCAATAAGGCAATGATCATTGAGAAGACCAAGACGATCGGGACACTGATCAGTGTTTCCACGAAATACCCGATCAGAAGTTGGATGAAGGTCGGATCGGTAAACAAGGCCCTTTGATAGTTGGCCCACTGGACCAAGGTCAGTTGGACGCCTTGGGTCGTAACCACGACATTATTGAAACTGTAAGTCAAGGTTTGAATCAATGGAACCAAGGTAAAAATGAGGAACCCGATGATCCAGATGGAGATAAAGGATCGGCCGGTTCTCGCTTCACGATGGCTGAGTTTCTGTCTTGGCTTTGTCTTTTTAACACGTTCAGTCATAACTTGCCGTCCTTACACACACCGCATCTCGGGATGAAACCAGCGTATTTTCAATCAAGACATCTTGGTCCGTATAGTTGACCAATACGGTCATGCCATTGGAGTAGTCGATGATACTGATCCCTTCTGAAGGGATACGACGGTCGATGATGCTGGCGCCAGCCACTGGGCTCAAACGTTCATCAATATAGTGATACGTCGAATCGACGATGCTGCCCCACTGATCATAGGCTGAAGAATAGATCCAGTTGGATTTGGTATTGAGAATCTTGCTTGTCGCATCTTTAGTAAGATAAAACGACGGATATACATTGAAATCGATCAGTCTCAATCGATCCATTTGAAAGTCTGATGAGAAATTGAGTGGAGTGGAATACATCGAAATGTGTCCCGATAACAGAATCTGTAAGAAAGGCACGGTGTCTTTTGAGTAGACATAGCCTGAATTCGTCATGGGGATATCATAATAGTTCCTTGAATATTTCAACAGATAGTCGTTGGGTGAATAGAAGGAAGCCGAATGATCCAAACCCTCCAGGATCGCTTGATAGGCACTGATGGCATCTTACCGATTTAGGGTGTTCCCGGACTTGAAATCACTGTAGAGGTTGTATCCTAAGGATCCGATGGCGAATTCAACACTGGGCAAAGCCATCTTATCCAAGCCCGTGAGACGTTTTGTTACA
>CAZLWH010000048.1:9094-10041 GCA_964563265.1 uncultured Erysipelotrichaceae bacterium
AACTGACCTTATCTTGGTCAAAGGTCAAGAGGTTTTTGTTGGTGATGGACATGGCCAGATCCGTTCTTACGGAATACCCTGAACTGTTTCTAAACGCGACTTGCGGATTAACATAGAGACTGAAGGTCCCCTTGGTGTTTTCGATGTCGGTGATCAAGGTTTTCAGCGCAGAGACAGAGCCCAGTTTGCTTTCAAGCTTGAACGTGCTCGGGCTTTGTTTCGAGGCACCCAAAGGCTGCCATCCGTAATAGATGACTTCCGTATTGCTGATGCCTTTGGATTTCAGATCCAAGAGGATATCTGACATCTGAGCGATGGTGGTCATGGTCAAAGGGATATCCCAAAACAGGAAGCGTTTCTTTTCAGCACCCAAGAATTCCAGACGGATCCCGATGTGTTCATCCGGATTCTGTTGAACCCTCAGATCACCTTTTTCTTTGAGAAACTGCTGATAATCTAAAGCCATACCGACATAGTCACTCTCACTGCCATCCAGAAACCGATAATGCATGGAAACATTGAACTCATTGGTTTTCTTCTGGATCGCATCAACACCAGCCCCTGAACGGTTGGTGGCTTGGAAATAGGCCTCATTGTAGATGAAAGAATTGTAGACGAAATTGAATTGAGTTGTTACTCCGGATTGATGCAGACGCAAGCGGCCATACGCTGACCCCTGATCGATGATGACCGTATAGGCATGCTGATCGACCCCATGGACCATTCCATATATCGGCAAGGAAAGGTTGTACGCCGCATTGATGTAATTCTGGTAACGGTTTTCTGTGGTCATGCCCAGATCGGTCCCGTAATAGCGGCCATAAAACATACTGTTGGCTTCAGTCGACTCAGCGAATCTCAGCAAAGCTCCTGATCCGTCAGGAATGAAGAAGTAACCCGGAACGACATCTTTGATGGTGGCTCCGAAGAAAGGATAAAGATGGATG
>CAZLWH010000049.1:0-10022 GCA_964563265.1 uncultured Erysipelotrichaceae bacterium
TTGTATCACTTTTTTTAGGTCTTCGATGGTGTTTGACGTCAGGGACGTGACCATGGCCAAAGCGGCATTCCTGGCATTTTCATAATCTGAGACATCAATGATGGAGGAATTGGTATGGATATTTCTGGCACAGATGCACATGGTCAGCGTCATGACGCCTTCAAACGATTTATGGATCGCGCCGGCATCCGTTCCGCCCAAGGATTGATAATACTGATACTTTATTCCGTTGGCTTCCAAGAGATCCGTATAGTGATGGATGAACCCGCGATGAGGCAGATAGTTCGCGTCGATGAAACGGACCAAAGGTCCCTTTCCCAACTGACCGAATGAATCCTTGTCTCCGGACGCATCGTTGGCCGGAGAACAGTCAAAGACAATGGCCGCATCCGGATGGATCATATGGGTTGCGGTTTGGGCGCCTCTGATCCCGACTTCTTCCTGAACACTGGCACCAACTACAAGATGGACATCCAGGGGTGTGTCTTTTAAGGCCTGTAAGAGTTCGATGCCCATGATGCAACCGTATCGATTGTCCCAGGCTTTCGCCAACAGACGTTGTCCGCCTTCCAGGATCTCAAAAGGACCTTCCAGGATCACGGGTGAGCCCATCACGATCCCCAAGGCTTCGGCTTCTTCTTTGGTCGTCTGACCGATGTCTACCAGCATATTCTTGATGTCCATCGGGGCATTGCGTTCTTTATCCGTCAACAAATGAGGCGGGATCGATCCGATCGTGCCTTTGATTTTCTTTCCGGATTTTGTTTTGATGAGCACACGCTGTCCCAACAGCGTCTGATTCCACCAACCGCCAAGCGGAACCAAGCTCAATGAGCCTTTGTCGTTGATCTTGCTGACGATGAAACCGACTTCATCCATATGGCCTGCGATCATCAGTGTTTTGGCATTGGGATTCTTACTTTTCTTCACTGCGAAAATAGAACCGAGATGATCATAGAGGATCTCATCGGATAAGGGTTCATAATGTTTCTTCAGGATGCGGCTGACTTCTTTCTCATCTCCGGGGATCCCGAAAGCCTGAGTCAGTTCTTTCATCAAGGCCAAGGTTTCTTTGCTTAAGATCATTTCTTCCTCCATACAGCGCGGTAGATCGGTTGATTGAGCGCATTGAATTTCATCTCATATTCAGTATAGGCATCTTCTTCTTCAGGCGTGTGGATGTAGTTGACACTGAAAAAGATCATGTCTAAAGGATACTGTTGCATCTGCAGGATCGTATATTCAAAGAGTTTTTGATTGTCCGTCTTGAATTTGATCACACCTTGGTCAGACAACAGGGTCAAAAAGACAGGCATAAAGGTCTTTGACGTCAAACGTCGTTTCTCATGGTGTTTCTTAGGCCAGGGATCACTGAAATTGAGATGGATCTCGTCGAGCTCACCGGCACTAAACCAGGTCTCGATCGCCTCGGCCCCATTATTGATCCAAAGCAGGTTCTTCAGATCCAAGGCTTCATGAAATCTCAAGGCTGTCGCAGAAACGTTTCTGTCTTTTTCAAGGGCGATAAAACGTTTTTCAGGATGCAGGGCCGCCAAATCAAAAATGTATTGACCTTTTCCGCTGCCGATTTCCAGGATGACGCTTTTAAAAGTATCATCCCAATGACCCTTCAGGTCTTTGGGATCGGTGCTTACCAAGGGATGTTGGGCCAGAAAATCACTGGCCCAAGGTTTATTACGCATCCGCATGCTTATTCGCTCGTCAGATCGTAGATGGCTTGGGCGTAGATCGCCGTCGCCAGGACCAATTGTTCGATCTCATAACCTTCATCGGCCTGATGGACATTGCCGACCCAAGAAGGCCGTTTCCTCAGTGGAAATTCAGCCCCAAAAGCGACGAAATTATCGAAAGAACGCGCATAGGTTCCTCCGCCCATCGTCATCAATTGGCTTTGATCATCATGGCTGTAATCACGGTAGATCTTTTCTAAAGTAGAAACCAGTTTGGATTTCGGATCGACAAACAGCGGTCCTTTGTGTTCTCGGATCGAGACTTTCAGTTCGCTTAAATGCTCATCCAAAGCACTTTGGATTCCTTTGATGATGATCTTTTCATTGGTTTCCTGCGGATAACGGATATCCAAAGTCAAACCAATCGAGTTGTTTTCGATGGTGATGATGCCAAGATTCATGGTCAAAAAGCCCATATGGGAACCGAAGTAACGGATACCCAACGCATCACCGCGGTATTCTTTCAGTAAGCGCGCCAATTCAGAGGCGGTAGCATCCTGATATGCGGACCCGACGAAATTGAGACAGTGCCACGCCGCATTGATGCCCTCTTGTGGCATGGATCCGTGGGCGTATTTGCCTTTGATGAAATAAGTGGTGCCTTGCGGTCCTTCCGTAATCGATCCGGTCAACAAGTTGGTGGAAAGATAGAAGTCAAAGAGTTCTTTTAAGGGTTTGCCGCTCATGACGACAGTGGCTTCACCGATACAGATGTTGGGGCGCTCCCCTGCTTTCAAAGACAGGATCTGGGTGGTTTTGGTTCCGGTGACATTGAGCTGAAGGATGCCTTTTTCACCGTAAATGACTGGGAAATCCGCATCCGGAACAAAGCCGAAATTGGGGATTTCACCGTGTTTTTGATAATACTTCATACAGGCCATTCCGCTTTCTTCATCGGTGCCTAAAATCATGAAAACACGTTTCTTGGGTTTAAAGCCTGAATCTTTCAGGATCTTCATCGCGGTATAGGCCGCAACTGTCGGTCCCTTATCATCCTGAGAACCTCTTCCGATGATGTAGCCGTCTTTGATCGTGGCCGAAAACGGATCAACGCTCCAGCCTTTTCCGACCGGTACGACATCCAGATGGCCCAAGACGCCCATGATTTCATCGCCTTCTCCGAATTCGATGACCCCGGCATAGCCTTCCAAGTCTCTAATCTTAAAGCCATCGGCTTTGGCTTTGTTGAGCATATAATCCAAGGCATCTCTTAAGGTCTTCCCGAAAGGCGCATTGGGGGCGATGGTGGCCGGATCGTAAAGCGACGGAATACGAACCAGTTCCTGTAATGTGTTCACTAAATGATCTTTTCTGTTGTTTGCTTCTTGAATGAAATCCATGGTGTTTACCTCCGTATTATTTTAACACAGGACACTGTGTAAATAAAAGCAAGCTGACACTGTGTTTACAGTGGACAAGCCAAACAAAAATCCGGTTTTATCCGGATTTTAGTATTTATCTTTTGTCGTAAGGCTTTTTAACAAACGGTTTGCGTTCGGTTGCCGGTTTTTCGACATACCCTTCAGGTTTCGGCAACAGATCCTTGCGGGATACGTTGACTCTGCCCTTATCGTCGATCTCGGTGACGATGACTTTGACTCTGTCGCCCATTTTGAAGACATCACTCGGTTTTTCAACACGGGTGTAGTCGATCTTGGAGACATGCAGTAAGCCGTCTGTGCCCGGGAACAGTTCAACGAAGGCTCCAAAGGCTTCCAATCTTACGATCTTGCCTTCATAGACTTCGCCGACTTTGGCGGAACGTACCAGGCTTTCGATAATGATCCTGGCTTTCTCGAGGGCTTTTTGGTCGTTGTGGTCACTCAGGACTCTGCCGTCATCTTCGATGTCGATCTTGACATTGTCGCAGTCAGCAATGATCTGATTGATGATCTTGCCGCCGGCGCCGATGACGTCACGGATCTTATCCGGCTGAATCTGAAGCTGGACGATCTTCGGAGCATAGGTTCCGACGTTCGAACGCGGTTCAGCAATCGTCGCCAACATGTTTTCCATGATTTCAAGACGTCCGATCTTGGCTTGAGCCAAGGCTTCTTTCAGGATCTCCCTGTTGAGGCCATCGATCTTGATGTCCATCTGTAAAGCGGTGATGCCGTTTTTGGTTCCGGCAACTTTAAAGTCCATGTCGCCGAAATGATCTTCCATCCCTTGGATGTCGGTCAGTACTGAGTAATGATCACCATAGGTGACCAAGCCCATCGCAATACCGGCAACCGGAGACTTGATCGGTACGCCTGAAGCCATCAAGGCCATCGTACCGGCACAAATGGAAGCTTGTGACGAAGAACCGTTGGATTCTAAGGTCTCAGCAACCAAACGGATTGCATACGGAAATTCTTCTTCAGTCGGCAAGACTTGGAGCAAGGCTCTTTCGCCTAAGGCCCCGTGTCCGATTTCGCGGCGTCCAGGAGAACCCATGCGGCCGGTTTCCCCGACGGAATACGGCGGGAAGTTATAGTGGTGCATGAAACGCTTGTTGTCGACATCAGACAGATCATCGATGATCTGGTTGTCGCCCAATGCGCCTAATGTACAGACGGATAAGACTTGGGTTTCACCACGGGTGAACATGGCAGAACCATGAACGCGCGGCAGTAAATCGATTTGTGAATTCAAAGGACGCAGTTCGTTGATCTTACGTCCGTCAGGTCTGATCTTATCGATCGAGATCAAACGGCGTACTTCATCCGCAACGATACCGTGGGTGATTTCTTTGACTTGTTTGAGTGTTTTTGCTTTGATGGCATCCGTGTCATAGGTCTTCGCTTCAAAATCAGCATAAGCCTTGGCTTCGAGTTCATCGATGGTGTTATAACGGACCAGTTTTTCCTGAATTGAGACGGCAGCGCGCAATTCTTTTTCGCAAACAACTTTAACAGCCGCTTCGAGTTCAGCATCAACCGCATACAGTTTGACTTCCATCTTCGGTTTTCCGGCAGCCTTGGCGATTTCGATCTGGAATTCGCAAAGCTGTTTGATGTATTCGTGTCCGAACATCATCGCTTCAAGCATGATGTCTTCGGAGACTTCTTTGGCCGCAGATTCGACCATGTTGATGGCGTCTTTGGTTCCGGCAACGATCAGATTGATCGAGGACTTCTCCAATTCAGCCAAGGTAGGATTGATGACGTACGTTTCATCGATATACCCGACGACGACACCGGCGATCGGTCCGTTGAACGGAACATCGCTGACGCACAGGGACAAAGACGCCCCAAACATCGCGGTCATATCCGGCGAACAATCATTGTCTGCCGATAAGATCGTGTTGACGACCTGGACTTCATTGCGGAAACCTTCCGCAAACAAAGGGCGTAACGTACGATCAATCAAGCGTCCTGCCAAGGTCGCATGTTCTGTCGGACGGCCTTCTCTGCGAAGGAACCCGCCTGGGATCTTACCTACTGAATACAACTTCTCTTCAAAGCCGACGGTGAGTGGGAAAAAGTCAATGTCCTTGGTCACTTTAGATGCCGTTGCTGCTGAGAGCACGACGGTATCCTCATAACGAACTAAGACTGATCCACCAGCCTGTTTGGCAATTTCTCCCGTTTCGACTTGTAGATTTCTTCCACAGAAATCCAGCTTAAATACTTGTTTTGCCATTGTTTACCTCTTTAACTGATTTATTATACCACAGTAAGCGTTTTTCACATAATAAAAACGAAGCCCTGAATACGGCTCGTTTTCTGTGGATTATTTTGATTTTCCCTTAGAATTACGTTATGTTGTTTGACCTGAAGACCAATGAAAATCAACGCAAATAGGATTGAAACCAAGCCGACACAGATCATAAAACCATCATCCGCAGTGACCGATCAATGCCTCCATTTTTTTCCTATTCGCCATTTAAGCAATCTTAATAAAACCCATCTTTTCGATGACTTTTGAGAATGAGAAGACGATGTCTCCCTCACTGCCCCAGTCAAAACTGAATAAGGCGTCGTTACCGGCGCCTGATCCGACCGCATAGACCTCGGTCACGCCTTGATCGCTGGTGATCATGACGCTGAGACTGACGTAATTTTTTACTCTCATGAAGTACTTCTCAAACACCAGAAGATGAGTTTCAGATCCACTCATCAGTCTGTGGGCTTCGTCGACCAGCTGTACACTGATGCCTGTACTTGGGAATAAGGTTTTGATTTTTTGAACTGTTTCTTGAGGATCCAAAGTTCCTGTGAATTTCATGATGGCCATAATTACCTCTTTTATTTAATTCTACCTTGTATGCACCTCATAAACTACCACACATTGTGTGCATTTGATCAGAAAATAAAAAAACACCGATGTTTCGGTGTTTTGTTTACTTATTTACGTAAGCCTAAGCGGGAAACCAAAGTACGGTAACGGGCCAGATCTTCATTGCGAAGATACTTCAGCAGACTGCGTCTGGTACCAACCATCTTCATCAAACCGCGTGTCGAATGGAAATCCTTGACGTGGATCTTGAGATGCTCAGTCAAACGGTTGATTTCAGTGGTCAAGACTGCGACCTGAACTTCAACGGAACCGGTATCGCCTTCGAAGCGGGCATAATCTTTGATGATGGCCGTCTTTTCAGCTTTAGATATCATGTTTTCTTCCTCCTTGTGTTGTGTCCTTCTAATCCGAGTAATAGGGCGAGGAACCCTGAAACCCAGAATAAAAGCGTAATCAATGTATCATAGCCGTTAGAATAAAGCAAGTTTATTCGTCCAGGAGCTCTCCTAAAACCGTATTCAACAAAGGATAGCCTGCTTCTGTAGCTTTAAGCGACTCATTATCAATGCTAAGCCAGCCCTTTTTGACCAAGGTTTCGATCTGATTACTGTACTGCTTTGTGATCGGTTCACCGAAACGATCTTCATAGCGTTTCAGTACGATGCCCTCTTTGAGCCGCAGTCCCATCATGATGAATTCATAACGCTGATCGTCAAGTGATAAGGGAATGATCGAGGCATGCCACTTCCCGTTCGCATAATCCATCAGGTTCTTTGTGTTTTCAATGCGCTGATTCTGATAGAGCGACACGGCGCCTGGCCCGATCCCCAGGTAATCCTCATAATGCCAATAGGTCATGTTATGCCGTGAAGGTTTATCTTTTGTGAAGTTACTGATCTCATACTGATGAAATCCGAATGGCTTGAACAGTTCAACGGCTTTGAAATACATCAGTTCTTCCATCTCGTCAGAGACCTTTTGGACCTTTGTACGACCGAACTCAGAGTTAGGCTCAATGGTCAGGCTATAGAGTGAAAGATGCGTGATGGGCAGTTTAAAGGCTTCGTGTATCGATTTCTCAAAGCTTTCCAGAGTTTGTAAGGGTAAACCGTAGATCAGATCGATCGAGATGTTGGTGATGCCGTTTTTGATCAGCATCTCCATCGCATACCGAATGTCTTCTTTCTGATGCGCGCGATGCAGCAGCACAAGTTCCTGATCGTCAAAGGATTGTATGCCCAAAGACGCTCTGTTGATTCCGTAACGCTTCATGATCTTGGCTTTTTCAGGGGTCAATGACTCCGGATTGATTTCGATGGTATATTCCTGAACCAGTTTTGAGACCGGTTTGAGGATCTCCAATAAAATCGTCAGTTCTTTGTCGTTTAAAGCCGTGGGAGTTCCCCCGCCGATATAGATGGTTTCATATTGGGTCTTGGGATAAGATTCAAGTTGCGCTTTTAAAGCGCCAAGATACTGCGCAATCAGTTTGGGATGGGATAAGACACGCACGAAATCGCAATAAGCACAGATCTTATCGCAAAACGGGACATGGACATACAGGGCTTTGGTCATGGTTTATCCGGATAACGACGATGGATATCATCGAATTTACTGACAACGACCTCATAAGGATCCAAATCAAGATCTCTGGCCAGCGATAAGGCATACATCAAGACATCGGCCAATTCGCTTTTGACGGCAGCCAGATCGATTGGGTCATTCATATAACACTCCAACAGTTCCGCAGCTTCCACCACGATCGATTTGGCTAAGATTTCCGGAGTATCCGTTTTATCCCAGCCTTTTTGGATGCGCAGCTCCTGGATCTTGTCTAAGAGTTCTTTCATTAATCTTCCATGGACAAAACAGCCATGAAGGCTTCCTGCGGGACATCGACAGACCCCACCTTCTTCATGCGTTTCTTCCCTTCTTTCTGTTTCTCCAACAGTTTCTTTTTACGTGAGACGTCACCGCCGTAACACTTGGCCAACACGTTTTTACGCAATGCCTTGATGTCGGAGCGGGCAATGATCTTTTGATTGATGGCGGCTTGGACCGGGATCTCGAATTGTTGTCTGGGGATGAGTTGTTTCAGTTTCTCTACGATGACTTTACCGCGTCCGTAGGCAAAATCTTTATGGACGATGATCGATAAGGCATCGACGGTTTCCGCATTGATCAAAATATCCATCTTGACCAGTTTGGATTCCTGATACCCAATCAGTTCATAATCAAAGGAGGCATACCCTTTGGTGGCCGATTTCAGTTTATCGAAGAAATCATAGACGATTTCACCCAAAGGCAAATGATAGATGAGGGTATTGCGAGTATCATCGATGTAGGTCATCTCCTGATAGATCCCTCGTTTTTTCTGACACAGCTCCATGATGGGCCCGACATATTCTTTAGGCGCCATGATGGTGGCTTTGATGAACGGTTCTTTCATGTGGTCGATGCGCTGGATGTCTGGCAATAAAGCCGGATTATCGATCAGAACCATCGACCCATCGGTCAGATAGGCATGATAAACAACCGAAGGTGCGGTGGCGATCAGGGTCAGATTGTATTCGCGTTCCAGTCTTTCCTGGATGACATACATATGAAGCAAACCCAAGAATCCGCAACGGAAGCCAAAACCCAATGCCTGAGAGGCTTCAGGATCATATTTCAAAGCTGCATCATTGAGTTGCAGTTTTTCTAAGGCATCGCGCAGATCATTATAGCGGTTGGTATCGACCGGATACAATCCGCAAAACACCATGGAATTCAATGTACGGTAACCCGGCAAAGCCACGAGGGCCGGATTATCCGTCTGCGTGATGGTATCTCCGACGTGGACATCCTTGACCGATTTGACTTGGGCAGCGATCCAACCGACTTCACCGCAATACAACGACTCCGTTTTGATTTCTTTCGGGGTACGGATCCCGACTTCAGTGACCAGATATTTGGCGCCTGTCGCCATGAAAGTAATACTGTCTCCGACTTTGAGGGACCCTTCTTTGATGCGCACGTAACTGATGACACCTCGATAGGAGTCATAGATGGAATCAAACACCAGCGCTTTCAGCGGTGCATCCGGATCACCTTGCGGAGCCGGTACTTTTTCGACGATCTGTTCAAGGACCGCACGAATATTGATCCCGTTTTTCGCCGAAATCAAGGGGGCTTCCGTCGCATCAAGTCCAATCGTATTTTCAATCTCATGACGAACGACTTCAGGCTGAGCTGAAGGCAGATCGATCTTATTGATGACTGGGAGGATCTCAAGATTGTTGTCTAAAGCCAGATAAACATTGGCCAAGGTCTGGGCTTCGATGCCTTGAGCCGCATCGACGACCAAGATGGCACCTTCACAGGCAGCCAGTGAACGGGATACTTCATAGGTAAAATCGACATGGCCCGGGGTGTCGATCAGATGAAAGACATACTCCTGACCGTCTAAGGCAGTGTAGTTGAGCTGGACCGCATTCAGTTTGATGGTGATCCCGCGTTCCCGTTCAAGATCAAGCGTATCCAAGATCTGATCCATCATTTCGCGTTGAACGACGGTATTGGTCAACTCTAAAATACGGTCTGCCAGTGTAGACTTACCGTGATCGATATGCGCGATGATTGAAAAATTCCGTATATGCTTTTGATCCATTTATTTTAACGTTCCTTGTTTCAGTTTGATAAGCAGCGGGCTTAAGAGAAAAGCAAGTGTACCGCTGACGATGCCTTGGATAGAGTCCGGCAGGATGTAGGTAAAGAAAGCGCCCCATTGACCCCCTGCGGTAAAGGTATACGCAAAGCCATAAGCGAAAGCCATAAATAAACCGCCTAAAATAAAGGCAAGGAATTTGAGATTCTTCGGTAAACGATAATACAACAACGCCACGACCAGGGCTTCAAGACCTTTGATGACCAAGGTAAAGGGCGCAAACAGACCGTAACCCAAGGCATAATCCCCAAGCATGGGTCCGATCCCAGCCAGCAAAGACAAGGCCGGCGTAAAGACGACCCCAAAACTCAAGACAAGGACATCGCCCAGATTGAAGTATC
>CAZLWH010000050.1:0-6474 GCA_964563265.1 uncultured Erysipelotrichaceae bacterium
CGGATCAATAAGGAACGCTTTGACTTTTTCTAGCATCAGATCACGGATCATGCGGGTTCTGGCCAGTTTTTCTTCATGGGTCCCGTTGGCGGCGGAGGGATCTTCCAGATTCCAATTGAGCGTATTGACGGCTCCCGGGAAAATCGGACAGCGCTGGCCGTTTAGGGCATCACAGACTTTGACGACATAGGTAAAGCTGCGACCAGCTTTATGAAAATCAAAGACGGACTTGCATTCATTCTTACTGAGATCGTAGCCGATTTCTTTCATGACTTCGACAACATACGGATTCAGTGTGCCTGGTTCCAGACCGGCACTTTCCGCACTATACTTTCCTTCTCCCAAACGATTCAGGAAGGCTTCTGCCATTTGACTGCGGGCTGAGTTGTGGATACAGATAAATAAGACGCTTTTCATGAGTGCTCCTGGGCTTGATTGTCGCCAAGCGATGGGGTTAGAGATGTTTGAGTGTAATGGTAGGATAGGCTTCTTCTTTATGAGACAGTCCGTCATAATACAGTTTAAAATTGTCAGGGAGACGATAAGGCGGATAATCGATCGGACTGGGATCTTCAAGTGATAACAATATCGCCTCTTTGACCATGGCGATGGGAGGTGATGCGTACTGTTGGCCATGATAAGACCACATCCGGCAAGTCACATTGTCTCCGCAAAGACTTCCGCAGTCTTCACACACGGTCTCGACCAATTCATCCGCAATATCACGGTGATTGACACGTATGGTCGGAGAACTGACAAAGCGATGTTTGATGGCCAAGGCGGCATTGTTGATGTTGATCTTGTTGAGGGTAATCGAGTAACCTTCCAAGCGCAACTGATCCGCCAAGGCATCCAAAGCGGACATCAGGGATTGTTCGGTGCTTTGGCAACGCTGACAGATTGTTAAATCGAGATACAGAAAGTCAATGATAAGAGTCTTGCTCATAGGGCTCCTTACTTAAACTTCAGAAGGAAGTTCTTCCAAAGCAGGGTAAACTTGTTTTTCCTCAAACCAATGCGTTGTTTTATTGGCGATCTTAACCAGGATCAACATGACCGGGACTTCAGTCAAGACACCGACCACGGTGGCCAAAACAGCGGGAGATCCGGTCCCAAACAAGGCGATCGCGACCGCGACCGACAATTCAAAGAAATTTGAAGCCCCAATCATTCCGGCCGGAGCCGCGATATCGTGAGGCAGCTTTAAGACTTTGGAGGCAAAGTAGGCAATAAAGAAGATCAGGAAGGTTTGGATCGTTAAGGGGACAGCGATCAGTAAGATATGGAATGGATTGTTGAGGATGGTCTCGCCTTGAAACGAAAACAACAGGATCAAGGTCAGCAGTAAACCGATTACAGTCGCATTATCGAATTTCGGTAAGAAGCGCTTTTCAAAGTATTCGCTGCCTTTTTGTTTGACTACGATATACCGTGTGGCGATCCCCGCACTCAACGGAATGACCACAAACAGAATGACCGAATAGATCAGGGTATCCCAAGGTACACTGACTTGGCTGACGCCCAAGAGAAATTTGACGATCGGAATAAACGCGATCAGGATGATCAGGTCATTGGTGGCAACTTGAACCACAGTATATGCGGGATTGCCTTTGGTCAAGGTACTCCAGACAAACACCATGGCGGTACAGGGGGCAGCCCCCAGTAAGATCGCACCAGCCAGATAATCTGTGCCTAATGTTGAAGGGATCCATGCTTTGAAGACCACAAAGAAGAAGAAATAGGCGATCCCAAACATCGTAAAAGGTTTGATGATCCAGTTGGTGATCCAAGTCACATAGAGACCTTTGGGATTCTTACCCACATTCTTGATCGACTGGAAGTCGACTTTCATCATCATCGGATAAATCATGACCCAAATCAGGATCGCGACCGGGACAGACACCTGGGCGAACTGAAACTGATTGAAGAAGATTGGGAAAGCCGGGAAGAGTTTACCAATCAAGACACCCAAGGCCATACATAAGGCGACCCACAAGGTCAGATACTTCTGAAAGAAATTAATGCCCTGAGACTTCATGATTGATTTCCTCACACGCACAAGACGTGATCTGTCTTTCTTTTATCGTCAGAATCGCTTTCAATGACGTGATGGCTTGATCACAGCCGTCATCACTTAACGTATAATAGGTCCATTTTCCGGCTTTGCGAAAGGAGACGATACCGCTCTCAAGCAGGATATGCATATGATGAGACAAGGTCGATTGTCCAATCTGAAGTTGTTCCAACAGGTCACAGGCACAGTGTTCACCGCCGGATAAAAGCTCGATGATCTGAAGACGATTCTCATCGCAGAATGCTTTATATAAACCGGACAGTTCCTTATAATCAGTGTTCATGCTTACCTCATATCGACATTTATCGATATGTCTAGTATAGAACGTCTTGCCTGACACTTCAAGGATAAGAGTGTTAAGAATCGGTTAAGAAAAGAAATCCCGATTGGGATTTCTTATTTTAAGGATTTGAGATCTTTGGTGCGTTTGATCTTATTGAGCGCATCCAGATTGTTCTTTAAAGTGTTTTCGTACGGTGAGCTTTCATTGGGCACATAGAACGGAAGGTTCTTGACCCCATCCGGTAAATACTGGATCTTGGCCCAGATGTCAGGACGGCCATAATCATACTTGTCATCATCCTTCATGTTGACCGGAGTCAATCTGAGATAAGGCGGGACAGGTAAAGGATGATTCTTGACTTCTTCGAGTGCTTTTGAGATCGCATTGACCCCGCTTTTGGATTTGGGAGACAAGGTCAGATCAATAACGATATCACCCAAAGGGATGATGGCTTCAGGGAAACCGACCCGTCGTGCTGTATCGACAGCCGCAATGGTTCTGCCCACCAAGGCAGGATTGGCCAAGCCGATGTCTTCATAGGCAGTCACCAACAAACGCCGTTCGATCGAATCCAGATCCTCTGCCACGATCAAGCGTGCCAGATAATACAAGGCCCCATCGACATCCGATCCTCGGATCGATTTCTGGAAAGCACTTAACGCATCATAGTAGCCGTCATCCGATGAATCGAAATTCTGGTTGGCGGAAAGATGCAGGGTATTGAGTTCTTCAGAAGTAACGGCCTGATCAGGATAAACGATACTGAGGACTTCCAAGGTATTGAGGGCGATGCGGACATCGCCATTGCTCATTTTGATCAAGGCGTCTTTGACTTCTTCATTGACTTGGATATTTTTCAGTTCTGCGATCGGATTCTTTAACGCCTGATCAATGGCTTGTCTCATCTCAGACTCGCTGAGGGCTTTGAATTCAACCAAGATACAACGTGAACGGATGGCCGGATTGATCGAGAAATAGGGATTGGCGGTGGTCAATCCGATCATGATGACTTTTCCGTCTTCCACATAAGGCAAAAGCAGATCCTGTTTGTCTTTATTCAAACGATGGACTTCATCGACCACCAAAACCAGCTGTCCTGCGATCTTGGCTTCAGAGAAGATCTCATCGAGATCTTTCTTATTGCCGGTCACCGCGTTGAATTCTTTTAGAGGCAGCTCAACGGCTTTGGCTAAGATCGAAGCGACCGTGGTTTTACCGGATCCCGGAGGCCCAAAGAAGATCATCGAGAAAAGACGCTTTTCTAAGACACAACGTTTTAAGAGGCCTTTTTCTTGTAGGATGTGGCTTTGGCCCAGTACTTCATCCAAAGATTGAGGGCGTAAGCGGTAAGCCAAAGGTTGTTTCATGAATTTACCTCATTCTTATTCTAACAAATCCAAGAGTAGAGTAAAATAAAGATATATGAGAGTCCTTGTACAAAGAGTTAAAGAAGCCGTTGTCTTGGTTGACGGGAAAGCCGTTGGACAGATCGGAGCCGGTCTAGTATTATATGTGGGGTTTTGCGACACCGATATGATCGATCAGGTCCATAAGATGGCTCACCGACTTCCTTTGGCCAGACTGTTTGAAGATGACCAGGGCAAGATGAACCGATCTACGATCGACATTCAAGGATCGCTCTTATCGATTTCGCAGTTTACCCTCTACGGTGATACCGAAAAAGGCCATCGTCCATCGTTTGCGAAAGCGATGGATCCGATTCAAGCCGAGATCCTGTATGAGGCCTTCAATGAGGGATTAAGAAAAGCAGTACCGGTAGAAACCGGAGTATTCAGAGCCATGATGGAGATCCATCAAATCAATGATGGCCCTGTCAGTATTCTTTACGAAAGCTAGGTGACAACCATGTCCATTCTACTCGACGGAAAACAATGCGCATTAGACATCGAAACAGCACTGAAAGCCACGATCAGTGACTTACAGACCCAAGGGAAACGCTTGCCTAAACTGGTGGTGATCCTGGTCGGAAGCAATCCGGCCTCGGTTTCTTACGTCACCAACAAAGCCAAAGCCTGTAACCGGGTCGGACTCTTATCGGAAATCATCAACTTACCTGAAGAAAGCACGGAAGCTGAAATCATCAGTGAGGTCAAACGGCTCAATGCGGATAAAGCGGTCGATGGGATCCTGGTCCAATTACCGTTGCCCAACCGGATGCCTTCCAAAGCCATCATAGAAACGATCGATCCCAATAAGGATGTTGATGGTCTGCATTCCGTCAACGTCACCAAACTGGTCATGAATGAACCGGGCTTTGTGCCTTGTACGGCCAAAGGCGTGATGACCTTATTGAAAACCTACCATATTCCCCTTTCAGGCGCCCATGCGGTGGTCTTAGGACGCTCACAGTTGGTCGGCAGACCATTGGCTCAACTCTTGACCAACGAGAACTGTACGGTCACCATCTGTCACTCCAAGACGGTCGATACGGCTCAATACACCAGAATGGCCGACATCGTGATCGCTGCCATCGGACAGCCGAAGATGATCACCCGTGATTATCTCAGTGCCAAAGCCGCTGTCGTGGATGTCGGAATCAATAAAGTTGAGGATAAACTGGTTGGCGATGTTGATTTTGAGAATGTCGTTGATTTGGTCAGAGCCATCTCACCGGTCCCTAAGGGCGTCGGTCCGATGACGATCGTGACCTTGCTTCAAAATACCGTTGAAGCCTATACTCTAAGAAACGGAAAATGATCATGGCTGATTATGATTTAAACGACATCGTTGAGATGAAGAAAGAACACCCCTGTCATAAAGCCAAGACCTGGAAGATCATCCGGATGGGGGCTGATATAAAAATCAAATGTTTGGGCTGCGGCGCCGCTGTCATGCTGGACCGCAGTGATTTTGAAAAGAAGCTTAAGAAAATCGTACAAAAAGCAGAAAGCGAGACTCAAGACTAATGCCTCTAACCGCCGGAATCGTCGGACTCCCGAATGTCGGGAAATCCACCCTCTTCAATGCGATCACCCACTCTCAAGTGGAAGCCGCTAATTATCCCTTCGCCACCATCAACCCCAATGTGGGCGTGGTCGAAGTCAAAGACCACCGCGTTGATGACCTGGTGAAACTCTTCAAGCCTAAAAAGACCATCTATACGACCTTTGAATTTACCGACATTGCCGGACTGGTCAAAGGCGCCTCCCAAGGCGAAGGCTTAGGCAATCAGTTTTTATCACACATCCGTGAAGTCGATGCGATCTGTCATGTGGTCCGCTGTTTTGACGACCCCAACATCACGCATGTCCATGCGAAGATCGATCCCCTCAACGACATCGAAGTCATCAACCTCGAGCTCATCATCGCGGATCAGCAATCCATTGAAAAGTCACTGTCTAAGGTTGAACGCAAAGCCAAAACAAAAGACAAAGACGGGCTCTATGAGTTTGCCTTACTGACCAAAGTCAATGATGTCTTATTGGCCGGTAAATCTGTCCGTTCTTTATCCTTGGATAAGAATGAACAGGAAGTCCTGAAGAGCTATCACTTATTGACCGCCAAGCCGGTCATCTATATCGCCAACATGTCTGAAGAAGAAGTCAAGAAACCGGAAGACAACCATTACTATCAAGTCGTCAAAGCCTTCGCAGAAGGTGAAAACAGTGACGTCATCGCCATCTGTGCCAAAATCGAAGAAGAACTCTCTCTGCTTGAAGAAGATGAAAAAGCTTTCTTCCTGGAAGAACTGGGGTATACCGAAAGCGGACTCGATAAGATCATCAAAGCGACCTATCATTTATTGGGCTTGTGGTCATTCTTAACGGCCGGCACCGATGAATGCCGCGCTTGGACCTTTAAAAAAGGCATGAAAGCGCCGGAATGCGCCGCTGTCATCCATACTGATTTCCAAAAAGGTTTCATTAAAGTAGAAGCTTACCTCTATGAAGACATTATGAAATACAAGACTGAACAAGCTGTCAAGGATGCGGGCAAACTCCGTATCGAAGGGAAAGAATACCAAGTCCAAGACGGAGATGTCCTGCACTTCCGGTTCAACGTCTAGTTCGTTCAGTGTATAATAAGATTAAGGAGCCACACCTATGAAACTCATCATTGCGATTGTATCTAATGAAGACAGCCATACCTTACAGAG
>CAZLWH010000050.1:6484-9981 GCA_964563265.1 uncultured Erysipelotrichaceae bacterium
AGCGAGCTCACCAAAGCCAATTATTCCATCACCAAAATACCAACGACCGGCGGCTTCCTTAAGATCGGTAACACGACCTTTCTGATTGGAACCGACGATGATCGGGTCGATGCCTGCATCGAACTCATCAAAAAAGAAAGCCAGACCAGAACTGAAGTGGTTCCGTCGACCGCTTCTTACGACCTTGGTCGTTATGCCTCATTCCCGCTTGAAGTCAATGTCGGAGGGGCAACCATCTTCGTGTTGGATGTTGAACAATTCCTGAAAGTATAAAAAACCCGAAAGGGTTTTTTATTACGATCTTATATTGGATATCAAAGCTCAATACGATAAACAGTCCAGTCGCGCATCGGTTTAGCGCCTTGTCTAAGATAGAAACCCAAAGCCGGAGAATTCCAATCCAAGACGGACCATTCCATTCTTCCGCAGCCTTCTTCTTTCGCGATGTCCATCAACTTCAGAAACAACGCTTTTCCAATTCCGTGACGACGATAATCCTTGATCACAAAGATGTCTTCCATATAGAGGCCTTTACGGCCCAGGAAGGTTGAGAAGTTATAGTGATACAGGGTAAAGCCGACGACTTGTCCTTCAATCTCTGCCAGTAAGACTTTGGCCTCAATACGATCAAACAACGCGGATCTTAAGGTTTCCAGATCACAGGAAACATGATCAGACAAGCGTTCATAGATGGCCAGTTCTTTGATGAGATAAAGGATGGTGGGTGTATCGGATTGTATGGCTGGTCTGATGGTTAGATTCATGTGAGCTCCGCGATGACCGGGTAATGGTCAGAAGGATACAGTCCGTCAAATCGGGACGTATCGGTAGTGACTGAAGTAAAAGTAAGCAGATCGGTATAAATAAAGTCGATGGCAATGATGCCTTTGGGATCACCATAGGCATGAAAAGTATTGGGCCTTGTCTGACTTAAAGCCAGATAAGCTTCTTTGAATTTTCTTAACAGAGGCTGATGGATCGGATGATCGATCGAGGAATTGAAATCACCCATCAAGACAAAGGGAATCCTGGTATGTCTGAAACGTTCGATGTATTTCAGCAGGTTTTCTCCATTGCGCAGGATGACAGTTTCAGACTGATACGCCATATGACAATTGAAGATCCTGGTTTTAGCCAGGGTTTGTTTATCTTGGATCAGTACCATCGTACAGATTCGTGCGAATCCTTCTTCGGGATCCAGATCACCGGCCAAGTTGAAGTTACCGTTGAGCCAGACCGTTTCCGTCTTGAGCACATCAAAGCGATCCTTTCGGATCATGACGGTACAGCGTTCACCCAAACGGTTGACTTCGCGTCCATCTCCGACCAGCTCATACTCATGACAATGAGCTTGAAGATAGGCAAAGATCCTATCAGACGTCTCTTGGGTCCCGATCACATCGGCATGATGTTTTTGGATCATCTTCAACATTGATCCTTGTCTCAAAGACCAGCTGTGTTCTCCATCCGTTTCATTATCGTAACGAAGGTTAAAGGTCATGATTTTCATGGGTTTATTCTACCATAGGACCTTAAATCTGTGTTGATGAGAAACATGAAGGCTGAGACTAAAGAGGGATGCTATAATAAAGAGGCGAGGCACTTTATGCGAATCGGACAATCCACAGACATTCATCCATTAGTAGAAGGCAGACCCCTGATCTTAGGCGGTGTTTTGATCCCGCATACCAAAGGCTGTCTGGGTCATTCCGATGCGGATGCGCTGACGCATGTCATCGCAGAAGCGATCTTAGGGGCGTTGGCACTGGGTGATCTGGGCAAGCATTTTCCGGATACCGATCCCAAGTATAAAGGCATCAGTTCTTTATTGATCCTTCAGGAAGTCGTTGCGATGATGAATAAGAGGCATTATAAGATCGGCAATGTGGATGCGCTGATCCTGATCGAAAGACCCAAGATGGCCCCGCATATCCCGGCCATGAAAGAAAAACTCTGTGCGATCTTACAGTGTCATGAAGAACAGCTCAATCTGAAAGCCACTCGAGGCGAAGGATTAGGCTTTGTCGGTCATGAGGAAGGGGTCGTGGCGCAAGCCGTCGTCCTGTTGGAAGAAGTATGTTGAAGAAAACCAGTGAAACCAAGGTCTTAAGAGACCCCATTCATGAATATATCCATGTTGAAGATCAACTGATCTGGGATCTGTTGGGGTGTGGAGAAGTCCAACGTCTGAAACGCATCCATCAGTTGGGAACGACGTATCAGGTCTATCATACGGCGGAGCATTCCCGTTTTGCCCATTCATTGGGCGTCTATGAGATCATCAAAAGGATGGTGAGTGAGATCAGTGGGATCGATGAGATCCTGACCTATGAAGATAAGCTCGCGGTTATGGCGGCAGGCTTGCTCCATGATGTCGGACACGGGCCTTTCAGTCATATCTTTGAAACCATCTCAAAGACCCATCATGAAACCATTACCCAACGCATCATATTGGAAGATTCTGAAGTCCATCGCGTCTTGGAAGACGCCAAACCGGGTTTCTCAAACGTCGTGGCTTCCATCTTGGATCATACCCATCCCAAAGCCATCCTGACCCAATTCGTATCCTCTCAATTGGATGCGGATCGAATGGATTACCTGTTGAGGGATGCTTATTTTACTGGGACCTCTTACGGCCAATATGACATCGAACGCATCTTAAGGACCTTTAAAGTCACGGGAGACAAGCTGACCATCAAGGAAAGCGGTGTTCACAGCATCGAAGATTACATCATGGCCCGCTACCATATGTATTACCAAGTCTATTACCATCCCGTCGGAAGAGCCGTTGAAGCCATCCTGATCGGATTCTTTAAACGTTTGGAAGACCTCATCCAAGCAGATCCTATGATTGCCAAGCAATATCCGATGTTTAATATCTTGTATGGTAAGACTGATCTCACATCTTTCTATCACTTGGATGAAGCCGCCTGTTTCTACGGATTCCATCTGGCCAGTGAAGGATCCGATCTGATCCTGCGCGATCTCGCATTACGCATGCTGAACCGGAATCTGTTTGAATATCAGGATGTCAGCAGTGATGAAGAACGACTGGCCATGATACAAAAAGTTGAAACCAAGTTTGACAGCCGGTATTATTTCTACCAGGATGAGATGGTCTCACGACCTTATACCCCGTATACCGAAGATGAATCCTTGATCTACATCAGTTTGCCTGATGGTTCCATCAAGGAGCTTTCTCAGGTATCCAACATCGTCGCTGCCATCGTCAGTGCTAAACCTAAAAACGACAAGAAAGTATACTTTCCCAAGGAGATCTTATGAATCAGTATGCCTTAAGAAGAAATAACCTGTTTAAAACGATGGAAGAAGGATCGGTTGCGGTCTTGTTTTCAGGAGACCTGATCAAGCGCTCTGCCGATGCGACCTATCCATTCAGCGTGAATCGCAACTTCTTTTATCTGACAGGACTGGATGAAGACAGCCTGATCCTGATTCTGATGAAAACAACCACGGCTCAAAAAGAGATCCTGTTC
>CAZLWH010000051.1:0-1263 GCA_964563265.1 uncultured Erysipelotrichaceae bacterium
GTTTGATGACCCCGGAATCTGGTTTAAGGATCCCAGTCATCATTTTGATGGTGGTGGTTTTTCCGGCGCCATTGGGTCCGAGGAAGCCGACGATCTCCCCGGGATGAATGGTCAGCGACAGGTTATCGACCGCTTTGACCTTTCCTGAATACGTTTTACTGACGGATGTGATTTCAATCATGAGTGCTCCTTATTTGAGGGTCATGGCGATGACCAAAACGGTGATGAAAAGTTCAGGCAGAATCAAAGCAAATAACCAGTCTTTTATTGAATAGGTAGTGGACGCTTTGTTCTTGCTGAATATAAACAGAAAATATAAGACAAAGGCTCCGAAGAAAGCCAGAAGGGCCGTATTCAGCGGTAAGCTCCAGTTGACTTGACCGGAAGCCGAAAACTGCATTGGGATCGTTTCAGGCAACTTGGTGTAAAAAACAAAAAAAAAAAGAGGATATACCAAGGCATTAAGCAGAATGATGAGGTTGGCTTTGCGTTTATTCATAAGGTCTCCTTGAATAGTTTAGCACTTTTGTGATTATTCGCACAAGTATTCAAGTAAAACTGTTTTTCTTGGATTCTCGTCTTTTCTGGAGAGGCCATAGAGAAAAGCACTCTTTTCACCGATCAGGATCAGACTCTTGGAAGCGCGGGTAATGGCCGTATACAAAAGCCGTCTTTGAAGCATGATCTTCTGTTCATTGAGCACAGGCAGAATCACAATGGGGTATTCACTGCCTTGAGATTTATGGATGGAGATACAATAAGCAAGCGTGATGTTGTCAAAGGTTTCTGAGGTGTATTCGACGATGCGTCCGTCGAAATCAACAACGAGCCGATTTTGTTTGTTTTCATCGTTCTTCGCAGGAATGACCTCGATCAGAATGCCGATGTCACCATTATAGACATCATCGGGAGGCTGATTTTTAAGCTGCAGAATCTTGTCACCTTCGCGAAATGTGATGTAACCGACCTGAAGTTCGTTGAGTCCAGGATAAGGTGGATTGACCATTTTCTGAACCGCATGGTTGAGCGCATCGATGCCGGCCTGACGGCTGTACATGGGCGCCAGGACCTGAATATCACTGACCGAGTATCCTTTCTCAAGGCCTTGTGAAATGATGTCCAATATGAGCTGTTTGACGTCCACAGCATGACAGTCGATCCAACGGATGTCTTTGGTCAGATTGGTCAGATCGACCCGATCTTCACGGATCTGATGGGCCAATTCGATGACATCCGAGCCCTCTCTTTGACGATAAATGGTCT
>CAZLWH010000051.1:1301-6085 GCA_964563265.1 uncultured Erysipelotrichaceae bacterium
GAGAAGCGTTTAGAGCCGATCAGATCGCGCAGGACTGAGCCTGGGGCAACCGAAGGCAACTGATCGACATCCCCGACGATCAGGATCTTTTTGACGTTTTTGGCCGCTTTCAGCAGGTTGCCGAAAAGCCAGGTATCAACCATGGAAAATTCATCGATGATCAAACAATCCAAAGCCAAAGGATCTGTTTCGTTTTTTCCAAAAGTATTGGCTTCAAGATCCCACTTCAACAGCGCATGGATCGTGGTCGAATCGGTCCCGGTCAGTTCATTGAGCCGTTTGGCAGCCCGTCCCGTAGGTGCGCAACAGATGACCGAGGCACTGGAATACAGTGTCTTGAACAAATCGATCATGGCCCCGACGACGGTGGTCTTGCCTGTTCCGGGTCCACCGGTCAAAATCGTGATGGGTTGAGAGAAAAAGGTATGGATGGCTGCGTTTTGAAGGGCGTCGTAGTAAATGGCGAGACGTTTTTCACGCTGAGCCAGCGCTTCATCGAGATCGTTTTGATCGATGGGATCCAAGGGTTCGTTGGGATAGGTTTCAAAATACGAGGCAATGAATTTCTCATTGTAATATTGGGACGGATGAAAGTAGCGCTGATCCTGTCGGATGATCTTGCGTTGTCTGACACAATCATCCAAGATGATGTCAAAGTTGTGCTGCTGTTCAGTGAACTCTTTGTTGAATTGATGTTCTAAGGCAGCGTATTCGACATAACTGTCACCGTTTCGCATGCATTCATTCATGACCATGGTGATCAGGGCTGCCCTTAAACGGCGAGGGTCATCCAACTCAAAGCCCATCGACAAAGCCAGTTTATCGGCGGTGATAAACCCGATCCCGTCTACTTCTTCTACAAGGCGATACGGATTATCGCGCACGACGTCCAAAACTTTGGTGCCATAGATGCGATCCAATCTCATGATGTTGCGGATGCCCAAACCATGTGTCGTGAAGAATTTCATGGCTTCTTCGCTTTGACCGGCAATGACCAGTCCTTCATAGAGGGCTTCTTCTTTGACCTTGGTACAACCTTTAATTGATCTGACAATGGTAATGTCTTCTTTGAGTTGTTCTAGAACATTGTCACCAAACGTATCGACCAGTTTTTCAGCAAAACCTTTACCGATCCCCTTGAAAATCGGGGATTTCAGATAACTGATGATCGAATCACGATCGGTCGGTAAGATCCTGCGATAATGCGAGACCTGAAACTGCATCCCGAAACGGGGATGTTCAATATAGTTGCCACTGAGGGCAATCAGAAGGTCTTTGTTGAATTTAGGAAAATACCCGGTTACGGTGACATCTTTCTCATGCAGATCGTAAAGTTTAAATACACCGACAGTAAAAAGACTTTCCTCGGAGTGAAAGATGGTTCTGATCAGTCTTCCCGTAATCTCGACAGTGTCCATTATTTGACCATCATGAACATAACAGCGATGGAAATCGAATTATTGATACAGTGAAGGAAGATGGAAGAATACAGATTCTGTGTTTTTTCATAGGTATAGGTCAAGACCAGTGACATGAAGGCATAGACCGGAATATACCACAAATCAGCCCATTGAGCCATCAGGATCGCGTTGAGCGAATGCATTGTCGCAAACAACAGTATTGAAATGATCAGCGGGATCAAATAGCGCCCGTTTCTTTTGAAATGACGGTATATGATGCCCCTGAAGATGATTTCTTCAACGATCGGGGCAAAGATGATGGCCTGGATCATCATGGATACTTTGTGTGTCTTAAACATCTCAAACAGGTAATTCTGATTGACGGAGTCAGATTGACCGCTCAGTGCTTGCGCTGCCTGACTGAGCATCGCGCCCCCGTAGATCATAAAAGCAGCTGCAAGGATCGGGACGTAGATCGCGGATTTTGACCAGTGCTTGTTGGATTCCTGAAAAAGCTTGGATCCCAAAAACAGAAACAACAGGGTCAGACTGGTATGAAGGATGACATCCACGGTGACATTGGTACTGAAACCGGGTACGATGAGATCGTCGATCGCATACAGAATAAACGGGATGACCCAAAAATACGCTAAGAAATAGGTCACCAGCATTATGACGACTATCGTATTGCTCAGTGGGCTTTTATCTTTGATGTGAGTAAAATCGTTCATAAGCTTGCCTTTAATCTTTCCTGTAGACCTTTTTGATCGACATAGATGTCTTCAATGACTCCGCCTCCCAAACAAACCTCACCCAGATAGAAGACAGCTTCCTGACCGGGGGTGACTGAAGCAATCGGAGCCATATATTCTACCAATACGGCATCTTTGCCGATTGACCGAATTTTTACTTTCTGATCTTTTTGACGGTACCTGAACTTGGCAGTACATTCGAGACTTTCTGTAAGGTCGATCGGATTAAACCAATTAAGCCCTGTGACCAAGGCACTGTGAGAGTAGAGCCAAGGATTGTCTTCGCCTTTGACCACGTACAATTCATTTTTATCGAGATCTTTGCCGGCGACGAACCAGGGTCCTTCATGCGCATTGATGTCGAGTCCTTTGCGTTGTCCCAAGGTATAATAAAGCACCCCGAGATGATGACCCAAGACTGTTTTGTTTTCCAGATCGATGATGGATCCGGATTTGGCCGGCAGGTAATTGGCCAGAAATGCTTTGAAATCGCGTTCTCCGATAAAACAGATCCCGGTAGAATCTTTCTTTTTGGCGACACTGAGCTTGAGTTTATCGGCGATCATTCGGACTTCCGGTTTTTCAAGATCCCCCAAGGGGAATAAGGTTTTAGACAAGGCTTTCTGAGAGATCTGTGCCAAGAAATAGGATTGGTCCTTATTGTGATCCAAGCCTTTTAAGAGAAGGCTGTGGTCTTGATGGTGGATGACCCTCGCATAATGGCCGGTGGCCACCATGTCAAAGCCGTTTTTCATCGCATAATCAAAGAAATGGTCGAATTTGATGTGCTTGTTGCACAGAATATCAGGATTTGGTGTACGTCCTTTTTTATATTCGGATAGAAAGATACTGAAAACTTCATCCCAGTATTCTTTGATGAAATCGACACGATGAAGGATCAGGCCAAGGCTGTTGGCAACGGATAGGGCATCGTTATAATCTTCTTCCTGAGTACAGATGGCCGCATCCAAGGTCGGATTGCCTAAAATGTCATTGTTGGTCAAGGAGTCCCAGTTGCGCATAAAAGCGCATTCTACGTCATAGCCTTGTTCCTTTAATAGATATGCTGCAACGGCAGAATCAACGCCGCCGGATAGACCCAGTAATATTTTCACCTCAAAATTATACCAAAATAATCAGACCTTGACGCTAGAAAGCCTGAATGCGGGTCATTTATGCTGAACTTACAATCAATCAAAGCTTGCTGAAACAAAAATATAAATACTCGTTTGTGTTTTTCTTTGTTTGGAATATAATGAAATCTAGGACTTTTTAAATAAAAAACTTAAAATTAAAACCATGAGCGAAAAACGATTACGCACTCTCGATGAACCAACGATCCGAATCCTACTGGACAATGTGCCTTTTCCGATGGCGGTTTTTGATTATGCCGAAATCCTGTTTTGTAATCAGGGTTGCACGAAAATGCTGAATGCTCAACAATTCAACTATTCTATTCCCGATATTTACCATGTGTTTCGAGATGCCTACGGTTCGACCCGAAAAGAGATCGTGCTGTTGAATCCTGATCTTGAAAAGCACTGGATCGAAATCGTGGGGGAACCGGTCTGGTACAATGACAGCATCGTAATCCTGGGTTTCTTAAGCGACATCACCACCTCTGGAAAATCTCAAAGAGACAGTGAACGGGCCAAATATCTCCATCAGCTGATGTTGGAGATCAATCATTCGATCGTCGATATTGATGACATCCAAAAAACCTTTACGTTGATTCTCACCAATGCGCTCAAGGCGATTAAGAATTCATCACTGGGCAACATCATGGTCGTCAAGGATGACCACTTCGAAGCATTGTCCTTTATCGGTTTCGGCAATGACATTAAAACCTTTAGATTGCCGATCGAACATTCGTTTTTATATCGGTATTCCGAGGGGTTGATGGATCGTATCGTCAAGATCGGTAATCTACAGATCGATGATCATTTTTATAATGTGACAAACTTTGTAGGCAAGGAAATTGTGATCAAATCGCATTTGGCAGCCCCCATTTATCTCAAAGGTCAGTTGTACGGGATGATCTGCCTGGATTCGCTGATTCCAGAGGCTTATGATGACAATGATATCGAATCCATGGAATTCATCCGAAGCAATATTCAGATCGCCATCGGAAATCAGCTTCAATACATCGAAAAAGCCCAGTTGGCCATGTTTGATCAGTTGACCGGCATGTACAACCGTCACTATTTCCTTGAGCATTTTGAAATGGTCAAAAACAGAGCCATTCGTTACGACGAAAAATTCCAGATGATATTGTTTGATATCGATGATCTCAAAGTGATCAATGATCAATACGGTCATTCGGTTGGTGATCAGGCGATCCTGAAGATCACGCACCAACTCCAAAAAAATACCCGCAAAAGCGATATGATTGCCCGTTACGGAGGCGATGAATTCATCGGTGTTTTCTTCTCGACGACAGCCGAGGATTTGATTATTAAGTATGACAGCATCTCAAGTGAACTTGACAATGACCCAATCAAGATCGGTTCTAATAGCATCATTATGCGTTTCAGTTACGGCATTGTTGAATATCCGACGGACGGACAGACCTTAGATGCGTTGTTTGAACTTGCCGATGTACGCATGTATACGAATAAAAACAGAAAAAACA
>CAZLWH010000051.1:6095-9948 GCA_964563265.1 uncultured Erysipelotrichaceae bacterium
TTGTGATTTATACGATTTTAAGTCTGGGTAGAGGTAAACTGTCTGCTTTGACTTCTTCTCTGACTTCTCCGCAAACTTTATAGTTGCCGCATTCAGGACCGCAGGCCGCTTTCGCGATACGTCTGAGTTCGGCCGGTACGAAGGCGCCGATTTCTTCTTCGTCATAACCGACAAGGAAGCTTTTTTCATTGAGGATAATAGGACGTTTCAATACGGAAGGATTCTGTTGGATGAAACGGACCAATTCATTTAGGGTCATCTCATCAAAATCAATTTTTTGTTCCTGTACGATTTTGGATCGTTTGGAAATGATGTCTTCGGTTCCGTTTTCAGATCGGGTCAGCAAATGCTTTATTTCATTTTCGTTCAAAACGGTTGAAAAGATATTTTTTTCAACGAATTTCAAATCGCGTTCTTTGAGCCATTGTTTGACTTTACGGCACGATGCACATCCAGGTGAAGTGTATACAACGATCATAGGTTTTCTCCTTTATTGAATTATAACCGATAATTATGGAATGTAAACGATAATACTTGACTATGTTTTAACAAGCCGATAAACTGAAGCACAAGTTTATCTTTGAGAGGAGAACCATGGAAAACACACAAAAAAGGAAGTTTGGCTTGTTAACGACTGTCGCCATGATCGTTGGGATCGTCATCGGTTCAGGGATATTTTTCAAGACGGACAACATCCTGAGCGCAGTGAATGGATCGGTTGCGTTAGGGGTATTGGCCTTCATCGTAGGCGGGGCAGGGATCGTTTTCGGTGGTTTGACCATCGCGGTCTTGGCCAAAAGAGATGAAAACGTCGGGGGATTGATTACGTATTGCGAAATGACTTGGGGCAAGACCTTAGGTTATCTGGCAGGATGGTTTCAGACCACCTTATATTATCCCCCTTTGGTGGCGGTCATCGCCTGGGTCTCGGCTTTGTATGCCTCGATCCTTTTTGGATGGACTTCTTCGGATGTCGTACTGGGCATGAAAGTGTCCGGTTTACCGGCTTGGGAATTTCCGTTTACCGTTGGTGTCTGGGTCATCGCTTTGGGCGTCATGATCCTATTCTTTCTCTTCAACGCATTTCAGACCAAACTCGCAGGGAAATTTCAGAGCGCAGCCATGATCATCAAGGTTTCAGCTCTGATCATTTTGGGCTTATCCGGGATTGCGTTCGGCCATCCAGCGACAGTGGTTCATTTTGCTGATTGGACAATGGTAGGAGGCGGATTCTTTCTTGCTTTGGTGCCGATCGCCTATGCCTACGACGGCTGGCAAGTTGCCCCGTCTGTCGCCCATGAAATCAAAAATCCGAAACGCAATCTGCCGTTGGCGCTGACCTTTGCGCCTTTGCTGATCATGGCGATCTATATTGCGTATTTCATCGGTCTGAATGCGGTATTGGGTCCTGATCAGATCCTTGAACTGGGAGACGGTGCCGTTAGCGTGTTTGCTTCTCAGATCTTTGGTCCAGTCGGCTATAATGTCGTCTTGACGGCTGTCGTGATATCGGTCTTGGGGACACTGAACGGATTGATCCTGGGCTATATCCGTTTGCCGTATGCGTTGGGTTTAAGAAACGAATTGCCGCTGAGTGCCAAGTTTGCTTCGGTCGATCAGAAAACGGATATCCCAATGTTTTCTGCTCTGTTTACCTTTGTTATGTCTTTATTTTGGCTGTTCATGCATTTTGCGACAACAGTCGGAGCAAGTTTCTATCACTGGTCACTCTTTAGCGGCGTCAATGTCGATGAATTGTCCATCATCCTCATCTACATCTTCATGGTCCTGATCTATCTGGGCGTCATGAAAGACTTTTTGGTCAATAAGGTCGGTAATTGGGTCCAAGGGTTAGTATTTCCGCTGTTGGCCGTCATCGGAGCCTTAACCGCAATCTATGGCGGTTTCTTGAGCCCGATGGTTGCAACCTATCTGATCATCTGTCTGATCGTCATCGTCGGCGGACTCTTTGTCCGTCCTAAATCCAAATAATCTTAAGACTCATCGAAAGGTGAGTCTTGTTTTTTTATCCATAAGTGATACAATCGTTTTAAAGATGATGATTAAAGGGCAGTAATGAGCTGAACTGAAGCAGAGAGGTCTTGGTTGGTGAGAAAGATCCAGAAGCAGTCTCATGAAGTGGGCTTTATGAATCGGGAAGGGCATCAGTCCTTCTTCGGCGCAACACCGTTATGTTGAAGTGATCTGAAAAGATAACTGAGGTGGTACCACGTGAAAGCGTCCTTTGGATGCTTTTTTTCGTTTCAGGAGGAACAAACATGAAAAGAATGTTAAGCGGAATCAAACCCAGCGGGCAGTTGACCTTAGGCAACTATATCGGCGCCCTCAGAGAATTCGTCAAGTATCAGGATGACTACCAGATGATTGCCTTCAGCGCCAATCTGCATACTCTGACGGTGTATCAGGATCCCAAGGAACTGTCTACGAACTTGAGAGATACAATCGCGTTGTATCTGGCCTGCGGTTTGGATCCTGAAAGAAGCATTATTTTTATGCAGTCGGATGTCATGTCGCATGCCCAACTGGGTTTTATCCTGGCCTGCAATACCTACATGGGTGAACTCAACCGCATGACTCAGTATAAAGATAAACTCTCCAAAGGCGAAGAATCGATGACCGCCGGATTCTATGAGTATCCGACCTTGATGGCGGCCGATATCCTGATTTATGATCCGGATTTCGTACCGGTCGGAGAAGATCAGAAACAGCACGTTGAATTGACCCGTGATGTAGCGATCCGTTTCAACAACCGCTACGGGGAAACCTTCAAGCTCCCGGCTCCCTTGATCCCTAAAGTCGGGGCCAGAATCATGAGTCTGTCTGATCCCACCAAAAAGATGTCCAAATCCGATGCCTTAGACAAAGGCTGCATCTATCTGTTGGATAAACCGGAAGTCGCGCGAAAGAAAATCATGAGCGCCGTGACCGATCTGGTCGGTGTCGTTCAGTATGATCCGATCAATCAGCCCGGGATCGCCAATCTCTTGACGATCCATTCGACCTTATCCGGTGTTTCGATTCCTGAACTGGTCAAACAGTTTGAAGGACAAGGCTACGGCACCTTCAAAAAAGCCGTGGCTGAAGAAGTCGTTTCCTTACTTACAAGCTTACAGACCAAGTATCAAGACATCCTCAATCAGCACATCATCGATAAAGTCCTCTCTGAAGGGGCTGCGAAAGCCAGAGTCATGGCGGATGCGAAACTGAAGCTCGTTGAGAAAAAAATCGGTTTAAAGATTGACTAGTTTTTATAGACTTGTGCTATAATTGTGGCGTAAATCGTACTCAAAAAGAGTAAGGCACTTCTGATCTGAAGCAAGGGAATGGTTGATGAAAATTCCTGACTGAGTGCCCCAAGCCGTTTGAGTGAGGACCCAAAATCCCGTTTTCCGCGTTAAGGAATGAGCTGCACGCAAGTGAAGCAGGATGGTACCGCGTTTGAAACGTTCCTGTAGGGACGTTTTTTTATTGAAAGGAGCACGTATGAAATTTCGTACAGGCAGTGAAGTCAGGCAGTTATTCTTGGATTATTTTAAATCAAAAGGTCACATGATCGAACCGGGGGCTCCCTTGGTTCCGGTCAATGATGCAACTTTATTGTGGATCAACTCCGGTGTTGCCGCTTTGAAGCGTTACTTCGACGGCTCTGTAAAACCGCAAAACAACCGCATCACCAATGCGCAGAAATCGATCCGCACCAATGACATCGACAATGTCGGACGGACCAGCCGTCATCATACTTTCTTTGAAATGCTGGGCAACTTTTCGATCGGCGATTACTTCAAAGAAGATGCGATCAAGTTTGCTTGGGAATTTTTGACCAGTGAAGACT
>CAZLWH010000052.1:0-1159 GCA_964563265.1 uncultured Erysipelotrichaceae bacterium
TTGATTCCGGCTGCGGATGGCCCAGTTTCACCAAGCCTGTCGATCCTTTGCAGGTCGTCTCCAAAAGAGACATCAGTCATGGGATGATCCGCATCGAAGTCCGCTCCAAAGAGGCCAACAGTCATTTGGGTCATGTCTTTGATGACGGTCCCAACTGAATGCCGCGTTATTGCATCAATTCGGCCTCGCTGAAGTTCATTCCCAAAGATCAACTTGAAGAAAAAGGATACGGTGCCTATAAAGCCCTTTTCAAGTAAGTATGATAAGATAGAGGTAGGAAAACCCATGCCCTATAAACTTCGCGATTTTACAAAACGAACCCGAGCCTTAGTGCTTCAAAGAGCCATTGACCTTGTCAACAACAACGGGGTCAAGCTTTTGGATCATGATGAGGATCATGCGCAGTGCCATGTCCAAAACAACCGGGGCGGGATCTATCATGTCGAGATCCGCTTCAAAGACGAAGACGTTGTTTTTACCCATTGCGATTGTCCTTACCGGGGCGTCGGGATCTGTAAACACACTGCGGCCGGCTTGCTTCAGCTGTTGGTCAATACCGGCTTGGTTCCCTCAGACCTGAAAGCTTCTGAATTCCACTTCAACGATGCGGACATCGAAGAAGAGAATGAAGAAGATACGGTCTTAAAAGAAATCATTACCGAGATCAATGCCGATAAGTATTTCGATCTCTTTCAGTTTCTGGCCTCTCAGGACCGTGAACAGTTACTGGGTTTCATCGGTCATTATCTGGAGGAAAGCGAAGACATCCGTTTGGTGGTCATGGCTTATCTCTGGTATAAAAGCGAAAAACAAACCCAAACCAAAGACTTCTTATCTTAAGGTGCCAAGCACCTTTTTTTTATAGATTTTAACAAGAATAAGGGTCATATCTCAGTATTGAAGCGTTGCTTCTTGACATAAAAAATAGATAAAAGAATCACAATCAAACGCATGAAAGATGAAATCCGTAAACGCTTACACTTTTTCGTTGACAAGCGTTTTTCAATCGTTTATATTAAATGTGTAAGGTGAATCACCCTTCATATTCAAGGGATTCGCCGTTGGGGAGAAACCATGTCAAAAGTTTATGTCGTAAGTGCCAAAAGAACGGCACTGGGTTCTTTTTTAGGCTCACTAAAAACTGTGTCTGACGGTGAAT
>CAZLWH010000052.1:1169-9890 GCA_964563265.1 uncultured Erysipelotrichaceae bacterium
GCTGTCCTCAATGAAACAAAACTGGATCCAAGCGTCATCGATGAAGTCGTAATGGGCAACATCCTTCCTGCCGGACAAGGCCAAGGCATTGCCAGACAGGCTGCCCTTAAAGCGGGGATTCCTGTGACGGTTCCTGCCTATGGCGTCAACATGGTCTGCGGAAGCGGCATGAAGAGCGTCATGCTGGGATATACCTCCATTAAAGCCGGATTATACAATGTCGTCGTTGCCGGTGGGATCGAAAACATGTCCGCGGCTCCGTATCTGGTACCTAAGGAAATCCGTACCGGAACCAAGATGGGTCCTGTGACGATGAATGATCATATGCTGACGGATGCCTTGTGGGATGCCTTTGATGGCCAACACATGGGCGTTACCGCAGAAAATATTGCAACCAAATACAACATTTCAAGAGAAAAACAAGAAGCCTTCGCATTGGCTTCCCAACTCAAAGCCATCAAAGCTGTTGACAGCGGAGAGTTTAAAGATGAGATCGTTCCATTGACCGTTAAGATCGGCAGAGAAGAAGTGGTCTTTGAAAACGATGAATATCCTAACCGTAAAACGGATGCTGCCAAGCTCGCGACACTGAGACCGGCTTTCGTCAAAGACGGGTCAGTAACAGCCGCAACCTCCTCAGGGATCAATGACGGCGCAAGTGTGATACTTCTGGCTTCCCAAGAGGCCGTTGATAAATTTTCATTAGTTCCTCTGGTTGAATTGGTGGGGATTGGACAGGGCGGTGTTGAGCCATCGCTTATGGGTTTAGGTCCAACCCCAGCAATCCGACAAGCGCTGAAACATGCAGGACTTAAGATCGATCAGATCGACCTGTTTGAACTCAACGAAGCCTTTGCGGCACAAGCCTTAGGCGTTGTCCACGAATTGGCTGAAGAACACCATGTGACTGAAGAAAGCATCTTGAATAAAACCAACCCCAACGGCGGCGCCATCGCTTTGGGTCATCCAGTCGGTGCCAGCGGCAACCGCATCATCGTGACCTTGGTCCATGAGATGCTCAAACGCGACCTGACCTATGGTTTGGCTTCCCTGTGTATCGGCGGAGGCATGGGAACCGCGGTCATCTTCAAAAAACTGAAATAGTTCACTTAAAAGAAAGAGGAAAAGAACATGAGACTAGAAGGAAAAGTAGCGATTATCACCGGCGGTGCCAAAGGCTTAGGACAAGCCATGGCTGAACGCTTTGCCCAGGAAGGCGCCAAAGTCATTGCCGCCGACATGGGAGATCTGTCCTACAGCAACCCCAACGTTGAAGGCTTTAAGCTTAATGTTGCGGATGCGGAAGCCTGCAAAGTCTTCTTCGATGCGATCGTTGCCAAATACGGCAGAATCGATATCCTCGTCAACAACGCCGGAATCACCCGCGATACGACCACACGCAAAATGACCGACGACCAGTGGGATGCCGTCATCAGCGTCAACCTGAAAGGTGTCTTCAATCTGACCCGTTATGTCGGTCCGTATATGCAGGATCAAAAAAGCGGATCCATCATCAATATTTCTTCCATCGTCGGTGTTTACGGCAACTACGGCCAAGCCAACTATGCAGCATCTAAAGCCGGGGTCATCGGTTTGACCAAGACCTGGGCGCGTGAATTCGCAGCCAAAGGCGGCAATGTCCGCGTCAATGCGATCGCTCCGGGCTATGTCATGACGGACATCTTAAAAACCGTTCCGCAGGATCTTCTGGATAAGTTTGCAGCCATGACCATGATCGGTCGACTGGGCCAACCGGAAGAAATCGCAAATGTTGCTTTGTTCTTAGCCAGTGAAGAAGCATCTTATGTAACAGGCCACGTCCTTGAGGCCAACGGAGGCATGAGACTATGAAACAATACGAACTTAAGAAAGTTCAGATCCCTTCTGGCGAAACCATCGCTTACCGTCAAGCCGGTACTGGCAAAGACGTCGTCGTTCTCGTTCATGGCAACATGAGCTCCTCTGTCCATTTCCAGACCACCATGGAAAAACTCGAAAAAGACTTCACCGTCTATGCCGTCGATCTGCGCGGTTTCGGGGATTCTTCCTATAACTCAGAACTCAACAGTCTTCGTGACTTCGCTTTGGACATCGAAGCTTGGGCCAAAGTATTAAAACTCGAAAAATTCAGCCTGGTCGGTTGGTCTACCGGGGGCGGTATCGTCCTTGAGATGGCGGCCGATATGCCTGATCAGATCAAGAAAGTCTTGTTGCTGGATTCTGTCGGCATCAAAGGCTATCCGATGTTTAAGAAGGGCCCTGATTATCAGCCCATCCTGACTCAGCCCATCACCACCAAAGAAGAAATCAAAGTCGATCTCGTCCAAGTCGTTCCGATCGTCATGGCCTATGCCAACAAAGACAAAGCCACTTTGAAAATGATCTGGAATGCCCTGATCTACAATAAATTCCAACCCAGTGAAGAAGACTATGATCTGTATCTGGATGCGATGATCAAACAACGCAACCTCGTCGATGTCGACTACAGTCTGGTCCACTTCAATATGACCCATGAGAAGAGCCTGGTCGCTGAAGGCAGCGGCCGTATCGATCTCATCCAATGCCCAGTCATCATCATGCACGGCAAAGACGACATGGTCGTTCCTTATCCGTATGCCCTCGAAATGAAAGCGGCTTTCGGCGATCGCGCTGAGCTGGTTACCTTTGACGGCGTCGGACACTCTTGTGTCACCGACAATCTAGACTTGTTTGTCTCCACCTTGAAAGCACACTTAAATTGACATGAACGAAAATGTAGGCATCTTAGGCTATGGGGTCTATCTGCCCACGACCACGATGAACGCAGCACAAATCGCTGCTGCCACCAACGGAGTCTGGACAGAAACTGCCATCGCTGAAAAATTAGGCATCGTCAAAAAGACGATTCCGGGTCCCACTGACGGTACTCAGGAAATGGGCGCTTTGGCCTCATTGAAAGCCATCGAAATCGCCAAGATCGATCCGAAAGAGATCGACGTTATCCTGTGCTTCGGTGAAGAATGGAAAGAATATCCGTTAACGACCTCCGCTTTATACATCCAAGACCGCATCGGGGCTGTGAATGCCTGGGGCGTGGATGTCCAAAACCGCTGCTGCACGTCGGTCACTGCCTTGAAAATGGCGAAAGACATGCTGATTGCGGATGACGACGTCAAGACTGTCTTGGTTTGCGGCGGTTACCGTAACGGCGACTTTGTGGATTACACCGACAAAAACATGTCGATGATGTATAACCTTTCCGCAGGGGGAGGGGCCATCATCCTTCGTAAAGGCATGACCAAGAATCTGCTTTTGGGAACCGGTCTGATTTCAGACGGCTCCTTATCCAGAACTGCCGGTGTCGAAATCGGCGGGACGGTCAATCCGATCACGCCGGAAAACGTCATAGAAGCCTCCAAATCATTACGATTGTTGGATCCTGAACGCATGAAGAACCGCTTGAATGAAGTCTCCAATGCGAACTGGTATAAATGCATCGATAAAGCCCTTGAGAAATCACATCTGACTCGTTCAGACATCGATTATTTGGATATCCTGCACATCAAACGTTCAGGTCATCTGGGCATGCTGAAAGATCTCGGTTTAACAGAAGACCAAACGGTCTATCTGGAAAACTATGGCCATATGGGCCAAGTCGATCAGATCCTTTCCTTGGCTTTGGGCCTTGAACAAGGCAAAATCAAAGACGGTTCGGTCATCTGTATGATCGCTGCCGGTATCGGTTATGTGTGGGCGGCCAACATCGTCCGTTGGGGAGAAGTCCAGTGAGCACCTTTGTCCAACTCGTAACGAGATCTCTTGAAACCGGGAGCATCTATGCCCTGGCTGCGCTGGGGATCATCATTATCTTTAGGACATCGTCGATTACCCATTTTGCGCAAGGCGCAATGGCCATGTTCAACACCTTTGTCGTAACGATCCTGTTCTCAAAGATGGACATGCCGCTATGGATGGCATTGATTGGGGGGATCTTCAGTGCTGTATTGACTGGATTCCTGGTGGATTTCCTGATTATCCGACATACAAAGAAGGTATCTCCTGTTGCGAAACAGATCATGACCTTAGGGCTGATCATGGTATTCGTCGGAGTCATTCCCATGTTCTTCGGTGTTGAACCGCTGAACCTGCCTAAATTCTTCAATACCGGAGAGATTGCCTTTTTAGGGGCAAAGATCTCCTATAACGGACTCTTTAACATCAGCTTCGGGCTGATCATCATGTTTGTTTTGTTTTATATCCTGCAGAATACCAAATGGGGCCTTGCGGTCAGAACCACCGCCAGCAATGAAGTGGTTGCGAGAATGATGGGCGTTCCCACCAAGAAAGTCACCATGGCGGCTTGGGCGATCGCTGCAGCCTTAGGCGTCATCGCCGGGGTCATGAATGCTCCGACAACGACCGTTACACCCAACTTGATGGATTCTGTTCAGCTCAATGCCTTGATCGCCTGTGTCTTGGGCGGTTTCCAGACTTTCTACGGTCCGGTCATTGGCGCCTACATCATCGCCATCCTGCAAAATCTGTTCGCCTATTACTATTCTTCGACTTGGGGAACACAACTGCTTTACATCTTTATCCTAATCTTCATCGTATTCAGACCGCATGGTCTGATCGGCAAGAAAGTGATCAAAAAGGTATAGTCATGAAAACACTCCTTGCGAAAATAAAAAAGAATCCGTATTTGCCATATGTCTCTTTGGGATTGGTCTTGGCTTTGATTCCCGGACTGGTTTATCTCGATGTCCTGAGAAGTTCCTATGTGACTTTGATCGGTGCCGTCATGATCTATACGATCGTTGCGCTCGGTTTGAATCTCTTGTTGGGTTGGTCAGGCTTGATCTCCTTGGGAACCGCCGGATTCATGGGCTTAGCGGCTTATGCCTCTGCTTACTTTACCGTCAATCTGAAACTTCCGTTTGAAGTTTCGGTCATCCTGTCGATTGTTATCCCTGTGGCCATCTCCGTGCTGGTCGGGTTGATCTCCTTGCGTATCGAAGGGCTGTATCTGGCCATCGCGACCTTGGCTGTGTCTGAGATCTTCAGAAAGACCTTCGCTGAATTTGACTCCATTACCAACGGATTCTCCGGCAAGTCCGCGAAATATCCGACCCTGTTTGGTTTCTTCAAACTGGATACCACCATGACCTATCTGCTTCTGGTCATTGCGATGGTCATCATCATGATCCTGATCCATAACCTGATCAACAGCCATGTCGGAAGAGCGCTGAATGCGATGCGCGGATCCGAAGCAGCGGCTCAGGCCATGGGCATTGATCTCTTGAAATACCGTCTGGTTGCCTTCGCCTTGGCCATTGCCTTGACGTCGGTTGCCGGGATCCTGTATGTGCATTTCATCAAGTATGTGGAGCCTTCCAAATGGAACCTGGGTCTCTCCTTGAACATTCTGGCCGTCATCATCATCGGCGGTGTCAGAAACATCATGGGGACCTTCGTGGGCGCCTTTGTGGTCTTCGCGGTTCCGGATCTGGTATTGAAACAGATCCCGTACTTCGGTCAGATCCCGAACTTTGCCTACATCGTCAATGGGATCACGATCATCGTGGTCATCCTGTTCTATCCGGCTGGGTTGATCCGCTTGTTTACCGATGCGAGAAAAACCATCAACAAACTGTTACTTAAAACGAGAGGTAAGACCGCATGAGCCACGCCCACGTTAAACCGCTGGATCCGGGAATCATCTTATCGATCGAAGAACTCTCGATTGCCTTCGGAGGCATCAAAGCCGTCGATAATTTGTCCTTCCAGATCAAAGAAAAAGAAATCTTCGGACTGATCGGCCCCAATGGTGCCGGTAAGACCACGGCCTTCAACTGCATCACGCAGTTCTATATGCCCAATCACGGTTCGATCCGCTTCCTCAGTAAGAAAAACGAAACCGTTGAACTGATCGACCATAAGGTCCATGAGATCATCGGACTCGGCTTGGTCAGAACCTTCCAAAACGTTGAACTCATCCGTGAACTCAGTATCCTGGACAATGTCCTGATCGGAGCCCACATCGACTATAAGACCGGTCTGTTCAATGCGATGTTTAAAACCAAGAAAAACAAAAAAGAAGAAGAAGCCGTGAAACAACAGGCGATGCAGGTCCTGGAATTCGTAGGCATTGCTGATAAGGCCTTGTGGCCCGTCGGCGGTCAACCTTACGGGATCTTGAAAAAAGTCGAATTGGCCCGTACATTGATGTGCAGTCCGCGTCTGATCATCCTGGATGAACCGGCAGCCGGATTGAATGACATCGAAACACTGGGTCTGGCGGATACCATCCGCACGATCCGTGACAACTACAACTGCGCCATCCTACTGGTCGAGCACGATATGCGCTTGGTCATGGATGTCTGCGATACCATCTGTGCGATCAACTTCGGGAAGTTCCTTGCGAAAGGGTCGCCGAAAGAAATCAAAGAAAACAAAGACGTCCAAGTGGCTTACTTGGGAACCAAGGAGGATCTGGTATGAGCAAGCTTGCCCTGAAGATCACCAATCTCAAAGTCAGTTACGGGGCCGTCGAAGCCTTGAAGGGAATCAGCATCGATGTTGAAGAAGGCACGATCGTGGCCTTGCTGGGCGCCAATGGCGCCGGTAAGACGACCACCTTGCGCACCATCTCCGGCATCGTTGAAGCCCAAAGAGGCACCATTGCCTTTTACGATCTGGACATCACCAACCAAGAGACCGAGAAGATCGCCGCCATGGGGATCTCACAGAGCCCTGAAGGACGCCATGTCTTCCGTGATCTCAACGTTGAAGAAAATCTGAAAGTCGGGGCCTTCACGGTCAAAAGCCGTAAGCAGATCGCCCTCAACCTTCAGCAAGTCTATTCCTATTTCCCGGTGCTCAAAGAGCGCCGCAAACAAATCGCTTCAACCTTGTCCGGCGGTGAGCAGCAGATGCTGGCCATCGGCAGAGCCCTGATGAGCTCACCCAAGATCCTGCTTCTGGATGAACCATCATTGGGTTTGGCCCCGCTGATCGTCCGCGACATTCTGAAGATCGTCCAAGAAATCAAAAAGGCTGGAGTCACCGTCATCATCGTCGAGCAAAATGCTGCACAGACCTTGAAGATCGCGGACTACGCCTATGTCCTGGAATTGGGAACCATCAGTATGCAGGGTCCCGCCTCTGAATTAATTCACGATCCGAAATTAATTCAGGCTTACTTAGGATCGCACTAACAAAGGATAATGATGCATAAAGGCATTGTTATAAGGAGGAAAAGAATGAAGAAGTTATTAGTTGTCTTGCTTTCCTTGACCATGGTTGTAGGCTTAGTTGGTTGTACCAAAAAAGTCGAAGCTGCTCAAGGGGTCACCGACACCGAAGTTTTAGTTGCCAACTGTGCAGCGACTTCAGGTGCCTTCTCAGCTGTTGGTATTCCGTTTATTGCTGGTATTGAAGCGTATTTGAAGTATGTCAATGATGCTGGCGGTGTTGATGGCCGTAAGATCAAATTCATTCATCAGGATGACGAATTCAATGCAGAAAAAGGTTTAGCTTGCGTTAACACGATGATCAACGATGAGAAGATCTTCGCATTCGTCGGACATTTCGGGACACCGGTCGTTGCTGCGACTCTGGATACCTTGAAAGAAACCGGCATTCCTTCAGTGTATTTTGCTACCGGTATCGGCCAACTGTATGCTGAAAAAGCCACAGATGCTGACAAAAACCGTAACATCATGCCTGTTCAGCCTATTTATATCAATGAAGGCAAGATCATGGTTGCCCGTGCCAAAGGCGATTTCGGCGCTTCCAAAGTCGGTATCATTTATACTAATGACGATGCAGGCAAGAACATGCTGCAAGGGGCTGAATCCCAAGCGGCTATCGCTGGTGTTACTTTAGTCAAAGCCCAAGTTGAACCGGGCCAGGCTGACGTTTCCGCCGCGGTTACCACCATCATCAATGCCAACGTCGATTTCATCATCGGCGCTGCCATCCAAGCCACCATTCCGATCATTGTCAAGGAATTGGCCAATCAGAACAATACAAAATCTTTGATCACCACCTACGTCAACGTTTCCCCGGCCATCTCTGAATCTTTCGTCAGAGAAATCGCTGGCAAGTTTGATGTCTACGGATCCGGTTGGGTTTCACTGGCTGGTGAACCGAACTTGACGAACTACCAGACCTACGCTGCCAACATTGATGCTGCTTATGCTGCCAATGCTTATGCGATGACTGGTTGGATCGCTGCTTACTTCTTTGTTGAAGGTCTCAAACGCATGGAAGGCGAAGTCCTGACTTGGGCTGACTACATCGACGCGATGGAATCTGCTCCGATCAAGAACCCCTTCGGCGGAGAAATCGACTTCGGCGACGGCAAACGTACCGGAACTCAAGAAATGAACCTGTCCAAGGCGACCTTGAGCGATGCTAACGTTGCTGGTTGGACTGTTGTCTCACCTTTAGCGAATATCGACACAATCTTAGGAAATTAATTTACACTGTAATGCGGGGGGATCTTCCCCCCGCATCTCTCTAGGAGGCCCCATGGACGTTACAAAGAAAATCATCAGTGCTGAAGAAGCAGTCAAATTAGTCAAAAGCGGAGACGTAATCGTTACCGGATTGGGTTGTGCTGAAGGACGGATGTTCCTGTCACAGCTGCATACGGTGGCGGATCAAGTCGAAAAGGTCACCGTAACCAATTGCCTTCCGATGTCGGATCAGCAATTCATGAGTGAACCTTATAAGGGC
>CAZLWH010000053.1:0-9728 GCA_964563265.1 uncultured Erysipelotrichaceae bacterium
TAATACCTCCTGCTCTTGGCTTAATTGTAACTTATAATCCCTTGCTTTACAAGAATAAACTTTAAACGTTCATTGGCAATGTAAGCGATTTCAGCATCGTTTCGATCTGCTGATTACTCACTTCATCACAATGGCTCCCCATCAGGATTTTCGCTTGTAGGCTCTGTACCAGAAGGAGTGTTTTTATATAAGCAGCCTTGTCTTCGATCTCAGGCAGAAGTCCTTTCCCGTGATCAGGCAGATTATCCCCCATGATCACCAGATTACTACGGGTGTCATGGATGATCAATCCGTCTTGGGTATGGCCTGGGGCCGGATACAGGGTCAAGGGCCCGATCTGAGTTTTGAATTCGATCAGGGTATCCGCATAGACACAGCCCACCTGTCCTTCTTTGAGCTCTTTGAAGTAGGCATAAGACAAATCAAAGTCATTCTGAAGCAGGGTATTGAACGGCTCACAGGCTATCACTTTAGAAAACTCCAAAGCGCCGGATCCCCAGACATGATCAAAGTGATAATGGGTATAGATCAGGATATTGGGCTTGGTTTTATCCGCAAGCTTATCGAAATCTTCCAAAGCTCTTGAGCCCAATCCGCTATCGATATAGAAATTGGCTTGATCGGTCATTATCAAGAAGGTATTCAAAAACCAGGACACCCCTTCCGGATGGACTCTTCTTTCATAAACATTGGGAGCAACTTCTCTGATCATAGCCTCATTATAAAATAAAAATGACGCTTTGCGTCATTTATGATAGGTTTGATTGCTTAGGATCTTGAAACTGCGATAGATTTGTTCAAGAAGCAAGACTCTGACCAGTCCGTGAGGAAAGGTATTGTCTGAGAGTTTCCACACGACATTGGCTCTGGCTCGAACGTCATCACTGACGCCCAGCGATCCTCCGATCACGAAAACCAAGGTCTTCGCAGAACGGTTAAAGGCCCCTTGGATCGTTTGCGCCAAGGTTTCGGAACTCATCGCTTGTCCTTTGAGATCCAATAAGATCACCACATCTTCCGGTAAGATCGATGATAGGATTGCTTTGGATTCCTTCTCGATGGCTTTCTGATTCAATGAGGAACTGTCGAAGTTGGGCTCATCGTTGAGCTCGAGGATGGTGAGTTTATGGTAAGGCTGGATACGCCCCGCATAATCCTCTGTCAAGCTGATCAGCGCTTTTTCTTTCAGTTTGCCGACACAGATCAGTTTGATCATTCGACTTTGAGGGTCGTGGTGAAGGTGCCTGCCCCGCGGATGTAGGTGATTTCCACCTCATCACCGACTTTCTTCCCATAGAGGAATTTGCGGTAATCTTTAAACGAGCTGACGGAGATCCCGTTGAATTGCGTGATGACATCCAAGGCTTTGAGGCTTGCCCGAGAAGCCGGCGATCCTGAGGTGACGGAGGTAATGACGATCCCGCTGCTGACACTGAGGTTGATCCCATAGAATTTTTTCTGGTCCTTGGTCAGATCTTTGATGTCGACGGCGGAGAAACCGATCACCGGACGGATCACGGCACCTTCAGCCTTGAGCTGTTCGATGATGGGCACGACCTCATTGATGGGGATCGCAAATCCCATACCTTCAATGGAACTCTCAGAGAATTTCATCGAGGTGATCCCGATGAGTTCCCCGGCCATATTGATCAATGGGCCGCCTGAATTGCCAAGATTGATGGCCGCATCGGTCTGAAGATAGATGTTGTCCCAATCATCGGTTCCGTCTTTATCCAGATCGACCGGTATGATTCGGTCTTTTCCGGAGATGATCCCCATGGTGACTGAGCCTGAGAAATCAAGTCCGATCGGTGAACCGATCGCCAAAACGACTTCTCCGGTCTTGACCAAGGAGGAATCACCCAAGGTAAACGAAGGCACATTAAAGTTGACATCGACGGTGACCTTCAATAAGGCCAAATCAGTCCAGATGTCTTTACCGACGATGACGGCGGTCATTTCTTCGCCTCTTGCAAAGGTGACGGTGACTGGGCTTGCCCCGTTGATGACATGATAGTTGGTGACGATGTAGACATCGTTGCCTTCTTTGGAATAGATGGCACCGCTGCCCGAACTGACCAGTTCATCCATATAGAAATTGGAAACTGCGACCACACTGTCAATGTGGTCAGCAACTACCTCTGTGACATCGGTCTCGAATTCGGTCACGACGGTACGGATGGTTTTGACCTCACCGGTAAAATCCATCGAATCCAGCAAAGATTTGACGCCAAGGTATTGGACAGTCAGGACGGTGTTCCAAATCAGCAAAGCACCGATGATAAGCTTCGTATATTTTTTCATAATGATCCTCCTGTGACGGGTTCATTTTGTTTAGCGCATGCGATGCTCAAGTCTGGGTTGGTTTGGTTCTGACGGATTTCAAGCGTCGTCACCAGTTCTTCCAAAGCATGTCTTTCCGTATTGGCCTCACTGGAAAGATGGGCCAAGAGGATCGATTTTGTTTTCAAGCCGATCAGTGAAGCAAGATATTGGGCACTGTCTTGGTTGCTGAGATGGCCATTGGCCGACAAGATCCTTTTTTTGAGTGGATAAGGCCGACTTGTTGCCATCAGTAATTCAACATCATGGTTGCTTTCAAAGATATAATATTCCGCATTACTTAACGTTTCAAAGTCCGTTTCACGGATATAGCCCGTATCGGTGATGTAGACCAGGGTTTCATCCTGATGTTTGATCACATAGCCGAAGGTCTCTTGGGCATCATGCGACAAAGGCAAGGCATAGATTTTAAGATCCCCTAAGGTGATCCATTCAAAGGGCTCCAAGACGATCGTATCTTCCCGACTCGGTAAGACATGAGGCGCAAAGACAGGCTTATCTTTAAACAATCTCAGTTGTGCGACATGATCGATGTGGTTGTGGGTGATGATGACCGCATCGATTTGGGAACAGCTGAGTCCTGCGTCTAAAAAAGATTGCGTCAAATAGCGTTTGGTGTGACCGCAATCTAAAAGAATCTTTACTTGTTCAGTCTCGATCAAGGTGCTGTTGCCTTTTGATCCGCTGCAAAAAACAGTGTATTTCATCAGCAGTACAGATATTTACAGGGATTAACCCACGTTCCGTTGATCATAACGCCAAAGTGTAAGTGAGGTCCAGTCGCAATACCGGTCATCCCGATGGTGCCGATGGCTTCCCCTTTGTTGACGACGATCCCAGCGACGACCCAGCTTCGAGAGCGCATGTGGGCATAATACGTGATCATTCCGTTGTTATGATTGATCTTGACGAAATAACCGGCATACTGACTATAACCGACTTCCTCGACCCGTCCGCGGTCAGCCGCATAGATCGTACCCGCATCGGTGGTGGAATACTTCATATCCAAACCGGTATGCCATCCGCCGCGTTCATAGTAACAGTGGAAAACACAGGTGATGTAACGCGGATAACCGATCGGCCAACGCAGTGTCCCTGATCCGATGTACGGAATGATCTTGGTTCCGACCAAAACGACTTCACGGGTCGGTTGCTTGGTGATGACTGAAGAACTGACCGCACTTTCAACCAGAATCCCATTGACGTATTTTTCAATGTATTTGACGTTTTTATATCCGACTTTTTCACGGGTCTTGATGACAGAAAGCCCTTCACGGATGGTGTTGTCTTTCACATATAAGGTCGTATCTGGATACACGATTTCTTTCGCGAATCGTTCTTTGGTGACCACGACACTGAGCGGAGAGTCAAAGTAACTGACGTTGAGAACGGTACCGGGCACCAAGATCTGATACTCGGTCTGTAGCTTATCACTGTTGATCGAAATCAATTGTTGGGGCGTCATCCCCGAGAGATAGGCAATATATTGGATGGTGTCATACGTCTTGACCGTATAGGTCTTCAAGACATCATTATAACCATAACTCAAGAAATAGATGATTTCGGATTTGGTCTTGAGGATATCATTGACCGATGCCATCGCTGCGCTGTATTCGGCTGTTTCGATGACGTTGATTCCGATTTCACGGGTACCATAGGTCGATAATTCAGGGGTCATTTGTTTCTTCTTCAACAAATCATAGGCACTTTGCGAGATGAAGTTGATCAGGTACTGTTCTTTGGCTTCTTCAAACAGATCCGTATTCTTGACATAGATAAGGGCCCCATTGGAGAACTTGATCTTATAGACTTGGACCGAAAACAAGGCGCTTTCTCTCAGATAGTTGAAAATCTGCTGGTCCGCATTGTCGTAAGTGATGTAGCTTTCTTCACTGGTGATGAAGATATCTTCACCCAAACCCAGTTTGGTATTTGGGAAATCCGCTTGATATTTCTCAGCGTAGATCTCATCCAAGAAAGACTGTAACTCCGCTTCGCTGGTCAAAACCCCGATCAGCTGATCTTTGTGATAAATCTTTTTGACCAGGATCGGTTGAGCATTGACCGCCATGACCGGCTGATTGATCAGACTGGTTTCTTGGATGTCGATCGTTTTGACGAGGCTTTGGCCTGAACCGATGTAGTCTGTGGCGATCATAAGCAAAAAGCTCAGGATGGCCAACACAGCGATATTGAGGATCTTCTTCATTTATTCAGCCTGGCTTTGCCCTGAGGCAGGTTCACTGATGTTATAGAAGGCATTGATACTGCGCTCAAAAGCGAGGTTGATGCTTCCGGTGGCTCCGTTACGGTGTTTTGAGATCAGGACTTCGGTGACTTCGGTCGCTTTTTCTTCTTCTTCACGTTTATAGTAGGATTCACGATACAGGAATAAGACGATGTCGGCATCCTGTTCCAAGGATCCTGATTCTCTTAAGTCTGACAGCTGCGGCTTATTGCCGGCACGCTGTTCAACCATACGGGACAGCTGAGACAAGGCCAAAACAGGCACTTCAAGCTCTCTGGCGAGGGCTTTTAAGGCACGTGAGATCTCAGAGACTTCCTGTTGGCGGTTATCGGAAGAATTCTTTCCGGAACCGGTAATCAGCTGGATATAGTCAATGACGATCAGGCTCAAGGCATGTTCGCTTTGAAGCTTACGGCATTTCGAAAAGATCTCCGCAACACGGATGGAGGGTGAATCATCGATATAGATCTTGGTGTTCTTTAAATCAGCGGCAGCTTCATTGAGCGCATTCCACTGTTGATTGGATTTGAATTGGCCGGTTCTTAAATCAGAACCGTTGATTCTGGATTTGACCGACAACATACGGGTAATCAGCTGTTCAGCCGGCATTTCCAAAGAAAACAGCGCGACAGCCTTATCGCTGCCTTGGGCCGCATTGAGGGCAACATTCAAGGCAAATGCGGTCTTGCCCATGGAAGGACGGGCCGCCAATAAAATCAGATCGCCTCTTTGGAATCCGTTGGTGATGCGATCCAAGCGACGGTACCCTGATGTGGTCCCGGTCAGATTGGAGTGCTGGGCACTCATTTTTTGGATGTTTTCCAAGACAGTCCCGACGATTTCTTTGGCGTCTCGGAATTCGGCAGTTCTTCTTGTACGCGTGACGTTCAGGATCTGCTTTTCAGCCCGATCCATGACTTCATCGATGTCTGCTTCGGTATTGAAGCCTTCTTCAGTGATCTGTTGGGAGGCTGAAATCAGGTTTCTGAGATACGCCTTGTTTTGGATGAGTTCGACATAGTATTTCGTATTGGCGCCGGAGACGGAGGTATCCGCCAATTCCATGATCATATTGACCCCGCCGACCGCATTGAGGACTTTTAAGTCATTGCATCGTGAGATCAATGAGACTGCATCGATTGGTTTGCCTTCGTCGGCCATCGACATGATGACCTGAAAAAGACGTTTATGCGCTTCCGCATAAAAATCATCCGCTTTGAGTCCCAATTCAATGACGGTACTCACTGTCGAAGGATACACCATCATACTGGACAGTAAGGCCTGTTCGGCTTCCAAACTGCTGGGCAGCTGACGTTTGAGGGTCATATTAAACTCCTTTGACTTGAACCTTAAGTTCTGCGATCACCAAACGGTGCAATTCTACTTTAAGGATGTAGTTTCCGACCGCATTGATCGGATCGCTTTCCAGGATCTTACGCTTATCGATCACGAGTTTGTGTTGTTTCTGCAATTCTTCGGCGACCTGCTTGGAAGCAATCGATCCGAAGACTCGGCCTTTATCGCCGGTCTTTAACGTAACGACAACGGTAACATGAGCCAGCTTTTCTTTTAAGACTTTGGCATCTTCGATGGCTTTGAGTTCATCGTCGACCTTCTTTTGTTTCTGTTCTTCCAAAATGGCTTCGGCTTGAGATGATGCCGCAACAGCCATCTTATTCCTGATTAAGAAATTGCGGGCATAGCCATCGGCAACCTCGCAGATTTGGCCTTTTTTGCCTACGTTTTTAACATCACTCAACAGAATGATTTTCATTGTTTTTGTCCTCCTCATCGACATTGTGCTGAAGGACGGCCTTCAGTTCGGCCAGCACTTCACTGACTGTGGTATTTGATCGTTGTAAACCGGCTGCGGTAAAGTGTCCGCCGCCGTTCATCTTTTCCATTATAACATGGACATTGACATTCCCATTCGACCTGGCTGAAACGGCCACCTGATCGTTATCATCTTTGGCGACCACGAAGGACGCTTCCACGCCTTTGATGGCCAACATACTGTCCGCCGTCTGAGACATGACAGAACGGCTTACGGTTTCGCTTTGAAGCGAGGTAATGGCCATGGAATGGCCATCGATGGTGATGTTGCTGAAAAGTTTGGCTTTCAGTTCAAAGGTCTGATAATCATCTTTTAAGAATTCATCGGCTTTCAAAGGATCGGCGCCGTATTGTTTCAGCATCGAAGCGACTTCAAAGGTACGGCTTCCGGTTCTGTTTCTGAAACGGTTGGTATCGATCATGACCCCGGTCAGGATCATGGTGGCTTCTTCTTTGGTCAGATCCAAATGCTTCGGCTGATAGGGAATCAGTTCAGTGACCAGTTCACAACAGGATGAAGCAGCCGTCTCGGTATAGACCATCATCGGATCGAAAGTAAAGTCCTGATTGCGACGGTGATGATCGATGACGACGACACGTTTCGATTTGGTTACCAGATTGGGGACACTGGATTGATTGGCATTGTGATGATCCAGCATGATGACCATGGATTTGGGCTGAGTCAAACGGATCGCTTGTGCTTCGTCGATGAAGACACAATTCCTTTTCAACTCTTCCTGATATTCAAGATAGGCTCGGTTGAGCTTCTCTTCGATGCCTCCGGCCAAAACGATATACGCATCTTTACCGTTACTGCGAATGATGTTGCTCATGGCAATGGCGGAACCCATGCAATCGAAATCCATCTCTTTATGACCGACAAGAATGACATTGTCGGATTTATGAATGAGGTCTTTTAAGGTCTGGCCGATGATACGGGCCCTGACTTTACTGCGTTTTTCTTGAGCCTGAGAACTGCCTCCAAGATATTGAACTTCCTGATCATAGGCCTTGATGGCGATTTGATCGCCGCCTCGGCTTTGAGCCAGTTCCAAGGCATTCAGTGCCATTTCATCCAGCATCTGGACATCATTGGAGCCTTTACCGAAACCAATGGATAAGGTAATGGCAACGTCCAGTTTGGCTGCTTCTTCATGAACGATGTTCATGATTGAGAAATGATCTTGGATCATGGTCTCAAACAGTTGCTGATTCAGTACCAGCATCAATCGGTTGGTTCTTAAACGGCGGACAAGGATGCCTTGTCCTCTGGCCCATTCAATGATGCGCTGACGGATATTTGTATCGATCTGTCCGGTGGTCTTATCGTCACTGTACAGGGCTGTTTCTTCATAGTTGTCCAAATGGATGTAACCAATGACCATCTGTTGATTGGTACTCAGTTCTTTTAAGGCATGGGTATCGGTAATGTCTCTAAAAAACAGAGTTTGTCCGTCTTCTTTTTTACCGATTTCATAGGTATAGGCATCGACAGTCACGGTGACCATTTCAGCTTCTGAGTTAAACAAAGCCTGGGTTTCGGGTAGCCAGCTGCTGATCTGTTTCCCCATGATCATCTCAAAACGAGACATCAGGAAATCATTGGCCCAGGTCACATTCAGATTACCATCATAGGTGAGGATGCCGATATTGCCGAAAACGAAAGCCTGACTGGCTTCCTCCCCGATGATTTGAGACAAAGTCAAAGAACGTTTGGCCAAGGCTTTATCAAACCACTCAAAAACAGCGATCAGAATGATCATATTGATGGCGATCAAAACCAGATCCAACCAAGAAGGACTCTGTTTCAGAAAACCATGAACACCGATCAGGATCAAAACTTCGACAAGTAAGATCCAGAAGATGTTCTTTTTAAGTTTATCGAAGTGATTTTGCATAGTTATATAATACTCTTTTTCTGATATCAGTAAAACTATCAAACAAACCAATGACCGTACCCAACGTCGGGATAAAGAAAACAAGGATGGCGATGAAGGACAGGAAACGTTTTCCCGACGTCTTTGCATAGATCAAGACAAAGACAAAGGCATCGACACAGAAAGCCATGGATGAGATCACATAAATGTTGGTTAGAAGGATCTGAATGGTTTCATTATCGGTCATATTTAGACCAAGATTCGCAAAGATCCCGACCGCAAACAGCAATGCCCACCCTCTGGGAATGGTCAATTCAGAAAGAGGCTTCATCTTGCGGGTCTTGATTTTTAAGCGCTGAAGCAAAATGATCGCAATGATGTGGGTCACCAAGGCCTGAGCCAATGAGGTGGCAATCAGCATGATCGGAACCATCGACATCGCCAAAACCATAAAGTTAGACGGGATCTCCGCCCCGACTGCGCTCATATTATCGATCAGTATCCCAACCATGGTCTTGAATTCCCCGATCAGATCTTGTCCGACCAAAGCCGCAATAAGATAGGTTTCGATAAACAGGCTGATCAAGGTAAAAAAGGTCGTGACCAGAATGAGCCATCCGTTATCTTTATCTTTATAAACCCCGTAACCATAGGCCAAGCCGACCACGATGGCCGTTGCCACATAAAACAGGGCGATGAAATCTCCGATCAGGATCGGAAACAACAGGATCGCGAAACTGAGGACGAGGCCTTGTTTAAAACCGTACTTGGCAATATAGAAAATCGAGGGCAAAGGTAAAATGAACACCAGAAAACCAATGAGGGTTTGTCCGGTCATTCGATTAAGCATGAGTAATACGCCGATGATGGCGAGCATCATCGCGCCTTCCGTAATGGGTCTTACTTGTTTTTTCATTTAAAATAAAGCTCCACCCTGCGGTGGAGCTTAGTTGTTAGTCTGCTACGTAAGGGAGTAATGCCATTTGACGAGCACGTTTGACTGCTGTCGCCAACATGCGTTGGTATTTGGCACCGGTTCCGGTAACGCGTCGAGGAATAATCTTACCGTTTGAAGAAATGAATTTCTTCAAGAGTTCGAGATCCTTATAGTCGATGACCGTAACGTTGTTCTTTTTGAAGTAACATACTTTTTTACGGCCGATTCTTTGTTTTTTGTAGACTGCCATAGGTCTCCTTTCTTAGAATGGAAGATCATCGCTGGAGATATCCAGCAAAGGGCCCGTATTGAAGTCATCGTCATTGACGGACGCTTCATCCGGGAAATAGCCTGTTGCGGCTTTAGGTGCTTGGTTTTGTGGTGCAGGCTGATAATTGCCTTGCGCGGGAGACGTCGAGGAAGCGGTCCGAATCAATTGGACAGAGTCGCAGTTGATTTCGGTGACATAGACCTTACGGCCATCTTTGTC
>CAZLWH010000054.1:0-8230 GCA_964563265.1 uncultured Erysipelotrichaceae bacterium
CATCTTCGATGCCCACATCATGGTCACCCAGGATCCGGAATTTACCGGACAAATGGAAGAAATTATCAAAAACGAAGGCGTCAATGCGGATTTCGCCTGTCAGGAAGTCTCCAACATGTTCATCACCATGTTTGAAACCATGGAGGATGCATATTTCAGAGAACGTGCTGCCGACATCAAAGACGTCAGTTACAGACTGTTGTGCCATATCCTCGGTTTGGTCATTCCTGATCTTTCCCTCATCAACGAAGAAGTCATCATCGTCGCCAACGACCTGACGCCTTCAGATACAGCTCAGCTCAATAAACAATTCACCAAAGGGTTTGCGACCCAAATCGGAGGTCGTACCTCCCACAGCGCCATCATGGCCAGAAGCTTGGAGATCCCGGCTGTTGTCGGCATCAACGGTCTGCTCAGCCAGGTCAATCATGGGGATATGCTGGTGTTGGATGCCATCGACGGCTTCGTCATGGTCAACCCGGAAGCACAAGATCTTGAACATTATCGAATCAAAGCCAAAAACTTCGCTGAACTCAAAGCCAGCCTGAAGATCCTCAAAGATGCGGAAAGCGTCACCACCGACAAACACCATGTCGAACTCGTCGGCAACATCGGGACTCCCAATGATGTCGAAAGCGTCTTGGCCAACGGTGGAGAAGGGGTCGGACTCTATCGTACCGAATTCCTGTATATGGATGCGACCGCATTACCTCCTGAAGAAGACCAATTCGAAGCGTATAAGACAGTTCTTGAAAAGATGGGCAAACGTCCGGTCGTCGTCCGTACCTTGGACATCGGCGGAGACAAAGAACTCAGCTACTTGCCTTTCCCGCATGAAATGAACCCGTTCTTGGGTTACCGTGCGATCCGTCTTTGCTTAGACAGAACCGATATCTTCAAGACCCAAGCCAGAGCCTTATTGAGAGCCTCTGTTTACGGTCACCTTTGCATCATGTTCCCGATGATCGCCACCTTGGGCGAATTCAGGGCTGCCAAACAATTCATCCTGGATACCGATAAAGAACTCAGAGCGGAAGGCATTGCCGTCAGCGATGACTATGAAATCGGGATGATGGTCGAGATCCCGGCGTCGGCGATCTTGGCGGATCAGTTTGCGAAAGAAGCCGATTTCTTCTCGATCGGAACCAATGACCTGATCCAATATTCCATGGCGGCCGATCGTATGAGTGAAAAAGTTTCCTATCTTTATCAGCCTTTGAATCCGTCACTGCTTCGTTTGATCAAGATGACCATCGACGGTGCCCATTCTCAAGGCAAATGGTGCGGTATGTGTGGCGAGATGGCCGGTGATGAACTGGCTGCCCCTGTCCTGTTGGGCTTGGGCTTGGATGAATTCTCCATGTCAGCCAGCAGTATCCTTCAGACCCGTAAGATGATCCGTTCCTTATCCTATAAAGACATGAAAGTCATGGCTGAAAAGGCCTTGAAACTGTCAACGATGGAAGAAGTCGTCGAACTGGTCAAATCCAGCATCTAGTCCAAAGCATCCCTTGAGGGATGCTTTTTTATGGGTAAACCAGTCATCCGAAACAGGTTTCTTGCATAATTTATGCATTTTCATTATAATGGGGTTACTCACGCGAGGTCCATTATGATCAAAGCTCTCTTGAAATCAAAAATGTCTCAGTTTTCTAAGCAGGAAAAAAACATCGCATCCTATCTACTTGAAATGGATACCGATCCGCGCATCCTGACCTCCAATGCCTTGGCGGATCAGCTGGGCATCTCCCAATCAACAGTCATCCGTTTCACCCAGAAACTGGGTTATGAAAGCTTCAGATCTTTTTTGGTTGACCTGAATAAAGTCTATGCGGAAGACCAGCGAACCAAGGAAAGGGACATCCTGACCTCAGACGCCATGAAGATCCTGATTTCACGTTATGAAGAAGCCATTCATGAGACCAATGCCTTAAACAGGCTGGACACCATCAAACAAGCGGTCAGTCTGATCCTCAGTGCGGATCGTGTCGTGGTCTACGGGGCCGCCAATTCCAGCATCTTTGCGGAGTATCTCAACAATCAGCTCAATAAGACCGGACTCTTTGTCCAGTTCTCAAAAGGCATCCATGCCTGTATGGTTTCGGTGTCCCAGTTGGGACCCAAAGGCGTCGTCGTTTTGATTTCCCAATCCGGAGAAACCAAGGATACCTTGGATGCGGCCAGGCTGGCCAAAGGCCACGATATCCCGATCATTGCCTTGACGGGACATCATCAGAATACCTTGCACGAGTATGCGGACATTGCCTTGTTCAGCAGTGATTATGCGAAAAACCTGATGAACATCCGGATCTCGCAGCTGTTTCTTGTGGACATCCTGATTCAGGAAATCACCGCTGCCAAATAGAGTCCATTCATCTTAGATCCATAGACAGAAGGGGAAACCCTTCTTTTTGTTGAATTTTAGCGGTTTTTTAAGTATGATTAAACAATGAAAAATCTGAAACAAACTCTGAAAGTCGCTTTCCCCTTGACCTTGCCTGTTTTGACAGGCTATCTCTTTTTGGGGTTGGCTTATGGGATTTTGATGAGCGATAAGGGTTTTTCGATCCTGTGGACTTTTCTGATGAGTTCTGTGGTCTTCGCAGGAGCCCTTCAATATGCGGCCATCACCTTACTGGCCTCGACGTTTAACCCCTTACTGGCCTTCTTGTTGGCCCTGTTGGTCAATATACGGCATCTGTTTTATGGAATCTCCATGTTGGATCGCTTTAAAGGACTGAAAGGCAAGACCTTCATGATTTTTGGGATGGCGGATGAAGCCTTTTCAATCAATGTTGCCAATAAAGTACCTGAAGGGATCGATCCGTCTGCCTTTTATCTCAGCACGACGGTCCTGTGTTATCTGTATTGGAATCTATCCTGTTTAAGCGGCCATCTTTTATCATTTCTGATTCCGGAATCGATACAGGGCTTTGACTTTGTATTGACGGCTTTGTTTTTTGTGATGTTTCTCAATCAATGGAAAACAAAAGATCATCAGAAATACCTCCTGTTGGGCATCATCGCAACCGTGATTGCCTTGATTCTGTTTGGAAAATCACAGTTCTTACTGGGATCGATGATCTTCATCGTTTTCGGATTGTTTGCCTTAGAAAAAGTCCGGGGTCAGTCTCATGAATGACCTTCAGTTACTGGTCACAGTCATCGTGATGGCCATTGCGACCATGCTGACTCGATTTTTGCCGTTTATCCTGTTCCCTGAACATAAACCCGTTCCCAAGGTGGTTACGTTCTTAGCAGATCGTTTACCGTATGCCAGTTTAGGGATGCTGGTGGTGTATGCTTTGAAAGATGTCAATCTGCAGAGTGCGCCTTACGGTCTGTATGAACTGATCAGTCTTGCGGTGATCGCGGTGATCCATCATCTCAAGAACAATACGCTTCTGAGTATCGGTGGAGGGCTGGCTGTCTATCTGATCCTAATCAACTTGCTTTAAAAAGTTTATTTTATGAGCATCTTTATGATTATTTGACTTGCACCAAAAAGCGGTGGTGCTATAATAAAAATACATAAAGAATAGTAGTAGTCCTGGGTAAACCAGTCGAAAGACTGGGGCACAAAGTTCGACGTCTAACGTTATGAATCGTAACTATGACCGGTCAATTGCATTGACCGGTTTTCTGTTTTAAAAACAGAGTAATTTTTTCGTCAACACAGGATGAATACTACTCATTATAAGTAAGAAGAGTTTTTATGGTCTAGCCTTTCATAGAGTACAAAATTGAATAACAGTAAAAAAGTAAACCAATCGAAAGGTTGGGACACAAAGTTGAGCGTCTAAAGTTGAAAAACGATGACCGGCCAATTGCACTCGTGCTGATGGAAGGTCATTTTATTTTATTTAAAAAGGAGGAGAGATTATGAAATCATTCTTCGTTAGGACGGCTCGGTTGATCGTCGCATTGACCTTGATGTTCTACCAATCACCAGTTTTGAGCGTTGCTAGTGCCGGTGGCCCTAGTGCTCTGCCTGGTGCTGCGTTGGAAGTCTCCATTGATAAGTTCGATGTCGAAACTGCTTTTGACGTCGTCTACAATTGGACACTGTCTAAGACAGCAACACCTGATTCTTTTGTTCTTGCAACAGGACAAACAGGAACCACTACCTATCGAGTTTCGGTTACGAAAACTGCACACTCAACGTTCAGTATTACGTATACCGTGACCATTGAAAACAAAGGACCTGGAACCGCAGATTTTGATTTGTATGCGATTGTCCAGACTCCGTCCGGTTCAACAACATATGCCAATGAATTTTTGGAACATGTGACATTGACCGAAGGTTCTATTTATACGAAAGTTCACACGACATCGTTTGATATTACTGGCGTTGCTGCCGATATCGATCCCTTGAAGATCGGTGTAGATATCCTCAACAGCGGCGGGACCGTCGGCAATGTCAAACACAAGACCTCTCCTGCCGTCAATTTCTCGGCAATTCCGACAAGCACGTTCAATCAGGACATCGTGATCACGGATAGTTATAATCCCTTAGGATCACCATGGACCTTTACAGACACGGGCTTTGTTGAATATACCAGAGTCTTCTCATCAGGAACCCTTGGTAGCCAGCAATACGTCAATACTGTAACTTCAGATCTGCTGGATCACCAAACTCCGAATATCCTGACCGCATCCGCGACCGTGACGGTAACAACCTCGAATACGGCGCCAAGTGCCAATAATCAAAGCGTGACGACTCCGGAAGATACACCGCTGGACATCACCCTGACCGGCAGCGATCCGGATTCTGATCCGTTGACGTTTATTCTGTTTGATTTGCCTGCCCATGGGACGTTGGATTTAGTCTCACCAGGCGTCTATACGTATACTCCGGCTGATGATTATTTCGGTCTGGACAGCTTTACTTTCAGAAGCAATGACGGCCATGAGTCCTCAGCGTTGGCGACCGTATCCATTACAGTCAGCCCAGTCAATGATGCTCCGGTCGCAGCAGATGAATACATCACCGTCATCGAAGGCGGCACTTATCCGGTTTTACCGGACATTGCTCAGCTGGATGCCACAGATGTCGATCATCTGTTATCTCAACTGACCTTTAGCTTAACGACACTGCCAGTTAACGGTGTTGCGGTTGTCAATCTTGATGGGACTTTCACCTATACCCATGATGGATCCGAAACTGCGACGGATGAATTCACATTCACCGTCAGCGACGGCGACAAGACCGATACGGCTACTGTCCATGTTCGAGTCACTTCCTCTAATGACGCCCCGGTTGCTTTGGATGAAACCATCACCGTCCTAGAAGGCGGCGATTATCCTGTGCTTCCGAACCTCGCTCAATTGGATGCGACGGATTCGGATTCTCCGTTAGCCAGCCTGACTTTCGCGATTACGACGCTTCCGGCTCACGGTATCGCTGTTGTCAATGCGGATGGTACCTTTACCTATACGCATGACGGCACTGAAACTTTATCTGACAGCTTTACATTCACTGTCACTGATGATGGTTTGCTGACCGATACGGGAACCGTGTTTATTACGGTGACTCCGGTCAATGATCCTCCAGTGGTCGTTGATGTCAATATTTCCGTATTTGAAGGCGGAAGCACCGATGGGTGGCTCTTAGCGACAGATCCGGATGACACCGTATTTACCTTTACTCATGTTATTACTACGACCAACGGCACCCTGACGGTGTATCCAAACGGGTACTATACTTATGATCATAACGGCAGCGAAACGACCTCTGATAGTTTCACCTATCAGGCCAGTGACGGAGATCTTCTCTCCAACATCGCGACCGTGAACATCACTGTTATTCCAGTCAATGATCCTCCGGTTGTTTCGGATGGCGTATTGACTGTGCTTGAAGGATTCGGCGGAAACGGGACCCTCATCGGTTCAGACCCTGATACTGCTTCGATCTCCTATGCTGAAGTCATTCCTACGACTCACGGAATCCTGACGGTTTTCCCGAATGGGGAATATACCTACGTCCATGACGGCAGTGAAACAACTTCAGACAGCTTTACCTTCCGTGCTTTTGATGGCTTCCTGTTCTCTAACACTGGCACCATCACAATTACGATAACTCCTGACAATGATGCGCCTGTCGCTGATGACAAGTACATCACAGTCGTAGAAGGCGCTAGATATCCGTTGTTGCCGTTCTTTGATCAGCTGACGGCGACTGATCCGGATACTTTGTTTGCCAACTTGGTATTCAGTCTTGAAAACGCCCCGACCTATGGATTGGTCGTCCTGAATAATGATGGGACCTTCAGTTATACCAGTGACGGTTCTGATGTTGACAGTGATTACTTTGACTTCTCCGTCTATGATGGTGAATTCAGTGATACTGCCCGCGTCTATATCACCGTAACGGCAGAAAATGATGCCCCGGTTGCTTTGGATCAGTCGATTACTGTTCTTGAAGGCGGCACTTATCCGGTATTCCCGACCATTGGTCAATTGGGTGCTACGGATTCAGACACACTGTTTGCCTTATTGAATTTCGTTCTATTGACCCCGGCCGCCAACGGCAGCGTCTTGATCAATCTGGACGGTACCTTTACGTATACGCATGATGGTTCAGAAACCTTGACCGACAGCTTTGAGTTCCAGGTCTATGATGACGGGTTCCTCAGCGACGTCGGTTTGGTCACCATTACCATAATCCCGGTCAATGATCCTCCAGTCGTTTATGATGATACGATCTACGTCAGTGAAGGAGGCTTCACTTCGGCTTATCCGATCTGGACAGATCCTGATTACTTGGGATTCCCGATCTATGTCGAAGTCGTCAGTCAGCCGTTCAATGGGATCGTCTACATCAACTTGGATGGAACCTATACCTATTATCATTCTGGCGTTGAAGTTTACCCGTGGGGCGACACCGATTACTTCACCATCCGAGTCTTTGATGGAGAAAGTTACTCCAATACAGCGACCATCACGGTCAATCTCTTGCCAGTCAATGATCCTCCAGTGGCTTATAACTCGACAGAGTATGTCAATGAAGGTGAATCGATTTACAGCATCATGTGGGGTTACGATTACGATTGGTTTGACTGGTTAACCTTCATCATCGTGGATGAACCCGATTACGGAAGCCTTATGGAATCTGGTTTCGGTGACTTCACCTATACCCATGATGGATCGGAAAACCATTTGGATAGCTTTACATTCTATATTATCGATAGTAATGGCGCATCTTCTGGCACAGCGACAGTGACCCTGATCATCAATCCGGTCAATGATGCCCCAGTCGTTGAAGATGATACGATTTATGTTAATGAAGGAGAGTTTGTCAACGGACAATTGTTGGCAACCGATCCTGATGATACTGCGCATACCTTTGAATGGATCGATTATCCTGATTACGGAATCCTGTCTTTGAATGCTGCCGGAGACTTCGTCTATACGCATGATGGCAGTGAAAACTTCCTAGACAGCTTTACCTACAGAGCTTATGACGGGGAAGCTTACTCCAATGTCGCGACAGTGACCATTATGATTAGCCCAGTCAACGATGCTCCTGTAGCATCAGATGATTCGTTTACCGTTTTGGAAGACGGGATCCATGCTGATACTCTGATTTGGTCTGATCCTGATCTCTTCATCCCGTTTGGCTTTAGCCCAATGATTACTCCGATCATGATTGGTTTCGAAATCGTCGTAGCGCCTCAATTCGGCACGATCAACTTTACAAGTCCGTTTGGGGATTACGAATACGATCATGACGGTTCTGAAAACTTTACTGATTTCTTTACCTTCCGTGTCTTTGATGGACTAGCTTGGTCGAATGTTGCCCGAGTTGACATCACCATCCTCCCGGTCAATGATCCTCCGGTCGTTGCAGACCAATATCTGAACGTTGACGAAGAAGGCATATTGCCTGGTCAATTGGCAGCGACAGATCCTGACGATACAGCATTCACCTTTGATTGGGTCGATTATCCTGATTATGGATCCCTGGTCGTCAATCCGGACGGAAGCTTCACCTACGTTCATGACGGCAGCGAAAACTTCACCGACAGCTTTACTTATATTGCCAATGACGGCGAAGCAGATTCTAACGTTGCGACAGTTTATATTACGATCAATCCGACCAATGATGATCCAGTTGCCTTTGATGACGGGTTCACCGTGATCGAAGATGGTGTTCACAATGGGCAGCTGACCGGATTTGATCCGGATACCCTGCAGGCCTTGTGGACCTTCATCTTGGTTGAAGGACCGG
>CAZLWH010000054.1:8240-9636 GCA_964563265.1 uncultured Erysipelotrichaceae bacterium
TGAATCCGGATGGATCCTTCGTCTATGACCATGACGGCAGTGAAACTACCGTTGATGGTTTCAGTTTCTATATCACTGACGGTCAAGGCAATTCCAATACTGCAGTGATCGACATCCTGATTACCCCTGACAACGATGCGCCGGTTGCGGAAAACTTCGCCTTCACATTGTTGCAAGGTGCCTTAGCGGGTTACGACCTGGTTGCTACTGATGTGGATTCTGTACTACTGACTTTCGAAGTCGTTGTCGGACCTGCTCACGGCTTGCTCGTTTTGAACCCTGACGGCAGTTTCTCTTATGATAACGACGGAATCAGTGCTGCTGATGATTCCTTTACCTTCAGAGTCTTTGATGGTGAAGATTACTCCAACACTGCAACCGTTACGATTACTGTCAATCCGTTGCCTGTGGTCAATGTCGCTCCGGTTACTTTACCTGAAGCATTCACCATTTTGGAAGGCGGGATTGAATTCGGTGCTGTCGCCGGCATCGATGCCGACAACGATCCGATTACCTTCATCCTGGTTGAGTCTGTCGCCAACGGCTCGTTGGTCTTCGCAGCCAATGGTGCTTATACCTATGAGCATAATGGTACCGAAACAACGTCCGACAGCTTCAGATTCAGAGCATTCGACGGAAAAGCATACTCCGCCATCAGAACAGCCGTCATTACGATTACCCCTGTCAATGATGCTCCGGTTGCCGTCAACGGCTCCGATGAAACCGACTTTGAAACCGCGTTGACCGGCAACATCCACAATTTAGTCAGTGATGTTGACAGTGCCAACTGGACACTCAGTGTCGTGAATGGCGTCGATCATGGGACCTTGGTCCTCAATGCCGACGGTAGCTTTACGTATACACCGGATGCAGATTATTTCGGTGATGATCAGTTTACCTTCAAAGCCAATGATGGAAGCTTGGATTCTAACATTGCCACGTTCTCGATCACCGTTAATGAAGAAGTCATCATCGTTGATCCTGAAACCCCGTTGTCTCCGTTAGACTTCTGGTGGTTATATCTGCTTGGCTTGTTGTTCCTGTTGTTGTTCTTCTTAAGACCGAATCTGAAATATGCCTTGGTCGATAAGAACGGCAATCAGAAGACGATCAGAAGACATATCTTCGCTAAGAAGGATGAAGATCTGTTCGTTGAATTGGATGATAAGAACGTAGAAGGCTTAGTTGCGATTGACCTGGTTGTCTACAAACAATTGGTCAAAAAAGAACGCGGCCAGAAGATCACCTTCAACCTTTTCAAGAAACCGGTGAAAGTCATCGCTGTTCCTGAAGACATGAAGGAAAAGATCGAAGATTCGATCACGTTGTAAACTGAAGTGATTTAAAGGATACCGAGCAATCGGTATCCTTTTTTAATTGGGCAGTTGCTTTTATC
>CAZLWH010000055.1:0-4170 GCA_964563265.1 uncultured Erysipelotrichaceae bacterium
AGTAATATTCAAACTTGCGTCCGGCCAGAGGTGACCGTTTTCCGTTGACGCCGGGACCCAATAAAACCTGGACTCCGTAATGACGGCATTCTTGTCCAAGCATCGCTCCGGCATGTTGAATGAGTTCTGTATTGAATGAAGAGGCCATTGCAGAAGCGGTCGGTAAATTGGTTGCCGGTAAATAGACTTCGTTTTGATCGGTATGGACTCTGATTCCATGGGGTCCGTCACAGACGCGGATGTCGGGAATGCCCAATCGTTCCACGCCATAAAAATGCCAGCCGTCTTTGCCTCCCAGCATCAACAGCTTTTCTTCCAGCGTCATTGCGCTGATGATTTGATGGATGTCCATGCCTTAAGCCTTCTTAAAGACGCGGACGCTTCTGATCGACAAGGCTTGCGGGAAGATACTGTCGTCGATCTTTCCGCACCATCCTCCGCCTACGGCGAGGTTAAGGATCAGATAATGCGGCTTGTCGAAAGGCCATGAATCCGCATAGTCTTTCTTGTAGAACGTGGCCATGGGCTGATCATCGACCAGAAAACTGATCTTTTCTTCATCCCACTCCAAGATGTAGGTCTTGAATTCGTCAGAAACACGCTCGATCTTGGTGAAATAGGTCTGTTGGGTGTTGATCTTATGGTTATAGCGCTTGGAATGAAGACTGAAATGGATCATGTCCTGGTTGTTGCCAACGTGTTCCATGATGTCGATCTCGCCCATTTCAGGCCAGCCTTCACCGTGCTGTACAACGCCCAGTGTCCAGATCGCAGGCCAAGTGCCTTTGCCAAAGGGCAGTTTCGCAACGATCTCAAAACGGCCGTATTGCCATTCTTTCTTGCCTTTAGACAAGATTTTCGCAGAGGTATACGCTTTGGTTTTGTATTTTTCTTTACGGGCTTCAAAATTCAAAGCACCGTCTTTAAAACTCAGATTGTGCATGCCTTCCGTATAATACTGAGCCTCATTGTTGCCTCCGCCGTGGTCACCCACGTCGATGGTCCAATGGGACAGATCTAAACTCGTCTGTTTCGAGAAATCCTCCTCGAAATCCAACTTCCAAAGTGTCATAGTTCCTCCTGAAAACGCTTTCGTTACTTTGATTATAGCATACCCCTTCCATAAAAAAACAGACCCTAAAGTCTATTTTCTTAATTTCGTGGATTCTCTTTCGATGATCTTGCATGGGATCTTGGTGACCAGTTCGACCTCTTCTTTATTGATGAGCTTGATCAGGGTCAATGCCAAGGCATGACCGATCGAGGCTCTGTCCTGATGGAGGGTGGTCAAGGGTGGAACCGTATGGGCCGCCAGTTGGATGTCATCGAAACCCATGATGCTGATGTCTCTTCCGGCCCTCATCCCGGCATCGCGGATGGCACGGATGGCTCCTACCGCAGACAAGTCGCACATGACATAGACGGCCGTCGGCGGATTGGGATTGGCCAACAGGGTCTCCATGGCGCGATACCCTGACGCGGTATCATATTCATTGGCGTAAGCGATCATATTGGAATCATAAGGCAGGTTTTCTTCCATCATGCCTTCACGGTATCCAACCAATCGCTCACGACCGGCGATGGATTCCTGAGGCCCTGCGATGTGGGCAATGCGCGTATGGTTAAGCGAATGCAGGTACTTGACCGCATTGATCGAACTTTGAACGTTATCGGAATAGACCAAAGGGATCTTATTCCAAGGGGTATCGGTGGTCACACAAGGGATGTCCGCATTGAACAGGTCGGCCAAGCCTTTGTCTGAGGTATCCGCAGTGACGACAAACACACCGTCAACGCCTCTGACACGGCATTTCTTGAGATAACCGATGTCTCTTCCGTTGATGAAAACGACATCATAGCCGGCATTCTCGACTTCTTTTTTAAAGGCTTCTAAAACACCGGAAAAGAAGTAGTGCTCCAAACCGATGTGAAGATGTTCAGAGTAGACGATGCCGATCAGATTGGAGCGCTTTGTGCTTAAAGCCAGAGCGCTGGAATTCTGGATATAACCCAGTTCATCAACGATCTTCATGATCTTGGCTTTGGTATCATCGCTGACTTCTCGGTAGTTGTTGAGTGTTTTGGAGACGGTTGCAACGGACACTCCTGCCAATTTTGCAACCTGCTTCATATCGATCATGGTAAACCCCCGGGTTTGCTACTATTTTATCATATTTCTGCCTTAAATAACATTTCTTACGAAAGCACTTTCGTATATTTTTCTCTTACGCTATAATAGGGTTGAAAATGAGCAATCACAGGAGACCCCTATGGATCAATACTTGGTTATCGATGTCGGCGGAAGTCACATCAAATACGCACTGATGACCCCAGAGTCTATTTTAGATAAGGGTGAAGTCGAGACCCCCATGGAGGGTCTTGATCAGTTCTTGAATACCTTGGAAGCACTGTATACGAAATATGAAGACAAGGTCACAGGCATCGCCTTGAGTGTGCCCGGACGCATCGACATCCATAAAGGCATCATGCATACCGGCGGATATCTTAACTATATTCGGGACTTCCCTTTGATTGAGGCGTTAGGTAAACGCTGTCCCGTCAAGATCTCGATTGAAAATGACGGTAAATGTGCTGCGTTGGCTGAATTATGGAAAGGTTCTTTGGTGGGAATCGAGAACGGCTTGGTCATCGTTTTGGGAACGGCGATCGGTGGAGGCGTCATCGTTGAAGGAAAGCTTTTAAGAGGTGCCCGTTTTGCGGCAGGAGAACTCTCTTCACTGCCGATCAGTTTGGTCAATGTCGGAAACACTGCTACCTTTTCATGGGCCCATCTGTGCGGCACCATGGGCTTGACGGAAGTGTATGAAGATCAAAACGGCTTGCCTGAACATTCGATCAACGGAAAGCACTTCTTTGAGCTGGTCAATACGGGCGATGAGCATGCGTTGAGGATCCTGGCTCAGTTTTCCAAGAGCTTGGCGATCGGGATCTTTGGGATCCAAGCGATTTTAGATACTCAGGTCATTGCGATCGGAGGCGGTATCAGTGCCCAGCCGATCCTGCTTGAAAGCCTCCGGAAAGCCTTGGATGATGTGTTTGATCTCTATCCGGATATGCCGATCGGCAAACCCAAACTGGTCCGCTGTGCCTTCGCCAATGATTCCAATCTCTACGGCGCACTCTACCATCATCTTTACGAATAATCAAAGCTCTTCGGAGCTTTTTATTTTTGTTAATCTTGGCTTAACTTTGACTTTGGTACACTTAACAGGCAAAGTGGCAAGTGCCGTGCAAAGGAAACCTATGAAAAAATTATTTGTGATGATGATGGTGTCGTTGATTTTATTGAGTGGCTGTACAAAAAAGGCAGCCTATGATGCTGAAGATCTGGATGCGGCGGTGGCTGCGGTCAAAGCAGCTTACGGTGAGTTCTACGGACCGTCTTCACCGATCGAAGCAACGATGCTGGAAGACATCATGAAAGTCAAAGCAGACGATGTGGTTGATTTCTATGCAGAAGGTCCGTTGATGTCCACCTCGGTCGATACCCTGATCATTGTGATCGCCAAAGACGATAAGATCGAAACGGTCAAGAAAGCCCTTGAAGATTATCAGTATTATCTTGAACATGATGCCTTCAACTATCCGATGAATATGGCGAAAGTTTCTTCTTCTCAAGTCGTTGTCAAAGGCAATGTTGTCGCCTTTGTATTGTTGGGCAAATATGATGACCGTAACGAAGCAACCGACGATGAGCGCATCCTATACGCTCAACAACAGGTTCAATTGGGTGTAGATGCCCTGCTTGCTGTCTTGAAGTAAGATGGTTTTCTCCAGTCTGTTGTTTGTCCTGAAGTTTCTGCCGATTGCGCTGTTTCTGATGTGGATCACCCCCAAGAAATACCGCAACGGCATCTTACTTCTGTTGAGTCTGATCTTTTATACCTGGGGTGAAGTCCGCTATGTCTTCATCATGTTTTTATCGATCGCGATCGATTATACCTGTTCTAACGGAATAGAGAATCATCGCGATGATCCAAGAAAAACAAAGTTTTATCTGTTGCTTTCCGTCTTTGGAAACCTCGGTCTCCTGTTTTTCTTTAAGTACACCGATTTTGCGATCAGCCTGATGAATGGGGCTTTCAAGACATCGATCCCTTTACTGAACCTGACCCTTCCCTTGGGCATCAGTTTCTATACCTTTCAAAC
>CAZLWH010000055.1:4180-9626 GCA_964563265.1 uncultured Erysipelotrichaceae bacterium
GATGTCTATCGGGGCCATCTTAAAGCGGATCGCAATCTCATCGATTTCGGGGCCTTCGTCTGTCTGTTTCCCCAACTGATTGCCGGTCCGATCGTAACCTATGGCCAGATCGCCAAGGAACTGAAAGAACGGAGCGTGACTCTGAATAAGTTTGGGGAAGGCGTCCGGATCTTTATCTCCGGTTTGGCGTTTAAGCTCTTATTGGCCAACAACATCGGTCTTTTATGGGATGATGTGGCGATCCTGGGTCCTTCAAGGATCTCCTCGCCTTTGGCTTGGTTGGGTCTACTCGCGTTTGGCTTTCAGATCTATTTTGATTTCAGCGGGTATTCACTGATGGCGATCGGGATGGGCAAGATGATGGGCTTTGAGTTTCCCGATAACTTCAATTATCCTTATGTCTCCCGCAGTATGACCGAATTCTGGAAACGCTGGCACATGACTTTGGGGTCATGGTTTAGAGAGTATGTCTATATCCCGTTAGGCGGTAACCGTAAAGGCTTCAAGCGTCAGATCTTCAACTTGTTTGTTGTTTGGTTTCTGACCGGCTTGTGGCACGGGGCTTCTGTCAACTTCATCCTGTGGGGCCTGTATTTCTTTGTACTCCTGGCCATCGAGAAATGGTTTCTGTTGTCCTGGCTGGATCAGCATCCTATCTTCTCCCGCCTTTACTTCAGCGTAGGGATCTTGATCGGATGGGCAATCTTTGCGATCACGGATCTCACCGTCTTATCCATGTATCTGAGTCGCTTGTTCAGTTTCAGCAGTGGATCCGATGTCCTTTATTACCTGCGCAATTATGGATTCATCCTGATCGCGTGTTTCCTGTTTTCGACGCCGTTTACCGCAAAGCTCAAAGAGGTCCGCTTTGCGATGCCTGTCTTGAAGTTGGCCACAGGATTGTTGTTTGTGGTCAGCATCGCTTATCTGGTGGATTCCAGCTACAATCCCTTCCTCTACTTCAGGTTCTAACATGAAAAACATGGGTTCAAAAACGTTCATTCTCTTATTGTCAGTGTTGTTTATCGCGGATATCTTTGATCAGACCCGCATTTATTCATCTTATGAAAAACGTCCTTTGGCGAGTTTCCCGCAATGGGACTTGAATGCCTTGATCGACGGTTCATTGACCTTGGATCTTGAAAACTACATCAATGACCAGTTTATCGAAAGAGACCGCTGGATCAAATTTAAAGCCGACTTGGAATCCTGGATGGGCAAGACTGAAAACAACGGGATCTTGTTTGGGAAAGACGGTCAGCTGTTTGAAAAACGGCTGACGTTGAATCCTCAAGCTGAACTCAATCTGTCTTATCTTTCTGCGTTCTTGTTGAAGTATCAAAACCAAGAAATCACCAGTGTGATCGTCCCTGAAAAAGATGCGGTCCTCAGTGATCTGCTTCCCACCGGATTTCCGATGCTGAACACTCAAGCCCTGCTGAATCAGTGGCAGTCCCAATTGCCACTGACCGATCTTTTCGAAACCTTATCCCAACACAAGGATGAAGGCCTCTACTATAAGACCGACCACCATTGGACCTTAAAGGGCGCCTATCTGGCTTATGTTGCTTTGATGAAGGAATGGGGATTGGAAGCCTTAGACTATGACCATTTTACCCCAAAGACAGTCCAAGGCTTCTTGGGCACGTATTTCAATAAGTCCCGTTTGGAAAGCGTCTCACCGGAAGATCTCACCTACATTGATCCCAGCATCATCTCCTATGAGACCGATGGGAAAACGGTTTTTAATCTGATCGATCACAGTGCCTTAGAAGGAACCGATAAGTATGGCGCCTTCCTGTACGGCAATCACGGTTTCGGACACATTACCGTCAGAGAAAGCAGCGATCCCAAACGCCTGTTGGTGATCAAAGATTCCTATGCGAATTCACTGATCCCGTTTATGACGGCTGCCTTTGATGAGATCGACGTCATCGATCTCAGACACTTCAGCGGATCACTGGAAAACATTCTGAGCTCCAGCGATTATGATCATGTGTTGATCCTGCAGAGTTTCAATCAGTTCTGCGAAGAAGTGAATGTTGCGAAACTGAAGTATTAAGTAGTAAAAGCGCTGAGGATTCAATCAATCAATCAGCGCTTTTATTTTACTTATTTGACGATGTCGCTTTGAAAGGTCACGGTTGCGACAGCTTTGGCCGGCATATGGACAACCAAGGTCTGCTTGCCCAGATGGATCAAGGCATCCCTGTCTTTGGGCTGCATATTATACATGACGAGTGAAATGGTCTTATCGGGATTCATAAAGGCCACGGAAGTATAATTGCCTTCGGCTTTGGTGGAATCGATCCGAAGTGCGTCTTTCTGTAAGAAATCACTGAAATGGGCCAGGGTATAATAATCGAGATTATAGGTTAAGGCTTTGGTCTGTTGATCCACAGTCACCACACCTCGGCAGGTCGACCTTCCAAAATTCGGAACCACCGGACCGTTGGTTTCATCCAAGGCCATGTTCCATAAGACATAGGTCCTGGAGTAATTCCTGAAGACATCGATCCCCGTTTTGATTTGAGACAGGAAAGCCTGTTCAAAGGGCGGGATCCATTCTCCGCCTGAGGCTTCCGTAAAATAAACATCCTTTTCAGGATAGGCACGAAAGACTTCTGTCTGCGCAATGACATTGCCCCCATAGACATGCCATGCCACCCCATCGACCTCATCCGTTGCTTTCTCAAGCACGGTCAAGGGATAATCTTTACGATCCCAGTTGTGATCATAGGCAAGGATCTTGGTATCCAACCCGGCTTCAATGAAGGCCGGTTTTAATGCATTCTTGATGAAGTTGGACTGTTGATCGGCACTCATCCGGCTTCCCGCATAATTATTCGGGACATACAGCGGTTCATTTTGAACGGTGACCGCAAACAGATCGATGCCTTCTGCCTGATAGGCTTGGATCGTCTTGACGAAGTATTGGGCATATTGAGAAAAATACTTCGATAAGAGACTGCCTCCCACCATATTGTCTGAGGTCTTCATCCATGCCGGAGGACTCCAAGGGCTCATCATGACTTTCAGATCCGGATTCAAGGACAAGGCTTGTTTGACCAAAGGAATGATGTCTTCTTGATCATGGGCAATCGAGAAATCACTGAGATCTTCATCGGTTTCTCCAAGCGCTTGATCATCATATGAATAGAAAGTCCGGGAGAAATCGGAAGAGCCCATCGGATTACGGATAAACGAGATCCCGATTCCTTTGTCTTGACTGAAGAGTTTCTCCATCAAGGCATCCCGATCGGTGTTGCTTAAGACCGAGTTGATCAGATACGCGGAAGAGTCCGTAAAAGAAGCACCGACCCCTAAGACGTTTTGATAACGGACATTGGGATCGATCGTGATGTCGAAACCGGCTTTTGGGGCTTCCGTTGTTAAATATAACGTTGCCCCATTTTCGATCTCGGTATACAGATAACTCTGATCAACGGTCGTTAAAAAGACGCGTGCTGAACCGACGATCGCATAATCATCCGGTTCAGGCTCAGGTTCAGGTTCCGGATCGGCTTTGACACAGGCACTGAGCGCCAGTAATACAATGAGGGCAGGCAGGATTTTTTTCATGGTAGTTTTATTTTACACTGAAAAGGCTTTCGCGACAATCAGACAAAAGAAAAGGTGCATTGCTGCACCTAAACGAAGACTTCGTCATTCATCAAATCACGGGCTTGCTTAAGGATCTTAGCCCCATCCATCTGACCATACGCTTTGACATCCATCAACGCTGCTTTCTTACCGTAGACTTGAGCCATTTCATTGATCAGTTCAACTTGAAAACGGATCTGAGGTCCAACCAAGATGACGTCACAGTCTTCGATCAGCCGTTCAAGCTCGCTCATTGGGCACGCCTTGATCTGATCCTCGGGATCGGCACATTTTCTCATGTTGTTGACCAAAATGCTGGTCGACATTCCAGCTGCACAGACTAGAATAATTCTGATCATCAGGATCTCCTTTGATCTTTATTGATTGATGCGGATCGAGCTATGGGAATTGGCGCTTTGAGCCTGTTGGACTGCCGCATCGATGGCCAATACGACGGCCAAAGCCAAGATCTCATCCACGGATTCATCGATGTCCAAGACATAGGAATCGCCCCAGGTGAACCAGATCTTTTCGATCCCGATGACTGGATTGTCATCTTTGAAGACACGGTAGAGATGGGCATTGAAGTTGCCTTCGACTTTCCAATCCGGTCCGTTGACCACATAGGCCGGTTTGAACAGTTTGAATTTCTGAACGATCTCAGCAACCTGTTCTTCATTTTTGAAGACGAAGAAACGAGGCATCAGACTCAATACTTTCTGATGGATGAAGGCCACTTCATTGCCGTTCATGTCTTTGATGTGTAGCTTCTTGCCTAACGAAAAGACTTCGCCTTCCACATAATACTTATCCTGTTCACTTTCATCCTTGATGAAAAACTTGTCTCCCCAAGAAAATACTTGTTGCTTGATATAGAGTTTCATGGTGTTCTCCTTACTTTCATTATAGACCTTTTTGATGAACGTGGATTCCTGCTTATGTTGTTTTGAATGAAAATCAGGTGTCTACACAGGTGGACGCATTGGCGTATTAATTGCGTTTTTGTCGCTTTATACACACAAGTCAGGTTCTGTTCTGAAGTCATTATGATACAATGAAACCATAGAGGCCACCTATGACAAACCTAATGAAAACAATCAGTAAATTAAGCGCAAGCGCAGGAGCAAACCTGATTTCTGTCCCTGTCCCAACCATCAAAGACGATGAGATACTGGTCAAAGTCTTGGCAGCTTCGATCTGCGGCACCGATGTCCATATCTATGACTATAATGCCTGGGCACAGTCCAGGATCAAAGTCCCTCAGGTCATGGGCCATGAATTGGCCGGTCAGGTCATTCAGCTGGGCAAAGTGGTCACCACTGTCAAATTGGGGGATATCGTTTCTGCGGAGACCCACATCATCTGCGGCAAGTGCGAATTCTGTTTGAACGGACAAGGCCACATCTGTCAGGACACTTCCATCTTAGGGGTCGATCGTGACGGGGCTTTTGCGCAATACATCGCCATTCCGGCTAAAAACGCCTGGATCAATAATCCTGAGATCGATCCGGCTTATCTCTGTGTTCAGGAACCTTTGGGCAATGCGATCCACACCGTCACTTCCGGTGAGGTCAAAAATAAAACAGTAGCGATCGTTGGGGTCGGTCCGATCGGACTGATGGCCGTCAATGTGGCCAAAGCCTTGGGGGCTTCACTGGTCATCGCTGTCGACATCAATGATTATCGCTTGGATCTGTCTAAATCACTGGGCGCCACCTTGGCCCTGAATTCATTGCGTGACGATGTCACCAAGATCATACTGGATGCGACCAACGGTTATGGGGTCGATGTCGTGTGTGAAATGAGCGGAGCGCCTAAAGCGTTACACCAAGCTTTTACCTAT
>CAZLWH010000056.1:0-9581 GCA_964563265.1 uncultured Erysipelotrichaceae bacterium
GCGGAACGTTGGTCTTTGTCTTCAGAAACTTCTTGTTGTTTATTCCATTTCTGTTGGTGATCCTATTCCCGTCATATCTCAACGTTTTCACGGCCGTTAGCGGCCTGTTATATTTCAAAGTGTGTCTTTACATCAAGTATCTTTTATTTCGCGACAAGGACAGAAAATGAACTTAATCAGCACTCCGATCAAACTCCAGGTTGAAGTACTCGCTATCTTACTGATAGTTGCTTTGATATACATATTATTGTTTATCATGAACCGCGCAATCAATGAAGCGGATGTTTACGCAAAACCCAAGGGTTGGGTCTTGATCGCGTTGATCTATTATAAATTCATGTTGGGCTTAACCACAGATAACATGGGCAAAAAAGCCGGAAAAATCTATGCCCCATACATTGCCACGATTGCCCTGTTTATGGTCATCAGTAATCTCTCTGGTTTGTTTGGATTGGCTCAGCCGACCGCCAATTTGAGTGTTACCTTATCTTTGGCTTTGATCACTTGGGTCTTGTTGCAAAGCACCAAGATCCGTATCAATGGAATCAAGGCCTACATGCATAGCTTCATTGAGCCGATTTTCCCATTTATCATCCCCAACTTCTTTGGAACGATTGCCCCGTTGATTTCTATGTCGATGCGTTTGTTTGGGAATATTACCAGCGGTGGCACCATCATGATGCTGTTTTATGCATTTACCAGTTGGGTTTCTTCATTTGTACCGTTGATTGGCGGATTCAACTTCGTCGGAGTCATCGTAGCCCCAGTTCTGCATTTCTATTTTGATGTTTTTGCAGGTTTCATCCAAACCTATATCTTTATTATGTTAACCACGATATTCATTGGGAATGAATTGCCCAAAGAATCATAAAATGACAAGGAGGACTAAGTCATGGATATTAGTATCGGAGCAGGTTTAATCGCCGTAGGTGCAGGTATTGCAGTACTAACCGGTTTGATGACTGGAATTGGGCAGGGGAATGCTGCCGGAAAAGCAGTTGAGGCTGTCGGACGCAATCCGGAAGCAGAAAACAAGATCCGCGCTATGCTGATTTTGGGTGATGCGATCGCTGAAACCTGTGCTATTTATGGAATGCTGATTGCGTTCTTGCTTATCTTCGTATTCCCGAACATTGTAAAATAGAAACGGCGGTGGTTCATTATGTCTTTGGAATTTGATATTGCGGGGAAACTATTCCCTGATCTACTGACGATGATCGTACAACTTTCGGCAACTGCCGTCCTTTTCATCGGCTTGAAGCGCTTGTTGTGGGTCCCGATGACCAACTACATAGCGAAACGGGCAGAAGCAGAAGACAGTGCTTTAAGGTCTGCTGATGAAGCCAACAAATTGGCTCAAGTCAATTTGGCTCACAGCGAACTCTCTGTCAACAATTCTGTTCAAGAAGTTCAAACCATCATCGAACAGGGCAAGGAAGAAGCCAAACGCATCAAAGAAAAGATGTTGGCGGACGCTAAAAAAGAAGCCGACGCTAAACTTGAAACCGCTCGTCGTGAGATCGAGCATGAAAAGAATCAACTCTACAAAGACATCGAAGCCGAAATCGTCGATGTGGCTTTATTGGCCGCAAGACAATTGATGGAAAGCAAGGTCGATGAAGCGCATGACCGCCGTCAGGTCGCTCAGATCATCAAGGATGTACGTAATTAATGGATAAAGTATCTTCCCGTTATGCCGAGGCAATCTTGGAGATCGCAGGGATGACCTACAGCTATGCTGCCTATAAGCAGCAAGCCAAAGTCATCAGTAAGGTCTTTAAGGACAATCCAGAGTTTGGAGCCCTGTTTCAAAAGACACAGATCTCCAACGATGAAAAAAAGGCCCTGATCCAGAGCGTTTTCGATAAGAAGATCGATCCGATGATGATCAACTTGATGTGTTTGTTGATTGATAAACACAGAATGACACTGGTGGCTGAAATCATGGATGATCTTGTTCATATGGCTAATAAAAAGTTGGCCATAGAGGAAGGCATCGTGTATTCAATACGGCCATTGCCTGATTCAGACATCAAAGCATTAGAAAAACAGCTCTCCTTGAAACATAACGTTTCAGTAGAACTGATCAATAAGATCGATATGAGCCTGATCTCAGGCTTGAAGATCAAGTTTAAAGAAAGCGTGATCGATGCGTCTCTGTCGGCCAAGCTTGAAGGATTAAGAGAGACACTGCGTGAAGGAAGGTCGTGACAGCCATGGAATTAAGACCAGAAGAAATTAGTGCCCTGATCAAACAAAAGATCCTGCATTATCAAAACAGAGTCGAAGAACAAGACGTCGGTGTCGTCATCAAAGTCGGTGACGGGATCGCATTGATCAACGGTTTATCCAATGCGATGGCCGGTGAACTTTTAGACTTCGGAACCGGTGTTTATGGAATGGTCATGAACCTTGAAGAAGATCATGTCGGTTGTGTCTTGTTGGGTCAGGATGAACTGATCAAAGAAGGCAACATCGTTACCCGTACCGGTAAGATCGTTGAAGTTCCTGTCGGAGACGGTCTATTGGGCCGTGTCGTCAATGCGTTAGGCATTGCGATCGACGGCGGAGCCGAGATCGTTTCCCATAAAACCAGACCCATTGAACGCGTAGCGCCAGGCGTCATGACCCGTCAATCCGTTTTCCAGCCGGTTCAGACTGGAATCAAGATCATCGATGCGATCATTCCGATCGGCCGTGGCCAGCGTGAACTGATCATCGGTGACCGCCAAACCGGAAAGACAGCCATCGCCGTCGATACCATCATCAATCAAAAAGGTCTAGACATGATCTGTATTTATGTTGCGATCGGACAGAAGTCCTCAACCGTGGCTCAGATCGTTGAAAAACTCAGAGTTCATAACGCCATGGAATATACGGTCATCGTCTCTGCGACCGCCTCCGAAATGGCATCCTTACAATTCATCGCGCCGTATGCCGGATGTGCCATGGGCGAAGAATGGTTAGAACAAGGCAAAGACGTCCTCATCGTTTATGATGATCTCAGCAAACATGCGGTCGCCTATCGTGCCATGAGTTTACTCTTAAGAAGACCACCGGGACGCGAAGCGTATCCTGGGGATGTCTTCTATCTGCATTCCCGTTTATTGGAAAGAGCGTGCAAGCTCAATAAAGACAACGGCGGCGGATCTTTGACGGCCTTGCCGATCATTGAGACCCAAGCCGGGGATATTTCCGCTTATATTCCAACCAATGTCATTTCGATCACTGACGGACAATTGTTTCTTCAGACCGAACTGTTCAATTCTGGAGCCAGACCGGCTGTTGATGCCGGACTCTCAGTGTCTCGTGTCGGATCTGCTGCTCAAACCAAAGCCATCAAACAGGTCTCCTCTTCATTGAAACTGGAATTGGCCCAATATCGTGAACTGCTGAGCTTTGCCCAGTTTGGTTCCGATCTGGATGCCTCGACGAAAACAGTCATTGAACACGGAGCCCGTTTAAGCGAATTACTGAAACAAGGTCAATATACTCCACTGAGCCTGGCTCAGGAAGTTGTGGTCTTATTCAGTGCCAAACACCGCTTCATCAAAGATGTCCCTGTTGAACTCATCTTGCCTTATCAGGACTATCTGTTAAGAGCTTTTGAGAACGATCATGCCGATCTCCTCAATGAGATCGAAACCAAAAAAATCATCAGCCCCGAACTGGAAGAAAAACTTCACATCGAAATGGGCCTGATCACCAAACAATTCCTTAAACTGAGAGCCTAATAATGCCACAAAACAAACAAGCCTTAAGACGCCGTATCCGTTCCGTCAAAGCCACCAAGAAGATCACCTCGGCGATGGAACTGATCGCAGCCTCTAAACTCCAAAAACAAAAGAATCTGATGGAAGCCAACCGTCTCTATGCCTCGACTTTGCATTCAACCATCAACAAAGTCCTCTCTAGAGCCGATTTGGATGACCTCACCTTCCTGAAAGAAAAACAAGGACAGACTTTGACCCTGGTTTTCGTATCGGATATGGGCTTGTGTGGAGCATACAACGCCAATGTCTTATCTTATTTGGCTCAACATCATCAACCGAATCAAATCTATATGGTCGTCGGTTCTAAGGGCCAGCTCTGGTTCAAACACCATGACCTGAAGGTTCTGATGCGCATCCAAGAAGGAGATCGACTGAACTACAGCCAATTGTCCAAATTGGGTGATAAAGCGACTCGGATGTTTGAATCCGGTGAGATCGCTAAATTCGAAGTCGTTTACACCAAGTTCGTCAACAGTATGAGTTTTGAACCGACAGCCATTCAACTGTTGCCGCTTAAGAAAGACATCGCCGTTGCGGAAGAACCCATGCATCAGGATCTGATCTTGGAACCCAATCCGGAAGTACTCATCAGTCATCTGATGCCGATGTATATGAACTCACTCTTATTCAGTCTGTGGCTGGAATCAAAAACCAGTGAACAGGCAGCCAGACGCTTGGCGATGGACAATGCCACCGACAATGCTCAGGACATCATCGAAGAACTCGTACTTAAATTCAATCAGTCAAGACAGGCTGCGATTACACAGGAAATCACTGAAATCGTATCCGGGGCACAAGCCCTTTAGGAGGATCTATGGCACAAAACAGAGGTGCGCTTACACAAATCATCGGACCGGTACTTGATATCCGTTTCAATGAAGGAGAATTGCCCAAATTACACAACGCCGTCGAAATCAATGTCCGCGGTCGCCGTTTGGTTGCGGAAGTCGCTCAGCATGTCGGCGATGATGTCGTACGCTGTATCGCCATGTCTTCCACAGACGGCTGCGTTCGCGGAATGGCAGCACTGGATACCGGTAATCCCATCATGACCCCCGTCGGCCGTGAAGTCTTAGGCCGCATGTTCAACGTGTTGGGGGAATCCATTGACGGCATGCCGGATCTTGGATCTGAAGTCAAACACATGCCGATCCATCGATTGGCGCCGTCGTTCGATGAACAGCAAACCACATCCGAGATCCTGGAAACCGGGATCAAGGTCATCGATCTGCTTTGTCCTTACGTCAAAGGCGGTAAGATCGGTTTATTCGGCGGTGCCGGTGTCGGTAAGACCGTCGTCATGCAGGAACTCATCCACAATATCGCCATCGAACACGGCGGTATCTCGGTTGTTGCCGGTGTCGGGGAAAGAACCCGCGAAGGCAATGATCTTTATCATGAAATGAAAGACTCCAACGTCTTAGATAAAACCGTTTTGGTTTATGGACAGATGAATGAATCCCCGGGCGCAAGAATGCGTGTCGGATTAACAGCCCTGACGATGGCGGAACATTTCCGCGATCAGGAAGGCCAAGATGTATTATTGTTCATCGACAATATTTTCCGTTTCACTCAAGCCGGATCTGAAGTTTCTGCTTTGCTGGGCCGTATTCCTTCCGCAGTCGGATATCAGCCGACCTTAGCGACAGAAATGGGCCAGCTCCAAGAACGCATCACCTCCACAAAACGGGGTTCAATTACGTCTGTTCAGGCGATATATGTCCCTGCGGATGACTTGACCGATCCTGCACCGGCCACTGCCTTCTCGCATTTGGATGCGAAGACTGTCCTTGACCGTAACATCGCTGCTTTGGGTATTTATCCGGCCGTTGATCCATTGGAATCCAATTCAAGAATGTTGGATCCGCTGTTGGTCGGTGAAGAACACTATGCGATCGCACGCGGTGTCCAACAGATCCTGCAAAGATATCGTGAACTTCAAGACATCATCGCCATCTTAGGGATGGATGAACTCAGTGATGAAGACAAAGTCATCGTCAACAGAGCCCGTCGTATCCGTAACTTCATGTCTCAGGCTTTCCATGTGGCTGAACAATATAACGGAATCCCAGGTCAATACGTCAAACGCGAAGATACCATCCGCTCTTTTAAAGCGATCTTAGAAGGCAAGGCCGATCATCTGCCTGAACAAGCCTTTATGTATGTCGGCACCGTCGAAGAAGCGGAAACCAAAGCGGCAGGCCTGAAATAATGTTTCTCGTTAAAGTGATTACCCCTCAGGCGAAAGTTCGCCTGATCAACACTTCCATATTGAATCTTGTCAGCCCGGATGGAGAGATGGGTCTTTTAAGCCATCATATGCCCATCATCACGATGGTCAAGATTTCTAGAATGACGACGGTGGAAGAAGACGGACGCCATGAATATGCGGTTGCCGGAGGGGTGCTCTTCTATAAAGACAATGAAGCGACCTTATTGGCCGATGCCTTTGAAAGCGAAGAGGAGATCGATTTAGAAAGAGCCTTGGCAGCCAAAGAACGGGCCGAACAAAGACTCAGTTCAGATGACCCCAACATCGATCTCAAGCGTGCTAAAATAGCCTTGACGAAAGCACTGAACCGTATCAGCGTCAAGGAGTAACCATGGTTGAAATTGCCTTAAGCCTTGTTGTATTCGCGTTGTCTCTGTGGGCACTGGATGCCTTGGATTTCAATAAACTGTTAAAGAAAAATAAAATTATTCAAGCTCAGACCCTGTACCTCTTTTTGGCGATGGCCTTGGCAGGTTTGGTCGTTCAATTCCTGTTGGCCTTAAGAATTACCAATTGAAGTGTGCTATAATGTCAATGCTTATTTCCTGGAGGTGCACCTATGATTTTCTCAAAACACGTCGGTATTGACTTAGGTACCGCAAACACACTGATCTACGTCAAGGGAGAAGGTGTCGTCCTAGACGAACCCTCCGTTGTCGCCATAGAAACCGATACCAAACGTTGTCTCGCGGTTGGGACTGAAGCCAAGGCCATGTTGGGGAGAACCCCGGGCCGTGTTCAGGCCATCCGTCCTTTAAAAGACGGCGTTATCGCTGACTTTGAAGTCACTGAAGTCATGCTTGATTATTTTATCCGTAAATTGAAACTGAAAGGGATGTTTGCCCGTCCGGTCATTTTGATTTGCTGCCCGTCCAACATTACCTCCGTCGAACGCAATGCGATCCGTGATGCGGCCTATCGTTCAGGCGCTAAAAAAGTCTATATTGAAGAAGAACCCAAAGTTGCCGCCATCGGAGCCGGATTGGATATTTCCAAGCCTACCGGAAACATGGTTTTGGATATCGGCGGGGGAACCACAGACGTGGCGATCTTGTCATTGGGCGACATCGTGACCAGCACAGCCTTAAAGGTGGCTGGTGACCGTTTAGACAGAGACATCATCAAATACATCAAAGACAACTATAAATTGCTGATCGGTGAAAGAATGGCGGAAGACGTCAAGAAAAACATCGGTACGGCCTGGCACGGTTCCCGTTCCGACTCGATGGAAATCAGCGGACGCGATCTGGTCACCGGCTTGCCGCACTCGATCACCCTGACTTCCGATGAAACTGAATTGGCCATGCATGAATCTTTGGCGGATATCGTCAGAGCCTGCCGCACGGTCCTTGAACAGACCCCGCCGGAACTGTCTGCCGACATCATCACCAAAGGCATCGTATTGACCGGAGGCGGCGCTTTGCTGCACGGTATTGATCAACTGTTGATGAACGAACTCAGTGTCCCGGTGTATGTGGCTGAAAATGCCCTGCGCTGTGTCGTTGAAGGCACCGGCATCATGCTGGAAAACTTAATGCATATCAGATAATCATCCGCAAGGATGATTTTTTTAGGAAAAACCCGTTTTGTTTCGAATGAAGAAACAAGGGGGTAAGCCTATGAATACCAATCCGATGGGTGTCTTACTGACCATCAATAGCGGAAACACAGAATTACCGAATCAGGATAAGGAAGATCTCATCCATCTTACGCTGGAAGCCATGAAACATTATATCCAAAGACAGACGACCAAAGAAGCCGTTAAGATTCTGTTGAGCACTCAGAATTATCTCAAACGGGGATCCTTAAAATACAATGAGGCCTTGCCTTTATCGGTGGGGGATGTCTGTTATATCGATTTCGGCCAGGCTTATCTCAATGAGGCCGGTTATCAGCACTTCGGTTTGATCTTATCCATGATGAACGGGAAAGCTTTTGTCGTGCCGATGACATCCAATCCGATGACGTATGAACAAGCCTATGACAAACAATCCAATCCGAAAGGCAAAGTCCATCTGATGAGAGTAGGACAACCACAAGGCTTGAATAAACCTTCCGTTTTATTCATCAATGATTCCAAATTCATCAATACGACGCGGATCATTGAAGTCAAGGGTCATTTGGATATCAACGATGATCTCTTTGATCGGATCAGAAGACGGGTCTTTCATTGTATCTTTGAACAGTAATCCCATGATCGTTCACGTGTTCGCTTAAGATGAACTTTCACTTGAAGTGATATACTAATCGTGTGAACAAGATCAATGCAGTTTTAAAACCTTATGCGGATCAAAAGTGGGTCATTGCGGTTTCCGGAGGTCCGGATTCCATGGCCCTTTTAGACTTGGCCAACGCAAATAAAGTGGATTGTCTTGTTGTTCATGTCAATTACCATAAACGTGACACTGCAGATCGTGATATGACGATCGTTACCGAGTATTGCACAAATAGAAACATCCCTTGTTTTGTCTTTGATGCGCCCAAAGAGACCGGTAATTTTCAAGATTTTGCGCGACGCTATCGCTACGAGAAGTTTGCGGAGATCGTACAAAAGCATCACGCGCTTGGAGTCTTGGTGGCGCATCATCTCAATGATGACATTGAAACCTTTGTGATGCAAAAGATGAGAAACTCGCAAGTCACGCATTATGGACTCAGCGACACCACAACACTTTATGGGGTCAGGATCGATCGTCCGTTATTGGCATTTGGAAAAAGAGACTTGGAAAGTGTTTGCGAAGACAAGGAGATCCGTTACGGACTCGATGAAAGCAACACATCAGATGATTATCTCCGCAACCGGATCCGAAAACAAACAGATCTTGAAAACCTTGAAGACCTGTTGAAAGAAAAGAATCAAATGAACCTGCAGTTGCAGACCTTCCGTGATCAGCATGTGGACCTGCTTCAAAAAACATCAATTCCGTTGACAACGTTTTCCACATTATCGTTTCCGCTTTACTTTCTGCAGCACTGGATCCGAAGCCAAGTCCCACTAAAATCGCTCTCTGAGGATCATCTGGAAGAGCTCTATCGGCAGATCCAAACCTGTACTACCTTCAAACAATCCCTTGGTTCCTGGCGATTGATCAAACAATACGGTCAAATCAGTGTATTGCCAGAACCTAAGTCGTATACTTATATTCTCAAGGAAGTGTCTGATTTAAAGACGCCTGCCTTTGAGATCCTGACAAAAGCCCAGGAGCAACATGGCTTTGATGTGGTGGATTCAGACTTTCCCATCACGATCCGAAATGCACGCAACGGAGAAACGTATCTCATCCATGAGACGGTTCATAAGCTCTCCCGCTGGTTCATTTCTCATAAGATCCCGCAGGCAGAACGGGAAAGCTGGCCGGTGGTGGTTAATTGTCAGGGAGAACTGATCCATATCTTTCGGATTCGGATTCCAAGACGCGTTAACACACACAAAACACGGCTTTATATGATAAAATAATTCTAGTATGGAGGTCTTTATGCACCAAGACGTAAAAAAGATTCTGGTTTCTGCCGAAGCCATCGACCAACGTTGCCGC
>CAZLWH010000057.1:0-9505 GCA_964563265.1 uncultured Erysipelotrichaceae bacterium
TGCCGGATCGATCGGATCTGAACTGGCCCGACAAGTCTATTCTTATCATCCCAAGACGCTGATCATGATCGACATCAATGAGAACGGGCTCTATGACCTCCATCAGGATTTCCTGATGAAGAAACAACCGGATGAAGACACCACACTGGTCGCCTTGATCGTCAACATGTGCGAACGCAATGACCTTGATCGATTGTTTAACAAATACAAACCCGAGATCGTCATCCATGCGGCAGCCCATAAACATGTCCCCCTCATGGAAGACATGCCTTCCGAAGCCATCAAAAACAACATCTTCGGTTCTGTCAATCTGATCGAAGTGTCTAAGATCCACAAGGTCAAACGTTTTGTTACCATTTCCACCGATAAGGCCGTCAACCCGACCAACGTTATGGGCGCCACCAAACGCTTCATCGAACAGATCATCCAATCGATCGATCCGAACACCTGTGAGACCAAATTCATGGCGGTCCGTTTCGGCAATGTCTTGGGCTCCAATGGATCCATCATTCCTTTATTCAAACGTCAGATCGAAGCCGGCGGACCGCTGACCTTGACCCACAAAGACATCATCCGTTATTTCATGACCATCCCTGAAGCCGTTTCCTTGGTCCTTCAGGCTGCCGTTTACGCCAAAGGCGGAGAAATCTTTGTCTTGGATATGGGCAAGCCGGTCAAGATCCTGGATCTGGCCAAAAACCTGATCCGTTTGGCCGGTTATGAACCTTATGTCGACATCGACATCAAAGAAGTCGGATTAAGACAAGGCGAAAAGCTTTTTGAAGAACTCCATCTCAGTAAAGAAGAAGTCACGTCGACCCCAAACCAGTTGATCTTTGTGACTCATCCGATCGCTGTCGATCCTCAGAAAGTCGATCGAGACCTCAAGGTCTTGGCTAAGGTCGTCAATCAAGACGATGAAGCCATCATCGATGCATTGGTTCAGACTGTCCCTACCTATCAACCCAACCGACACCATGTATAAACCTGTTAAACGTTGTATCGATTTTGCGCTCTCACTGATCGGACTGCTTGTATTGAGTCCGATTTTACTGTTGATTGCCTTGATCATCAAGCTTGAATCCAAAGGCAAGGTCCTGTTTACCCAGCGCCGTATCGGCAAAAACAAGCGCCTTTTCAATATTTACAAATTCAGATCGATGCGCAGCGATACCCCCAAAGACACACCGACCCATCTGTTGACCAACCCCGAACGCTTCATTACGAAATCCGGGGCCTTTTTGCGTAAATCCAGCCTGGATGAATTACCTCAGCTGATCAATATCCTCATCGGAGACATGAGCATCATCGGTCCAAGACCGGCTTTATGGAACCAGGACGATCTGATCGCAGAGCGTGATCTTTACAACGCCAACGACATCCTGCCGGGATTGACCGGATGGGCCCAGATCAATGGCCGCGATGAATTGCCGATCGACCAAAAAGCCAAACTGGACGGCGACTATGTCTTAAAAATGAGCCTTTTCTTCGACATCAAGATCTTCTTCTTGACCATCTTCAAAGTCCTTCGTTCCGAAGGCATCAAGGAAGGCAAATCATGAACCCCATCAAAGAACTGGTGTCGATCGTGACCCCGGTCCACAATTCTTCCCTCACCATGAGAAACACGATCGACAGTATCCGCAGCCAGACTTTTACCAACTGGGAACTCATCCTGGTCGATGATGCCTCCGGTGATGACAGTGTCAAGATCGCGCAAGAATATGCCGCAATGGACAAACGCATCAAACCGGTCACCTTGACTCAAAATGTCGGGGCCGCCAAAGCCCGCAATGTGGCGATCGATCACGCCAGAGGCCAATACATTGCCTTTTTGGATTCGGATGATACTTGGGATAATTATAAATTGGAAAAACAGCTCAGTTTCATGAAAGACAACGGCCATGCGCTTACCTATACAGCGTATCGTACCACCCAAGGCCGTATCATCAAAGCCTTGCCTGTAATCGACTATCCTCATCTGATCGCCAACAATGCGATCGGCTGTCTGACCGTCATGGTCGATCGGCGCAAGACCGGTGATTTCAGTATGCCCAATCTTAAAAAAGGCGAAGATCACCTGACTTGGCTTTTGATCATGCAACGCGGATTCAAAGCTTATGGGCTCAATGAAGTCTTGGCCACCTATACGGTCGGTAACTCAGGCTCATTATCCGGAAACAAAGTTAAAGCAGCCCAAAGACAGTGGGCAAACTACCGCAAAGTCCTGGGTTTCAATCTGTTTAAAAGCAGTTATTATTTCGTGAAGTATGTCTATTATTCCTTAAAGAAACACGGACTGAAATCATGATCAAGCTCAGTATCCTGATCCCTCACTACAACACCCCGCACTTACTCAAGATCCTGTTGGACAGTATCCCGTTTTCTAATGAGATCCAAGTCATCGTCTGCGATGACCGCAGTACCAAAGATCTCGATGTTTTGGAATCAGTCAAAGGGACTTATCCGCAGGTCACCTTCATCGTCAATGCCTCTGAGGTCAAAGGAGCCGGTGCTTCACGCAACCAGGCACTTGATCTTGCGATCGGGGAGTTTGTCCTGTTTGCGGATGCGGATGATTATTTTGTCCCCGAGATGTGGGATCTGCTTGGTCCGTATCTGAATCAAACTCAGGATCTCGTCATTTTCAAGTTTGCCTCCGTCTATCTCAATACCACCACCGATGCGCATCGCAGCGACCGCTACAGCGCTCTGATCGACCATTATCTTGCCTATCCAAATCAAACCAATGAAGATGCCTTGCGCTTTATGAATCCCACACCAGTCACCAAACTGATCCGCAGAGCGTTATTGGAAGAGCATCAGATCCGTTTCGACATGATCCGTCATTCTGAAGATGTTTTGTTTGCGACCAAAGTTGGATACTACGCTGAAACGGTCATTGCCGATCCGAGGGTCCTGTATGTGGCGACCCGCTCGGAAGGGTCTCAAACCATGACGGTCAGTGAAACCATCTTCGATATCCGTGTCGATGTCTTGATCCGCAATGTCAAATTCTTAAGAGAACATTTGCCTAAGGCAAGATTCAAATCCTTACGTTTTGAATCGATATCGATTTTAATCAGTGCGTATAAGAATCACCTTTCTTTCGCCAAGATCATCGCAACAGCCAGACTCATGAAGAAAAACGGACTGAGACTCTTGCCTAAATCCATTTTTCATCCGGGCGTCTTCCTGAATCATTTGAAATATTACCGTTTGAAGCACCACACGGCACCTAAGGATAAGGTATGAAACTCAGCATCATCATCCCTCACTACAATTCGCCTGTCTTACTTAAAGTTCTCTTGGATTCGATTGGAGCTTTTGACGACACGCAAATCATTGTCGTCGATGATCACAGCACCAAAGAAACACAAACCTATCAGGCCTTGGTCGCAGACAAAGCCTATGCGCACGTGACCTTTGTGTCCAACGAAGAAGGAAAAAAAGGCGCAGGCAGTGCCCGTAATACCGGATTGAGTCTGGCTCAAGGAAAATACCTGATGTTTTGCGATGCAGATGATCATCTGGTCAAAGGCTATCGGCAGGTCATTGAACCTGTCTTGGATTCAGAAACCGAATTGGTCTACTTCAGTCCGATCAGCCGTTTCATAGATACTGATCAGGATGCCCATCGTACTGACAAATTCATTGAACTGATCAAGACCTATCTGGATCATCCCTGTGAAAAAACAGAAGACGCGCTGCGTCTGACCTTCTATATCCCATCCTCCAAACTTATACTAAAGGCCTTGGTCGATCGTCATCAGATCCGATTCGATGAAACCATGGTTTCCAATGATGTCATGTTTTCAACCAAAGCAGGATCTTTGGCCAAAACGATGGAAGCCAGTGCTCAAACCATCTATTGTCTGACCCGCTCTGAAGGGACCTTGACCACCAGCCGTCTGGAGAAGAATTTCGATACCCGCTTTGAGATCGGATTGAAACTGCATGCCTATGTCAGAGCAACGATCGGGGAACAACGCTACAAACGGATCGATCTTCCGGCCTTGGTGTATGTCTTACAGGCCTTCCAATATAATCTTGGCATTAAAAAAGCTTGGAAGGTCATCCGTGACTTAAAAGCGCATCAGATCAGGATCTTACCGATGAGTCTATTTAGTCTCAGACGCTTAAAAAAACATCACTTAGGATAAAAGCCGATACCGGCTTTTTTAAAAAGTGATATGAAAGAAACCTTGTTATTGCAATGAAACCGTTTACAGTCTACAATTAAATCACTGGGAGAACTCTATGATCAAGAAATTACTTAAAGGATTGGCCGCATTGATGTTGGTTTTGATGCCGATGAGCGAATTGGCTCAAACCGTCAAAGCCGCAAACACTGTGACCTTGACAATTCATTATCATCGGTCCGATTCAGACTATACCGGATGGAACCTATGGGTCTGGCCGGAAGGCGCTGACGGAAAAGCGTATGATTTCGCAGCGACTACCGATGCGTTTGGGAAGACCGCTGTCATCACCGTGGACAGTACAGCCACCAGCTTCGGCTTTATCGTCCGTCTCAACGAATGGGAACAGAAGGACATTCCAACCGACCGTTTTATCGAAGTCAATGACGGAAAAGCAGAAATCTGGCTCAAACAGGGCGATGCGACCGTCTATACCACCAAACCTTCTTTGGATGTGACTCCGCCGCCAGTCTTGGGTGAAGTCGCCGTAACCGTCCATTATCACCGTTATGACAATGTCTATGACGGATGGAACATGTGGATGTGGCAAGTCGGATTTGACGGAGCTCAATATAACTTCAACGGCAGTGATGCCTTTGGTAAGACGCTTTCCGCCAACATCAAACCGGAAGCAGGCATTACCGATCTGGGCTTCATCATCCGTCTCAACGAATGGCAAGCCAAGGATGTTGATTCTGACCGTTTCATCAATCTTACCCGTGCTAAAAACGATAAGCTGGATGTCTGGCTCGTTCAGGGCGACTCCCGCATCTACTATAAACTCAGCGACATCGACATGTCTCCGAAATTCCTTTCCGCCAATCTGGACGGCCCTGATTTCATCACTGTCAAGACGACCGTTCCAATCCCTCTAAAAGATGGAAAATTGGATGGTTTGGTCCTTAAGAACAGTCAAGGGGTGAATATTCCGATCCGTTATGTTTTGGTTTCGGAAGGATCCACCGCTGTTTCATCAAGCAATTTCACCTTATTTACTCAGGAACCGCTGGTTTTGACCGAATCCTATACGTTGTCTCACGCCGGCTATAAAGACATCGCTGTCCAATTCAACAGTGTCTTTAAGTCTGACGGATTTGAAGAAACCTTCACCTATGCGGGTGAGTTAGGCGCGATCTATGGGACTGATTCCACGACCTTCAGGTTGTGGGCTCCGACCGCTTCCGGCGTCAAGATCAATCTCTTTACCACCGGTGATGGGGTTGAAACCTATTTCCCGGGCGATAAAGAAGATTTCGATCCGACCATGACCGCCATTGAGAACGGAGTCTGGGAAATTGAAGTCCCGGGCAACCTCGATAAAGTCTATTACACCTTCAGTGTCACCGTCAACGGGGTCACCAATGAAGCCGTCGACCCTTACGCAAGAGCCGTCGGTGTCAATGGGAAACGCGCCATGGTGGTCAATCTGGATGCGACCGATCCCAGCGGTTGGGAACAGGATACCTACATCAGCTTGTCCAACAATGTCGATGCGATCCTGTATGAACTCCATATCCGTGACTTCTCATCGGATCCGGATGCGGATTTTGCCAATGCCGGCAAATACCTTGCCTTCACAGAAAAAGGATTGACCCTCAACGGGAAGAAGATCGGGATCGATCATCTGATCGAATTGGGTGTGACTCATGTCCATCTGTTACCGACCTTCGATTACCGCAGCATCGATGAAACCAAACTGGAAAACGGCTCCTTCAACTGGGGCTATGATCCGCAAAACTACAACGCTCCGGAAGGCTCTTATTCTTCCGATCCGTATCACGGCGAAGTCCGTATCAACGAATTCAAACAAATGGTCAAAGCCCTTCATGACGCAGGAATCGCTGTCGTCATGGATGTCGTCTACAACCATACCGGTGCCTCTTCAGACTCTGATTTCAGTAAGATCGTACCGGGTTACTATTACCGCTACAGTGCTGACGGCCGTTTCTCCAACGGTTCCGGTGTCGGCAATGAAGTGGCTTCCGAACGTTCCATGGTCAGAAAATTCATCGTGGATTCCGTGGCTTATTGGGTCAAAGAATACCACATCGACGGATTCCGTTTTGACCTCATGGCGTTGCATGACATCGATACCATGAACGCAGTCAAAGCCGCAGCGAAAGCCATCAACCCCAACGTCTTGATTTATGGGGAAGGCTGGACCGGCGGAACATCGACCTTACCGTTAGCCAATCAGTCCCTCAAGATCAACGTCACGAAACTCGATGGGATCGCAGTCTTCTCCGATGACATCCGTGATGCCATCAAGGGCCACGTCTTCACCAAACTCGACAAAGGTTTCGTTAATGGCGGAGCAGGTCTAGAGAACAGCATCAAATTTGGGATCGTCGCCTCGACCCTGCACGCAGGGATCGATTACTCTTTGGTCAAATACTCCAAAGGTCCGTATGCGACTTCACCGAATCAAATCATTACTTATGTTGAAGCCCATGATAATCTGACTTTGTGGGACAAACTCTTGCTCACCAATCCGGATGCGACGGATGAACAGCGCATGGCCATGCACAGAATGGCCAATGCGATCGTATTGACCTCGCAAGGGATTCCGTTCCTGCATGCCGGGGCTGAATTCTACCGCACCAAAGGCGGCAATGAAAACTCCTATAATGCGACCGATGCGGTCAATCAGCTCGACTGGCTGCGTGCAGTGACTTATCAGAATGAAACCACCTATCTGGCCAACCTTATCGCATTGCGTAAAGAACATCCTGCCTTCAGAATGACCAAGGTCGATGACCTGAAAGCCAATCTGACCTTCCTGGAAACCACAGAGCCCAACATCGTTGCCTATACCTTAGACGACAACGCCAACGGCGACAAGTGGGAAACCATCGTGGTCTTGATGAACGCCAATGATTATGAAGTGACCTACACCTTGGAGAAATCCGGTTGGGTCGTCGTCGTCAACGGTGAACAGGCCGGGACCTCCAAGATCTCAGACGTCTCAGGCAAAACCGTCACCATCGCCGCTCACTCGCTGATCGTCTTGGTGGATAATAACTCCTTCTACGGTGTCAACTGGACCCTCATCATCCTCATCGGGGGCGTTATCCTGGTTGGGGCAGCCTTGGCTTACTATTTCTTGGTCTACCGGAAAAAACATCCGGCTTTAGCCTAAACACAAAAAAAAGCACCGCAAGGTGCTTTTCGTTGGATTAGTTGGTGGTATGTGCCGGGCAGCCGTTGATGAATCCGGTCGTTTCCCCGTTTTGGTAGGCCGTGAAGGCGGCCAGATGATTCACAGAGGCCCGCTGCAGATTTTCGAATACGCGCTGGATCGAGCTTGGCAGATCCGTATTCAGGTAGCCTTCATACAGCGCGATGTTGGCGGTTTCCGCATTGATTCCGATTTGGTAAGAGGTTTCCAGTGAAGCCGGTAAGACCGCAAAGGCATCGCCGTTATCCGCAGCTACCGCAAATCCGAAAGCAGTATAGATTCGAGTCAAGGTATTGATATGATTGGTTTCCGCATTGATCAGCTGAACATAAGGACTGACCGCTCCGAACTTCTCGACGATGGCTTCATATTCGGCTCTTGCTTTATATTCATCAAGCAAGACAACATCCAAGGCTGCTTTAAGGGATGCTTCATCATAATCACTGCCGGTCAAATCGGTCGAGATGGTCGTTTGATAAGCATAACCGCCCATCATACCACCGCGTGTGCCTTGGGTATTGATGGTTCCACCCATCATACCGCCGCGGTAACTGGTGTTGGTGTATTCATTGCGCAGGCCAGTGTTGTTGACTGTGGCAATGGGACCGCTTAAGGCGACGATGGCGACTGAGGTGCTCAGTATGGTGATGCCCAACAAGATCGGGATCAGATATTTTTTCATGTTTTTCTCCTAGAGAGTGTTCTCTATGAATCTTAGACTAGACCCTAAATGTGCCGAAAGTGTTGCGATTTGTAAAAATCGTTTATTTTGATGATTTCAGTGAGTGTGCAAGATTATGGAAAATGATTATAATGTGGGTATTGAACTCACCTTAATGGATCTTCATCGCATCAAGGAAATCGCCATCAGAGCCGGAGCGTTGGTTTTAGAGATTTATGATTCTGCTTTCGAGGTCAAACTGAAAGCGGATGAGACTCCCTTAACCAAGGCCGATCTGGCCTCCAATGACTTCATCATCAAAGAACTGCATCATGCTTATCCTGACATCATGATCCTCTCAGAAGAATCCAAAGAGGATCTCAACCGTTTGAGACAAGAATGGCTCTTTATCGTCGATCCGCTGGACGGCACCAAAGAGTTCGTCAAACGCAACGGTGAATTCACCATCAACATCGCATTGATCCATCGTCAGCGATCTGTTTTGGGCGTGGTCCACGCCCCAGTCAAAAACCGCACTTTCTATGCCCTAAAAGATCTAGGAGCGTATGAGGACAATGCGAGCGAAAAGAATCTTTGTATCGGGGTGACCGATAAACTGACCAATCTGATCTTGGTCGGCAGTGCTTCTCATCAAAACGCCGAAGAGAAGGAATTCATCAAATCCAAAGCGGAATGGATCCAGACCCAGCGCTTGATGGGTTCTGCGATCAAGGGCTGTCTGGTGGCTTGCGGAGAAGCGGATGTCTATTATCGTTTCGGCAAGACCTGTGAATGGGATACGGCAGCCATGCAGGTGATCGTGGAAGAAGCGGGAGGTATCTTTAAAGAGCTCAACGGTAAACCCATGATCTATAACCGTTTTAATCTGATCAATGATAAGGGTTTCTTTGCGGTCAACCGCAAAGAAAACATCTGGACCGTCCCAAATCTGAAACTTTGACTTAGAAAGCGCGAGAAATCATCAAAATCACACTCATAGTGTGTAGATTTAATGCTTTTTACACCCTATACTTAAGTTATGTAATGTAACCTTTGGGGGATTTATGGCAAAAAGCACAAAGTATGACAATATCAAGCCTTTAGCGAATCGCGACTATGAAGCACTCAGGATCCAATTTGGGATCCGGGTCAAATACCTGAGGGTCAGCTGTGTGCTGTCTCAGGAAGAACTGGCAGTACGAAGCCGCCTTCACCGTAACTATATTTCCGATGTCGAACGGGGAAGACGGAATATCTCTTTTGAAGCCTTGCAGAAACTGGCAGACGGCTTTGGGATCAACATTCGGGATCTGTTCTAGAAGGTCATAAAGCGCGATGCGCTTTTTCTTTATGCTATAATGAAAAATATGAAATGGTTACAAAGCCTGTTGGTCTTGATTTTTGCGATTTTCCTGCTGAGCTATCTGTGGCCTGTGCTGCTGATCCTTTTGGCAGTGATTGGGT
>CAZLWH010000058.1:0-9431 GCA_964563265.1 uncultured Erysipelotrichaceae bacterium
CGCATCGACTTCTCGGTTGAAAGCCACGACACCCCCAAAGATACTGGTCATATCCGCTTCATACGCTTTCCTCCAAGAACGATAAATATCCTCAGAGAGACCGACTCCGCAAGGATTGGTGTGTTTGAGGGCAATGACACAAGGTTCTTTGAATTCACTCAGCAATTGTAAGGCCGCTGCCCCATCTTGGATGTTGTTGTAAGAGAGCTCCTTGCCATGAAGCTGAATGGCAGAGGCGATCGAATCGGCTTCCTCAAAGGGGGTCGCATAAAACGCTGCTTTCTGATGCGGATTCTCACCATACCTCAAACTTTGTTTCAATACAAAGGTCTCGGTGATCCGTTCAGGATCGTCTAGACCGATCAGTGTATTCATGTATTGGGCAATCAAGGCATCATACGCTGCGGTTGTCCGATAGACCTTGGCAGCACAGGCTTGTCTGAAGGCAAAGTCCGTTTCTCCTTTTTCATTCAGAATCGACATGAAAGCAGGATAATCTGAAGGATCACACAAGACCGTCACATCCTGATGATTCTTGGCCGCGCTTCTTAGCATCGAAGGTCCCCCGATATCGATGTTTTCGATGGCTTCTTCAATGGTACAATCCGGTTTCTCAATGGTTTTTTGAAAGGGATACAAGTTGACGACGACAACATCGATGGCTTGGATATTGGCATCGGTCACTTGTTGGACATGCGAGGGATCCTTGCGTTTATAGAGTAGGCCTCCATGAACCAACGGATGCAGGGTCTTGACTCTGCCGTCCAACATTTCCGGAAAGCCGGTGACCTCTTCAATGCCCAAGACTGCCAATCCGGCATCCTGTAAGGTCTTTTTGGTGCCTCCGGTCGAAATCAGTTCGAACTGGTGATCGATGAGGACTTTGGCGAGTTCGACCAATCCGGTCTTATCGCTGACACTAAGCAGGGCTCTTTTTTTCATGGGTTATCCTTGAGTAATTGTTGAAGGACGCTTGGATACAAGCTGTGTTCCAATTGATGAAGGGTCTTTTCGATGCGCTCTCGATCTTGATCAGGTTGAATGGTGAAGGACTTTTGCGCAATCAGTGCTCCGGTATCCATGCCTTCATCGACATAATGGATACTGACACCCAAGGTCTTCTCATGATTGGCCAAGGCTTGTCCTAAGGCATCCTTGCCTTTGTATTTGGGCAACAAGGAAGGATGGATGTTGATGATACGTTTGGGATAAGCTTGAATGATCAGTGAGGTCAGTAAACGCATATAACCAGCCAAAATGAGCCAATCCGCAGCCCAAGTGTTGACTTGTCTTAAGATGGCACAATCCATTTCAAGTTTAGAGTCATAGTCGCTTCGACGAAAAACAACAGCGGGGATGTTGTGATTGTGAGCTCGGATCAGACAATACGCTTCTGGCTTATCACAGATGAGCCCCACGATCTGCGCATCCAAGGTCTTGTTTTCGATGGCCATTTGAATGGCTTCAAAATTGGATCCGTTACCGGAAGCGAAAATGACCAGGCGTTTCATTCGAAACGGATCCCCGCAGTATGCGTGACCTCACCGATGACGGTGGCCGTCTCCACATGAGTTTTCAATATCGACACTGTTTTTTCAACGTTATCCTGATCAACCACCAGGATCATCCCGATGCCCATATTGAAGACGTTGTACATTTCCTCATCGCTGATCTTGCCTAAGGTTTGAAGTTTATTGAAAATGGGCGGAATATTCCAACTGCCCTTTTTGATCAGTAAACCTTGGGACTCCTGTAGACAGCGCGGCATGTTTTCAATAAACCCGCCGCCGGTGATGTGGGCAATCCCTGCGATCTTGACTTCTTTGAGGACCGCCATGACCGGTTTAACATAGATCTTGGTTGGGGTAAGAATGGTTTTACCGATTGTTGAACCTTCAAAAGGTTCATCAAGATCGGTCTGATGATCTTTAAAAAGGATCTTTCTGACCAAAGAGAACCCATTAGAGTGGATCCCGCTGGAGGCCAAACCGATCACCGCTTGTCCAACGCGGACATTGAGCGGTGAGATGAGCTGATTCTTTTCAGCGACCCCTACCGCGAAACCGGCGATGTCGTATTCGCCATCCTGATACATGTCTGGCATTTCTGCCGTTTCTCCGCCGATCAAAGCACAATCGGATTGGACACAGCCATCCGCGACCCCTTTGACCAACGCTTCCACAACCTCAGGTTTGTTTTTACCGATGGCAATGTAATCCAAGAAGAAAATGGGCTGAGCGCCTTGAGCCAGGATATCATTGACACACATCGCGACCGCATCGATCCCCACGGTATCGTGCTGATCCATCATGAAGGCCACTTTCAGTTTCGTACCGACCCCGTCAGTTCCACTGACCAAGACCGGTTCTTTTAAGTTGTATTTTGATAAATCGAAAAGACCTCCGAAGGATCCGATGTTGTCCATCATGCCTTTGTTTCTGGTTCTTTCGGTATGGTTTTTGATGCGTCTTACCGATTCATAGCCTGCTTCGAGATTGACGCCGGCATCGGCATAGTGTTGACTCATGGTTTCTCCTTTAGAACTTGCCGTCTTTATTGGCGTTTTCGATGTGTTCGTATAAATGGGTGGGATATTCTTTCGTAAAACAGGCATGACAGAATTCACGCTTGCCGAGGGCTTCATTGAGGCCTTCCATCGAAAGGAAGGACAAAGAATCGGCTTTGATGAGCTGACGTACGGCTTCAGTATTATTGAAGGCACTGATCAATTCTTCATAAGTTGAGGTATCGACCCCATAGAAACATGGGGCGATGATGGCCGGAGAAGCAATCCGCATATGGATCTCTTTGGCTCCGCTTTGTCTGAGCATCTCTACGATCTTCATGGAGGTGGTCCCTCTGACGATGGAATCATCGATCAAGACCACGCGTTTCCCTTGGATGATGGACCTTAAGGGAGACAGTTTCATCTTGACGCCTTTTTCTCTTAATGCCGGAGAGGGTTCAATGAAGGTTCGACCGACATAGCGGTTTTTAATGAGACCCATCTCATAAGGGATCCCGCTGGCTTCCGCATACCCGTAAGCCGCAGACAAGGAAGAATCCGGAACCCCAATGACGATATCGGCTTCGACCGGGCTTTCTTTCGCTAAGATTCGTCCTGCTTCTTTCCGTGAACGATGGACATTGAGTCCGTTGATGTCACTGTCAGGCCGTGAGAAATAGATGTACTCCATGGAACAGATCTTGGATTGGGTATCTTTTGAATAGAAGTCACTGTGAAGACCATCCTTATCGATGGTGATGATTTCACCAGGCAAGATGTCTCTTAAGAAGGTCGCTCCGATCGCATCCAAAGTCCCGATCGATAACGGACGAAGGCCATAACGGTCTATCATCGCATAAAGACGGTCCTTGGTGAGGATCAAAAAGGCAAAAGCCCCTTCCAGATAGATCAGGGATTCTTTGATGGCATCGATCTTGGTGACCCTGGAATCCTTATACAATAAATGGGCCAGAATTTCCGAATCGGAAGAGCTCTGGAAGATCGAACCGGTCCGTTCCAGATTTTTACGCAAGACCTGGGAATTGACGATGTTGCCGTTATGGCACAAGCCGAAGTCCCCCTCACCGTGTCTGAACAGGAAAGGCTGAACATTGAGGATCCCGCCGCCGCCGGTGGTAGAATAACGGACATGACCGATCGCATGGATGCCCACCAGTTTCTTTAATACAGACTCAGGGAAAACATAACGGACATTGCCTTCGTTTTTCACACTGGTCAGTTTTTCATGGTCGGAAACCACGATCCCGGCGCCTTCCTGACCGCGGTGCTGCAAGGCATGCAATCCGTAATAGGTCAGTTCAGAGGCTTTGGGGCAGTTGTAGACCCCAAAGACGCCGCATTCCTCATGGAGTTCCCTTTCATAAATCAGTTTAAGTTCATCCATGATCAGTTGAGGGTCTCCAGACGTCTGAGTATTTCCTGATAGGCATCTTCGACTTTGCCGAGGTCTCTGCGAAAACGGTCCTTATCCAGTTTCATGCCGGTTTCTTTATCCCAGAATCGACAGGTATCCGGAGAGATCTCATCGGCCAAGATGATGGTTCCGTCTTGGGTCCTTCCAAATTCGATCTTGAAGTCCACCAGAATGATGCCCAGCTGATCGAAAAGCACTTTCAAGACCTCATTGATGCGTAAGGTCAAGGTCTTGATGGTCACCAGTTCGGCTTCCGTGACGACTCCGATGGCCAAGGCATGATCCTCATTGATCAGCGGATCACCCAATTCATCGTCTTTATAGCACAGTTCATAAATGGGTTTGGGAGAAGGCGTGCCTTCTTGAATATTGAGCCGTTTGGCCATGGAGCCCGCAATCAGGTTACGGATGATGACTTCCAAGGGGATGATCTCTACTTTCTTGCAGAGCTGATCACGGTCATTGAGGGTTTCCAGATAATGGGTCGGGATTCCGGCTTTGGCCATGGCTTTGAAGATGATCGTGGAGATCGCATTGTTCAGCATGCCTTTGTGTTCGATCTGGGCTTTCTTGACCCCGTTGAAGGCCGTCGCATCATCCTTATAGTGGATGATCAAGGCATCCTCTCTTTCACAGGTATAAAGCTGTTTTGCTTTTCCCTCATAAATCAGTGTCAGTTTTTCCATAGTGTGCTCCTTTCAGCGCTTTTTGAAATAGTCGATCCCGTTTTGAAAGAGGGTCAGTTCTGTCATTTCGGGAATGTTTTTATAGAGATCAGGGCCGAGTCGTTCGGTGTGGCCCATCTTACCTAAGATGTGGCCATTGGGTGAGCACAGGGCTTCGATCGCATGATCACTGCCGTTGAGGTTATGTCTGGGATCCATGGTGGGCACCCCAGAGGCATCCGCATACTGGAAGATGACTTGGCCCTTATCGAACCAGTCTTGAGCTTGTGCATCACTGACCTTCAGCCGGCCTTCCCCGTGACTCAGAGGAACCTTGGTGATCAAGCCCGGTTTCATGCCACTCAACCAGGGTGAGGCATTGGACGCCAAGCGGGTCTTTGCGATCGCTGAGATGTGACGATGGATCGTGTTGTGGGTCAGTGTCGCATCCTTGTGGGTCAATTCACGGTATTCTCCGTAAGGCAACAGCCCGGTTTTGATGAGGGCCTGAAATCCGTTACAGATCCCTAGAATCAAGCCATCCCGTTTCAACAGTCTTTCCACAGCACCTTTGACCTGTTCGTTACGCAAGACATTGACGATGAATTTGGCACTGCCGTCAGGCTCATCTGAGCTGGAGAAGCCTCCCGGTAAAGCCAGGATATGGGCTTGATCGATGGCGCTCACGAAGTCAGCGAGCGAGGCTTCCAGATCAGATTTGGTAAGATTTCGGATGCCGATCAGGATCGGGCTTCCCCCTGCTTTCACAAAGGCTCTGGCCGTATCGTTTTCACAGTTGGTGCCTGGGAAAAACGGAATGACGACCTTGACCTGATCTGTGGTTTCGCCATGATAATCATTGACTGGTTTATCTGTATCCTTGAGGATCAGCGATGACTTGGTGGGTGAGGCATAGACCGGATACAGGAAATCAAGGCCGTGGAGATAGGTTTCTTTGGCCAGGTCATAATCCAGTTCGATCCCGTTAAATCGGAAGTGATTCATCGAAACCTGACCGAGTCGGATCCATTCGGTGGGGACATCACTGGAAGGCGTGGCTACCAAGAACGACGCCGGGAAAAGCTCAAACAGATCTTCATCGGTTTGAATGTCGGCTTTCAGGTCATTCCCAAAGACAAGCGCACAGATACTGGCGAAGAGGCCTTGTTCAATGACTCTGACCCCGCTGACTTTTTGTTTGTGGACCAAGGACTGAAGCTGACGATAGGTTTTGACAGTTTCTTCCAAATCAAACAAACCGTTGGCTTTCCGTTTGGCTTTCACCAGATACAGCTGATCAAAGGGAGATTTGGCTTGCTGAGAGAGGATGTCTATGGGTGAAGCCACGGTACAGGCAAATGAAACCAGGGTCTCTAAGACATCCATGTCTTTGAAAGTTCCGGACATACTGTCTTTTCCGCCAATGGCCGGACGTTCAAAGGCTGACTGTACGCTTAATGCGCCCAGTAAAGCCTGAACGACACTGCCCCATTTGGATTCATCGTGATTGAGTCTGGGAAAGTATTCCTGGAAAGAAAAGAAGATGTTTTCGATCTTGCCGCCTAAAGCAATCGTTTTGGCGATCGATTCCAAGACAGCGCCTTGAGCGCTTAAGAAAGGATTGATCTCACTGAGTTCAGGGATGAAACCATGGGTCAGGATCGATACCGTATTACTTTCTTTATCTGCGATACTGATTTTTTGGACAGAGCCCTGCGTTGGGGTCAATTGGGTCTTACCACCCAAAGGATAAAGCACGGTGGTCGATCCGATGCTTCCGTCAAACTGTTCGATCAGTCCTTTTTGGGAAGCCACATTCAGTGATCTGAGATGCATATAGGCCGAGGAAGAATTGAATGGTCGAGGATGGTTTTGAGAATGCGGTTCTTGGACTAAAAAGGCCGAGGTAGTTTGACGTACACCGTTGGTATCGATCAGATCACGACTGAGATCGACAACGAGCTTGCCTTTATACAGCATCCTTAAGCGTTTGTTTCTCGTGACTTCCGCAACAATGGTGGCTTCGATGTTTTCCTGATGGACCAAGTCGATGAAGGCTTGGGCATCCTTGGGATCCAAGACGACAGCCATACGTTCCTGACTTTCACTGATGGCCAGTTCGGTGGCGTTAAGGCCCTCATATTTAAGCGGGACTTTATCCAGTTCAATGATCAAACCTTCCGCGAGTTCACCGATGGCCACACTGATGCCTCCGGCACCGAAGTCGTTGCATTTCTTGATCATTTTAGAGGCCACAGGATTTCTGAAAAGACGTTGAAGTTTACGTTCTTCAGGCGCATTGCCTTTTTGGACTTCACTGGCACACAGGGTCAAAGAGCCTTGCGTATGGGCCAAGGAGGATCCGGTGGCGCCTCCGATCCCATCTATTCCTGTTCTTCCCCCCAACAGTACGATCACATCGTTTTCTTTGGGGCTTAGTCTAGTGACCGCATCGGCACTGACGGCACCGACCACAGCACCCAATTCAAGATGTTTGGCCGTGTATTTGGGATGATAGATTTCTTTGACATACGTGGTGGCGACCCCGATTTGATTCCCATAGGCACTGTTGCCTTGGGTCGCTCTAGCAGCAATGACACGCTGAGGCAGTTTATGAGGCAGGGTTTCTGCGATGGTTTCTTCAACATTACCGCAACCGCTGATGCGCATGGCCTGATAGACATAGGCTCTTCCGCTTAATGGATCTCGGATGGCTCCGCCGATACAGGTCGAAGCCCCGCCGAATGGTTCGATCTCGGTGGGATGATTATGGGTCTCGTTTTTGAATTGAAGCAGCCAGTCATTCAGTTGGCCATCATGTTCGACTTTGATTCTAACGGAACAGGCATTGATTTCTTCACTGTGTTCGACCCGCGGATCGTTGAGGTAACGTCCGCCGATCGTTGCCATCTCCATCAAGGTCACCGGTTTATGGGTCCGCTGGACCTGTTGACGATAGAAGTAAAACAGATCCAGTGCCGCGTTGAGTTCTTTCTCATACGGACCTTTGGGGATCGTGATTGAACTGAGACGGGTCTCGAACGTCGTGTGGCGGCAATGATCGCTCCAATACGTATCCAAGACTTTGAATTCGGTCATCGTCGGTTGACGCTGTTCATGGGTCAAAAAGAATTCCTGGATCAGTTTCAGATCATCCAAACTCATGGCCGCTTTATGATGTTTCAAAAATCGTTTGGCTTCTTCAGGATCTAAAGCGGTAAACGCTTTGATTTCGCCGTCTTCACTAGACTGTGTTTCCAACTCAAGTGTTTGGGTCAATGATTTTTCGCGCATTTCAATCGGATTGATCCAATAATGAACGAAACGTTTGCGTTCTTCCGGACTTAAAATCCGATCAAAGAGCACCGCTTCAAAACAACGGACAGAGGCTTGTGTATTTTGATCCAGCAAGCGAAGACACTGTTGAGCAGCATCAGCGCGCTGATCATACTGGCCCGGCAAGGGTTCTTTGACGATCAGGGTCTTGTGTTTCGAATCGATCGACTCAACGATCTCATCGCTCATCGCTTCACTGAATACCCTGGACAATGCCGCATCGTAACACTGCGGATCCAGATGATCCACATCATAACCGATATAACAATCCGCGATCGCTTCGATCTGAAGCTGGGTGTGGATCAAACGCGTCAACGCCGAGGATTGGATGTCAAAACCGGCTCGCTTATGGATCAGGATCCGTTTCATGGGAGCCTCCTGTAGCGCTGGGCTTCTTTGACCAGATCTTCCAAGGTCGCGGCACACAGGGTCACATGACCGACTTTGCGGTTGGTTCTGTTTTCTTTCTTCCCATACAAATGAAGATGAGCCAGATCGGGATCAAGCTGTTGAAACGCGCTCAGTGCCGTTTCATAATCCTGTCCTAAAACATTGATCATCATCGAGAAGGCGATCCGTCTGGGTTGGATCACCGGGGCATTGGTGATCGCCGCCACATGAAGATCGAATTGACTGAAGGTACAGCCTTCGATCGTCCCATGGGCCGAATTATGCGGTCTGGGGGCCATTTCATTAAACAGGATCCCGTCTTGGGTCACAAAATATTCAACGGCCAAGACCCCGATATAATCCAAGGCTTGGGCGATTTTTTCAGTATATTCAAGGGCTTGCTGAGACTGCAGAGGCGTCAAGATCGCCGGATGGAGGGCTGTGCTTAAGATCCCGTTGACGTGCACGTTTTCAAAGGGTTCATAAAAACTGATCCCGTCTTTGAATCGGGCACAGACCACTGAAATCTCTTTTTCGAATCGGATCAGTTTTTCTGCGATGTATTCGGAAGGAAAATCCAGATTCAGGTCAGTCAGTTCCTTCGCATTATGAACGACAAACTGATGCTTTCCGTCATACCCGTAACGGCAGCTTTTGATGATCAGGGGAAAATCATTCAGTCTCGACAGATCCTCTTGAGACCTTACCGGAAGATAAGCCGGGGTCGGGATCTCCAGAAATTGCGCAAAGGCTTTTTCTTTCAGACGATGCTGAGACAGCGTTAAGGCCAAGGCCCCTTGGGGAATCTTGTCATTGATGTTGAACCCGTCGATCAAAGCACTGTCGGCGTTTTCGAATTCATAAGTCACGACATCACACAGCTCACAAAGCTGAGCCAAAGCGACCACATCGGTATATTCCGCAACGATCAGGGGTTGGGCAAAAACAGCACAAGGACAATTGGGATCAGGATCCAAGACGGCGACTTTATAACCGCTTTGGATCGCTGATAAGCCCATCATTTGGCCGAGTTGGCCTCCTCCGATGATGCCGATCTTGCTTGAGGGTCTTAAACGAGAGCTCATTTAAAGTTGCTCTC
>CAZLWH010000059.1:0-5671 GCA_964563265.1 uncultured Erysipelotrichaceae bacterium
ATGAAGGAATTTGGTTTGAACGGGCGAGTCAATGGAATACATTGCTGCACGCTCAGTGCCCTTGATTCAAATGAATTGGATGAGGCGCTTAACTTGATCCATGAAAGTGGTTTGAAGGTCACCATTGCTCCAACGGCCATTTCAACCAGAAATCTGGCACCGGTCAAACGTTTGTTAGAAAAAGGAACTCTGATTGGATTGGGATCAGACAATATCCGGGATTTCTTCAATCCTCTTGGCAGCGGTGATATTAAACAAGCAGCTTTGCTTTTGGCTCATATCCAGAGATTCTATCAGAAGAATGAGATCGAACAAATCTGGTCAATGATGACTGACGGCGGAGCACGTTTACTTGGTCTACAGAAATAAGGTGTTGACATAGGACATCGTGCCCATTTAACGCTTTTTGATTCAGTTTCTCATAATGAGGTCATTGCCTACACAAGCCAGCCGATATTGATCGTCCGATCAGGTCGGATTCTTAAAGATTCGTCAAGTGTCATTGATACAAAATAAAACAAAAATAAGATATAGTATAAGCATACCAAAGGTAAGGTAAAAACATTGATCTCATTTACCGTCAGAGAATTGATCAGCAAAGAAACGCTACAGGGTTTAAAAATAGTTGCTGGAGACGCTAAAATAGATAACGTTATTTTTAATGTGAACACAATGGACAATCCCGATGCGTTTGACTGGTTCACAACCGGTGATTTTGTATTGACAACTGGATTTATCTTCAAAGATGATCCGGAATTACAAGTTAAAATCATCCGTGAATTGGCCGACATTAATTGTTCAGGCATTGGAATCAAACCCAAGCGGTTCTTGGGAAAAATCCCGGCCTGCATGATTGAAGAAGCCAATAGGGTCAATTTACCGATTGTTGAGATCCCTTTCCAATATTCACTCTCAATGGTGTCGAGCCTTATCAACAATGAGATCCATAAACGGGAAGATTCTGCCTTGAAGAAATTGTTTAATATCCACGAAGCTTTGACTAAGTGTTCGTTGGAAGGTGGAGGATTGGATGAGCTGGTAAAAGTTATTGCCAAACTAGTGGGTAACCCTGTTCTGATTGTTGACAGTAAATGGCGTTTACTAACTTTTGCCGAACACCATGACAACGTGGTTAAGATCTCAGATTATCTTGAACTCAACCGGAAAGAAAAAATATTCCCCGCAGAATTTATTGAAGACATGCCCCAGAATATCCAGGAGTTTAAGAAATCAGTCAAGCGCCGTTATCCAAACAACAAAGGGGAAGTCGTTTGCCGTGTATTGCCTTTCCATGCAGATAAAACCTCTTACGGATATTTGGTCGTATGGGAAACAGTGAATAAAATGTCCAGTGTAGAGTATATGGCACTGGAAGCTGCCGCTACCAATGTAGCGTTAGAACGATTAAAGACACGTCAGATTGAAGAAGCAAGGCATTTATTGCAGCAAGATTTCTTTGATGATTTACTAGAGGGAAAAATTGAATCAGTTCATGCTGCCAATTATCTTGCTGAGTTTCATAATCTAGATCCCCGCAAAAAATACATCTGTATGATTTCTAAAATCGAGAATGAATTTGAATCAATGAATCTTGATTTGTTGATGGCCAGAACCAAATTCAATAAATACAAAGAGGAATTGATTAGTGTGCTTGATCATGTTGCTTACCTAAACAATCAGAATGTCTTATCGATCCATCGCGGTAACTTCATTATCAGTTTCATTAAGGTCAAAGAAAACACACCCTTTTATAGTTCCAGTCTGTATCTTAAGGAGTTTGTTGATGACGTCTATGAAGCCATGATGAAATATAATGAAAAAACAAAAGTAAGGATTGGGGTCGGTAAACCATGCCCAGAATTTCTGGAGATGAAAAAGAGCTATACTCAAGCGCAGGAAGCAATCCGTATTTCAGTGCAGATCAATCAACCTGTTTCTGTCTCTTTTTATGAAGAACTTTTGATTTACCATTTGTTGGATTCAGTGAATTCCCGTGACGCACTTGAAGAATTGTATCAATCAACGCTTGGCAGACTGATAAGTTTCGATCAGCAAAACAATGCAAATTTGGTTGATACTCTGGCACAGTATTTCCAGTCGGGCGGTAACATCAGTGATGCTGCAAAAAACATGTTTCTTCATAGAAATACCTTCATTTATCGTTTGGAGAAGATTAAGATAATTTTAAATTCAGAACTTAAAAACCCCGACGAAGTTTTCAAGATCCAGATTGGATTACTGATCATGAAAATCATCAATAACCCTAAGATAAAAGAGAAACCTTACTATTAATAGGTTTTTTTTTCAAAAGAAGATAAGATACTGAGTAGGATTCATTGCTGACATACACAGGTTAATCAAGATCTGCCTATTGGAATATTGAGTTAAATATAGATTACGAATGGATTGTGTCTTGAATGGCCGTGAAGCAGTGTGATGAGAAGGGCCCATAGTCTTGGATGTGCGTTGATCTTTAGGTGTTTTCTGCTTAATGGCCATGATACTCTCAATAAAAAGAAATCAGTCCATATGGCTTAATCAACAATGACATTTTGATCGATGAAGCCCTCAATATCGGATTCATCAGCCATGAAGACATAGACTTACTGAAGCAATGTTAGAAGAATCCTTTAGAGTGGAGAAGACCGACTCTTTTCTGGATGATCGATAGACAGAAGTAAAACAATCATGGTACAGTGTTAAAGACAGTCTTTAAATAAGGAGAATATAATGACCAGATCCAAATCCTATGAACCGAAATTTTCTCCTGAGATTCAAACGTATCAAGGCGAAATGCCCTCCGACGGGAAATTCCGGGATTATGAATTTGAGAATACGGTGCTTCATTTTGATTTCAGTGAAGAATTCAACGGATGCATTTTTAAAAAAGTACGTTTTACCGGTGATTTCAAGAAGACAAGTTTTGTCGACTGTATCTTCGATCATTGTGATCTTTCCAATCTTCCGTTGAGTGGTTGTTTGTTTTTCAGGGTCCGATTTGATAACTGTAAAGGCACCGGCAGTATCCTTCGTAAATCAAAACTAAAATTCACCGAATTCATCAAGTGTACCTTCTCCTTATCCGATTTCAGTGAAAGTCACTTTGAACAGGTTCGTTTCATCGACAGTAACTTTTCGGAAAGTGCCTTTCAAGAGTTGAAACAGACCGGTTTCATTACAGAGAAGGTTGATTTCACCCAAGCTGATTTCTATGAGACAGCCTTAGTAGGGATGGATGTATCCGGATGCAGATTGGACGGGATCCGCTTGAGTCCGCAAAGGCTCAAAGGCTTGACCGTTGATCATGATCAGGCGGTTGCCCTGGCTGTTTTACTGGGCGTTAAAGTCAAAGCACAATAGTGCTTTTTTATTGACTGACCTGGTAGCGAATAAAGACCCTTGCCTATGATAGAATAAAGACAGCAGATCCGATTGGAGATTCACATGAGAACCCTAAATGCCGATAAGATCACAGAAACCGTTGAAGCGCTATGTTTAGAGGCCAATTTTGATATTGGACAGCCGATGATGGACGCACTTGAACGACAACTAAAAATTGAAAAATCACCCCTTGGACAAACTGTGCTCAAACAGATCGCCGACAATGACAAACTGGCCAAGTTTGAACGGATCGCCATCTGCCAAGATACAGGAATGACCGTTGTTTTTATTGCATTGGGTCAAGATGTATCGATCATCGGGGGAGATCTGACGAAAGCCGTCAACGACGGCGTCAGGGCAGCTTATTCACAAGGCTATCTCAGAAAATCTGTGGTCAAAGACCCGCTGTTTGATCGATCCAACACCAAAGACAATACCCCGGCCGTGATTCACACGGAAATCGTCCCGGGCGATAAAATCAAGATCGAAGTCATGCCGAAAGGCTTTGGCAGCGAAAACATGAGCACGCTCAAGATGTTTGCGCCTTCCGTAGGCATTGAAGGCGTCAAACAATTCATCCTGGACACCGTGGATAAGGCTGGTCCCAATGCCTGTCCGCCGATGATCGTCGGTGTCGGGATCGGCGGTACCTTTGAAATGGCGGCCCTGATCGCCAAGAAAGCCGTTTTAAGAGGGGTCGATCATCCCAATCCAGATCCCAATTATGCGAAGTTGGAAGAAGAACTGATCTCAAAAATCAATAAACTGGGCATTGGACCTGCCGGTCTGGGAGGATCGACCACGGCCTTATCCATCAACATCGAAGCCTATCCGACTCACATCGCATCCATTCCTGTCGCCATAAACATCAGCTGCCATGCCTCAAGACATGCCTCAGCCATCCTTTAGGAGCACTCTATGAAAGAACTTAAGATCCAGTTGCCTTTGGATGAAGAAACGATCTTATCACTGAAAGCGGGAGATATCGTTTATCTTAGCGGATCCATGATTACCGGCCGAGATGCAGCCCATCAACGTTTATCGGATTGTATGGCTCAAGGCAAGCCTTTGCCGATTACATTAAATAATGAAGTGATCTATTACGTTGGACCGGCACCAGCCAAACCAGGTTCGGCCATTGGATCAGCGGGACCGACCTCCAGTTACCGTATGGATCCGTTTACGCCAGACTTGCTTGATCAAGGCCTGAAAGGCATCATTGGAAAAGGTGACCGCAATCAAGCCGTCATCGATGCCTTGGTCAGAAACAAGGCCGTCTATTTCGCTGCCGTCGGCGGACTCGGCGCGATCATCTCAAAAAGCATCGTCAAAAGCGAAGTCTTGTGTTATGAAGATCTGGGGACCGAAGCCATTCATCGTTTCTGGGTCAAAGATTTTCCTGCGATCGTTGTGATCGATGCGTTTGGACACGATCTCTATCAGATCGAACAAGCCAAATACAGAGAGTGAGGATCTATGTCGGATATCTATGAAAAATCATTGCTGGCCCACGCCAAGTGGAAGGGCAAGCTCAGCATCGAATTAAAATGTGAACTCAACAACAAGCAGGATCTCAGTTTGGCGTATACGCCCGGTGTGGCTCAGCCTTGCCTGGCCATCAAAGCCGATCCTGAAGCGGTCTATCAGTATACCTGGAAAGGCAACGCTGTTGCGGTCATCACCGATGGGACGGCCGTTTTAGGTCTGGGCGACATCGGACCGAAAGCGTCTTTACCGGTCATGGAAGGGAAGTGTGCCTTGTTTAAAGCCTTTGGAGGGATCGATGCGGTTCCCATCGCACTAGACACCAAAGACCCTGAAGAGATCATCCGGATCTGTCAAGCCTTGGCCCCGTCTTTCGGCGGTTTCAATCTTGAAGACATCTCAGCCCCGCGTTGTGTCCAGATCGAAAGGGCCTTGAAATCGACATTGGATATTCCTGTGTTTCATGATGATCAGCACGGAACAGCCATTGTTGTCGCAGCCGGTCTCATCAATGCGTTAAAGCTTGTCAAGAAAGATTTTTCATCGCTGAAAGTCGTGGTCAGTGGCGCCGGTGCAGCCGGAAGTTCGATCATGTTTATGCTTCGTCAATTGGGTGTCATTAATATCCTTGGCTTTACCAAAGCAGGGATCCTTCGTAAAAGTGAGAATACTTCCTACGATTTCCTGTCCAAAGAACTCACGGAGTTTACCAATCCTTTGGATTTGAAATTGAGTTTAAAAGAAGCCTTGGTCGATGCGGATGTCTTTATCGGGGTTTCAACGCCCAGATTGGTCAGTGATGAGA
>CAZLWH010000059.1:5681-8996 GCA_964563265.1 uncultured Erysipelotrichaceae bacterium
ATCCTGAGCCTGAAATCACCGTCGAAGAAGCAATCAAAGGCGGCGCGTTCATCATCGCAACCGGACGTTCTGATTTTCCCAACCAGGTCAATAATGTCTTGGTCTTTCCGGGATTATTCAGAGGAGCACTGGATGCGAAAGCCACCCAGATCACTGAACCCATGAAACTGGCGGCCGCACAAGCCTTGGCCTCATTGATTTCGGATCAGGAACTGTCCGCAGACTACATTATTCCTTCCGTCTTTGATCCGCGAGTGGCGGACACCATCGCAACCGAAGTAAAACGGGTCGCTTTGGAGACCGGGATGGTCAGAAGGGCCTGATTCCTTTCGTTTTTGCCTTGTGTAAATTGTGTGTTGACGCAATAAGTGATAAACTTAAGTTAAACAAGGAGCGCATTTCCATCATGATTTCTGACCTTGCGTTTTCCAAAACCGCCATCAAGTAAAACAAGATCATGCATCTTGTTTTTTCGTGAATCTGTCTTTAAATCTGAAGTTCATGAAGGAGAAAAACCATGAGTTCAACCAGCATTGAACAATTACGCTATGCGACTTACTTTGCCCCTCGGGGAAGCAACCGCATGCAGAATCTGGGCAACCAGATCTCACAGAAGTATCTTTTGCCCAACGATAAACTGATTGGGATCATTGGGGATGCCGGAAGCGGTAAATCACTGTTGATCAAAGGGATGTTTCCCGGATTAGAATTGACCAACGATGATGACGGGATCAATACCCGTCCTTCTCCTTTGATGAGGGATTACGGGAAGAACCATTTTACGGCCCACACCTATCACATCGATCTTCGCTTGGAACTGGCTTTTACTCAGGCTTACGAATTGGGAGAAGCCATCAGATCCGCCTTGACGGATAAGAAAAGGGTCGTCGTTGAACACTTTGACGCCATCTATGATCAATTGGGCATCAACGGTGATCTGTTGATTGGGATCGGTGAAGAAGTCATCGTGGTCCGTCCGAATCTGTTTGGACCTGAACCCGATGACATCAAAAATACCGTCTATAAATCCCTTCAATTCCGCCGCATGGCCCACAGTGCCGAAGACCTATTGGTCCATATCCTTGAAAGTGATTACGGTTTGGTCTGTGATGGACACGGCGATGTCAAACACGGTTTTATACTGTCTTTCAATAAGAAACCCCGTGTTTCTTTGTCTGTGCTTGAGAAGAAAGTCAAAGCCCTGATTCAAAAAGATCTTTTGATCAGTTACATGGATCCGACCCACATCAAGATCGGGTCTGATATCGTCCAATACTGTACCGGTCCCAGAACCCATGTGACCCATACCTTACAGATCCAGAATTTTCATTTATTGGAAGATACGGTGTATGATCCTCAGAAACAGACCTATGAGTTGGTAGGGATGGTTTCTGATGAAACCATCAAAGATATCCATTCGATCAATCACTTTGGAGACTAAGGAGCAACCATGGAAAAAACAACGGTCGTTATCGGCGTCATCGGCGCTGATGTGCATGCGGTAGGCAACCGCATCATCGAATACGCATTATCACAAGCCGGCTTTCATGTCGTCAATCTGGGCGTCATGGTTTCTCAAAAAGAATTCGTGGATGCGGCCATCGAAACCAACGCGAAAGCAATCTTTGTCTCCAGTCTATACGGACAAGGTGAACTGGATTGCAGAGGCTTTGGGGATTATTGCCAGGAAGCCGGATTAAAAGAAGTCTTGTTGTATGTCGGAGGCAATCTCGTTATCGGTAAGATGGATTTCGGTCCAGTCGAAGCCAAATTCAAAGCCATGGGTTTCAACCGTGTTTATGCACCAGGCAGTGATATCAATCAAGGCATCGAGGATTTGAAAACCGATTTAGGGATCATCCATTAATATGCCGATTTACAGTCTTTTCGATGTCGGTTCAACCTATACCAAAGGCCTTATCGTCGATACGGATCAGGAAATCATTTTGGCCAAGGCCAACGATTTCACCACCGCTGAGACAGACATCTCCATCGGGATCGACAATGTCAAACGTCAAATGAAACCGGTCTTGGATTCCGTGAAGATCGATCAAACCTTGGTCTGCAGTTCCGCCAAAGGCGGACTAAAGATGATTGCGGTAGGACTGGTTCCGGATCTGACACTGAAAGCAGCCACCTTGGCCTGTTACAGCGCGGGGGCGAAAGTCATTCGCTCTTATGCTTTTGAACTTAACCAAAGCGAACTGATCGAAATCCAAGAAGCGCAGTGCGATATATTACTGCTGTGCGGTGGTACTGATGGCGGTAATACCGAAGTGGTCGTACATAACGCAACCATGATCGCAAGCCTGAAACCAAACTTTCCCATCATTTATGCGGGTAATAAATCCTGTCGGGATGATGTCGCATCGATTTTTTCAAAAACAGCGTTTGAATATCTGGTGTGTGATAATGTCATGCCGACTTACGGGATACTTCAAGTCGAACCTTGCCGGGAATTGATTCGATCCTTGTTTTTGAAAACGATCGTCAAGGCCAAGGGACTATCCGAACTCAGTTCTCTTATTGATGATATCGTCTTGCCGACCCCCTCCAGTGTGTTGGAAGCCCTTAAACTGTTGGCCAAAGGCACAAAAACCGAGCCTGGTTTGGGTGACTTGATGGCCATCGATATCGGCGGAGCCACCACCGATGTCTACAGTATGAATTCGAAGTTCATCCTGAAAGATTCGGCCAGCTATAAAGGTCTGCATGAGCCGCTCGAAAAGCGGAGTGTTGAAGGCGATCTTGGCGTGCGTTTCAGCGCTGCCCATGTGGCCAGCCATAAAAAAGAAGATCCGCTCAATGATGAAGCCATGACCCATTACCTTGATCAGATCCAGAAGGATATTCACTCAGCCGCGGATTCAAAGATGGATACGATCTTGGCCTCATGGTGTACCGAACTGGCCGCTGCGCGTCATGCGGGAAGACTAGAGACAGCCTACTCGCCGATGGGCATCAGCACCAGCCAGACCGGTAAAGATCTTTCTGACGTTAAAATCATCATCGGGATCGGCGGTCCGCTGATCCATTCAGAGGATCCTAAAAATATATTAAGTCATGCGTTGAAAAGCAGTGCCCATCCTGAGATCCTGTTGCCGGATCACCTTGAAGCCTATTTGGATTCCCAGTATGTGATCAGTTGTCTTGGCTTATTGGCCTTAAGACATCCTGATCAAGTTTGCCGTATGTTAAAAAGAAACGTGGAGAAATTACGATGATCAACACCAAAATGCCCTTAGAAGATTTCCTGAAACTGCGTGATGAGGTCTTAATACAATGGCCGACAGGAAAAGAGGTCGATCTGAAGGA
>CAZLWH010000059.1:9006-9315 GCA_964563265.1 uncultured Erysipelotrichaceae bacterium
CAGAGAAACGCTTCAGCCATCGTTTGGCTTTGGCGGCTCAAGAAAAAGTCACCCTCATTCAGCCGCGTGCCGGGGTCGCTTTACCCAATGAACATAAAAAACTCCTCAAATTCCTTCAAGATGAAGGCGGAGCCGATCTTTTGCCGACGACCATCGACAGTTACACCAGACACAACCGCTATCTGGAAGCCCAAACGGGAATCGATGAAAGCATCCGTACAGGGAAATCGCTATTGAATGGATTTCCGGCGTGCAATCATGGCGTTGGAGTATGCCGCGACATCGTAGAATCGCTCAATGTCTCGCTTC
>CAZLWH010000060.1:0-8629 GCA_964563265.1 uncultured Erysipelotrichaceae bacterium
GTCTTTGACGTCAGTCTTGATGTGAGGCACGGATTGAGCCCCGTCGACACTGATGATGGCCCCGTACTCATGGGTGATCTTGGCCAGTTCCTTGATGGGATGGACAAAACCCAAGACATTGGAAATATGGGCAATCGAGACCAGCTTGACTTTGTCATGCATGGCGCCTTTGAAGGCTTCGATCGTGAGTTCCCCTTCTTCCGTCAACGGGATATATTCAATGATGGCCCCGGTGAGTTCAGCAGCCTTCATCAAGGGTAAGATGTTGGAGGCATGTTCAGCTTCGGAAGACAAAATAACATCGCCTTTCTTCAGAAACTCCTGGGCCCAGCCATAGGCAAACAGATTCAATGAAGCGCTGGCTCCGGAGGTAAAGATGACTTCTCGTTCGTCAGCGTTGAGAAAACGGGCCACGGTCTTACGAGTCTGTTCATACTCATCGGAAACCTGATAGGAAAGATCATAATCGCCACGATGGATGTTGACAGAGGAATCGGTATAATAACGGGTCACGGCTTGGATGACCGTGTTTGGTTTGAATGTCGTTGCGGCATTATCCAAGTAGACCTTACCGGTGGCATCGTGTTTGACGCACATCGGAAAATCTTGTCTGATTTTTTTGACATCTAGCATATTTCTTCCACCTTCTGATCGATTTTCTCTAAGATCAGTGCTTTGAGCGTCTCATCGCTGATACTGTCGGTGACCGAGCTCAGGTAGCCTTTCACCATCAAACGGATGGCTTGGGCTTCACTGAGACCGCGAGACTGCAGATAATACAGGTGATCATCATCCATCTGGCCCGTACTTTCCGCGTGAGAGGCCTGGACATCGTTGTTGTCGATGATCAGATGCGGATAAACCGCTGCTTTCTTTGAGCCTTCCAAATTGAGGACGCGTGTGCTTTGATGGGTCTCACTGTTGGCCCCGGTCTTTTCGATATGACCGATGGCGTATAAACTCAGGTTCCCGTCTTTGACCATGACGGCGAAATTCTTCATGTCGCCTTGGGTGAATTGGGCCTTGTGGCTAAACTGATAACGAAGATCGGTGGTTTGGCTGATCAAAGTCGCGCTGTTGAGCTGGACTTTGGATCCTTTGCCTGAAAGATCGACCTGAACGGACCGTGTCGTATCACCGACAGTCAAATCCCCGTATGAAAGATTCAATACGGCATCTTTTTGTAGCGTATAGGTTTCATTCATCGATAAGGCATCTGCCGTATTGAAACAAAACATATCCAAGGTAGAGCCTTCAGCGAGGCTGACCTTTAGGGTTGCGGTAATTTGGCCTGTAAAATCCAGCACCAGATTATGGTTGGTATCAGGCAGGGTCGAGATGTGGGTATCTTGATTCAGGGCGTAACGGTTGGATCCCTGTTTCAGGGTCAACTCGGTCATTCCATGCCTCTTTCTTTGACGGCACATGTGCCCAATGAAGTGGCTGTGACCGGTCTTGTCTTGACTTCTTTGACGATCTGGACCCCATACGCTTGGGCGATCCAATCATAGCCTTCCGTATCGATCCGGTTGACCAAATCGGCATTGCCGGAAAGCACGATCTTCCCATCCAAAATAACATGGACATGGGTCGGTACGATGAGCTGATAAAAACGTTCATAGTGGGAAACGATGATCAATCCGACGTGTGATTTGACGGCTTGTTCATTGATGGCTGTCGCGACGACCTTCATCGCATCGACATCCAAGCCGGAATCGATTTCATCCAGCATGGCGATCTTGGGTTCAAGCAGCATCATCTGAAGGATCTCGTTGCGTTTCTTTTCACCGCCGGAGAAGCCTTCGTTCACATAACGGTGAGCCAGATCATCCTTCATTTGAAGCGCATGAACGGCTTTTTCTAAGGTACGGATGAAGGTAAACAAAGGAATCGGGGTCTCTCTTCTGGCGTTGAGGGCTGCTTTTAGGAAGTCGGAATTGGTGACTCCGGCCACTTCCATGGGATATTGCATCCCTAAGAATAGGCCCAAACGGCTGCGTTCATTGACCGCCATCGATAAGACATCTTTCCCGTCAAAGGTGATCGATCCTTGCGTAACCGTATATTTCGGATGGCCCATGATGGCTGCCAATAAGGTCGATTTTCCATTACCGTTGGGACCCATTAGGGCATGGATTTCAGCGCTGTTGACGGTCAGATCGACCCCTTTGAGGATCTCTTTTCCTTCGATTTCTACATGAAGATTCTGTATTTGAAGTGTGCTCATATTCGTGTCACCATTCTTTCTTTTTGGAGTCTATTTAAGCATAAAATATTATATCATAACGATTATGGACAATTGTGGCATACACTCTTTTATTTCTTGCATTATATCTTGAATCAACTTATAATAAGTAAGATTCCTTAGGAGGATTTGAAATGTCAGTAGAAGTACTAATATTGATAGGATTCGCTGTCGTCTATGCTGTCGTCTATCTGGCGGTAGTGGCAGTGTTGAAGTTTAGTAAAGCAAAGAAAAAACCGAAGCTTGCAAAAGCACTCGGTGCACACTGGTTTTTCACTTTGATGACCACCGCATTTGTTGCGATCGTTACCATGTTTGGTTACACCCAATTGAAGGATGTGGCCGCTGATTTGTTGCCTTCGAAAACTGAAGGCGGTAAAGACGTTGTATTTGAAGTCGGCGGTGAAAATGTCACCACGGATGAATTCTATGACGAACTCTACAAGTATTACGGTGATTATGCTGTTTATGTCAATCTGAAACGGGCCATCATTGACGGCTCTGTTGAAACCACAGATGAAATCAAAGAGCTCATCAAGACCACCAAAGCCGATACCGTTGCTTATTGGAAGCAGTTGGCGACCGCGTATGCCTCTTACGGGTATACCTATGATACGATCGCTAAATACTATCTGAATCAAAGCGATTATAACTCCTTGGATGATCTGGATGCCTACATCAATGAGATCGTCAAGACCGACAAGATGAATGAAGCCTACATCAATGCCCACATGAGCGAATACTTTGATGCCTTCGTCACCTTAAAGAAACCGCGTGTTGTCAGTCATATCCTGATTGCGATGGATGACCCTGCCAAACCGACCGCCGATGAAGCGGCTCGTTTACAGGCCGTCAAAGATGCTTTGGCTGGCGGAATGAGCTTTGAAGATGCCGTCGTGAAGTACTCTGAAGATACCCAAACCAATCAAGTCAAAGGCTTGTTGGGATACATGGATAAAGACACCAGTTATCAGGCCAACTTCCTGGCTGCCGCTTTGGCACTTCAAGAAGGTCAGACCAGTGCCTGGATCACCACGTCTTTCGGTTATCACCTGATCCAAATGGATCCTTCCTCATTGGAAGTATTAAAGACCTATAAAGAATTCTATTATGCCATTCTGAATGCCAATACAAAACTGGCCGGCAAGATCCTGTGGGACAATGCCCAGCTCTTGCACATCGATTTCAAAGGCAACACTGAGCTTGAAACGTCCATGAAGAAATACTTCGGCGTTGAGGAATAACCCATGAAAAAACTACTCATTATTGTATTGGCAGCGTTCATGTTGGTGGGCTGCTATGATAAGACCACCAAGATCTCTGATCCCAAGACCGTTCTGGTCACCTTAGACAACAAGACGATTACCAAAGGCGACATCTATGACGTCATGGGCAAGGTTGAACCTTATCCTGCCGTTGTTGCCTTGACTTTATCCAAGAGAATGATCTTGGCCAAAGAAGTTGGAACTACTGCTGCAATCACAGCTGCCGCAACAACGGCGCTGAATGCTTTCCTAGAAAAGAATAAAGCGGATGTTGCCAAAGCCATCAAAGATGCTGGTTATAAAGACCAGACTGACATATTCAACAATAAGTTCATTGTTGAAGCTCAAGCCGATGCCTTGGTCAGCAAATACCTGACAGACACCTTCACGACGATCGTTTCGACCTACAAACCGGTCAAAGCAAGACTCATGGAAATCGAAAAGAAAACCGATGCTGATTTGGCTCTGAAAGCCATCAAAGATGGTGAATCCTTCGATGCCGTGGCTAAGAAATATGCCAATGATTCTTATGTCAGTGATTCGAAGATCTATTACACCGGTTCTGATTTGCCTGAATTGGTGGCCACGTTCTTAAAAGCAGCGATGGTCCCGACCCTGTCTGACGTTATGGAAGACACCGACAACAAACTGTTCTACATCGTTCAAGTCAATGTCGCTGATGCCAATTCCATCAAAGATGAAATCATCACGACCTTCACCAAGGATGCAACCTTTGTTGAATTGGGCCTGATGGGCTACTATACTTCAAACAAATTCAAGATCTACGACCGTACCCTGTACGACATGATCGGTATCAATTATCCTGATTACATCATCGACTAAACCGCGAAACATCGCGGTTTTTTTATGCTATGATTTTGTTGAGGTAAACCACCATGTGTCTCTTTTGTAAAATCGCAAATCATGAAATCCCCAGTACGATCGTCTATGAAGATGACTTTGTTTTGGCGATATTGGACATCAATCCGGTCACCAAGGGCCATACTTTGATCCTGCCTAAAAAACACTACAATGATTTCACGGATTGCCCTTCGTATCTGGTTGCGCGCATTCATGGGATCTCAAGGCGCTTATCAAAACGCTATGACCTGATTCTAAAACCCAATGGGTATAACCTGTTAACGAATGCTCATGAAGCCGCCGGACAAAGCGTGAACCATGTTCATTTCCACTTGATTCCCCGCTATGATCTCACGGACGGATTGATCCTGACCTTCAATGGTTTAGACAAAGACAAGCTGACTGATCCACAGAAACTGGCTCTGAGAATCCAATGACCAAACTGGATTGGAAGAAAGACGAGAAGACGATCTACAGCCCTAAAACCACACCGGTTCTTTTGACCTTGCAGGAAATGAATTATCTTTGTATCAAAGGCAGTGGCGCACCGACCTCTGCAGGCTTTCAGAACGCCGTTGAGACTTTGTTCTCCCTGTCTTACGGATTGAAGTTTGCCCCGCGCAAAGGGCTTGTGATCGACGGATACAGCGAGTATGCGGTCTATCCTTTAGAAGGCTTGTGGGATATCTCTCAAGAAGCCATTTCTAAAGGAAGCTGGACCAAAGATGACCTTGTTTATACCTTGATGATCAGACAGCCCGAGTTCATCAAAGAAAGCCATCTGGAAACCATCAAACAGAATCTGGCCAAGAAAGGTCTCTTGCTGGATCAGATCCGATTCGAAACGATTGAAGAAGGCGAGATCGCCCAGATCCTGCATGTCGGATCCTTTGATTCAGAACCTCAAAGCTTTAAGATCCTGGAAGATTTCATCCAAGAAAAAGGGTTTGAACGACAATCCAAAACCCATAAAGAAATCTACTTATCAGACTTCACAAAAACAAAAGCCGAAAACCTGAAGACCATCCTGAGAATAGCCGTAAAAAAGCGCTGAATCCAGCGCTTTGTTTTATTCAATGACTTTGATGGTTGTACGCACCATATCCATCCAACAATGGATCTCCAGAGATCCGGTTTTCGTTGGCGTGAATACATAGGGTTCCGGATTGGTCCGGATGTCGATCTTCACCCCTGACCAAGTCAGGATCAACGGATTGGCACAGCCCATCGAATTCTCATAACCGTCAAAGACGATGCGAACAGGCTGATTGACTTTGACTGTATTGGCAGTCAGTTCATACTGACCATTGACGATCTTGAGATGGATCTCTTGGACCCCGTCGATGACAGGAGCCTGCTCAGTCGCAGACACTGACCCGATCAACGCCATGACGGGCTGATAAACAATCGGGGACTGCATGACGATCTGAAAGCCCATCAACGCAACCACGAAAGCTGAGATCATCTTGACACTTTGGCCTTTGACAGAAGAAAGACGGGTCGCAAACCACTGCATCATCATCAAAGAAGGCGCGGTCATGAGTCCAAAGACCAGCATGACTGCCCCGCCCAACATCCAACTGGAGGTCGATAAGGCAATGATCTGCATCGTTTGAAGACTGCCGCAAGGCATCAAGGCATTCAATAAACCAACCACGAATGCCGTATTGGCTTTTTTCTTGGATTTAAAACTGAGACTGGGTAATTTGATCCTTAAGATGCCGGCCATTTGTAAAGCCAAGGCCACCATCCAGAGTCCAGCCCCCAAAAGCAGGATATTTCTGAGGTCTTGCGAGATCGTAAAGACAGAACCCAAGGCCCCCAATACGATTCCGCTGAGGGTGTATGAAATCAAACGTCCTGACTGATATGACCACATCCCGCTCATTGGCTTGATGCCTTTTTTATTGAGGACACTGCCCATCGCAAGAGTACCGCACATCCCGACACAATGCAAAGAGCTCACCAGACCGTATATAACCACAAGACCAAAACTGAAGGTCTGTTGGGTAGGATCAAACAAAAGCCTTCCGTACAGCATCGAAAATCCAAAATAAACCATCAGACCGACACTGAGAAGTGCGGTGAATTTCCAGGGAAACTGGGGTTTTACGATATGATAACCCAACGGTGAGATGGCTTTCTCAAGCTGTTCGTTTTCCGGCAAGCGTTCGCCTTGGATGTAGACAGCGCCGGTTTGATAGGATGCCGAAACGAATTTGACCCCTGAGGTGCGTTTAAAAGCCGATGAAACTTTTTGTTCACAAGAAGAACAGGTCATCCCTTCGACATTCAGTTTTCTTTTCTGCATCAGCGAGTCAGTCTTTTAACTGTGGTCATCAGTTCATCCACGATCTCCGCCTTCCCGGCTTTGATGTCTCTGACGACACAGGTCTTGATGTGTTGGGCAAACAATTGGCTCGCAAAGGCATCCAGAGCGCTTTTAACGGCAGCCACCTGGATCAGGATGTCATCGCAATAAGCATCGGATTCAACCATGGATTTGATGCCTCTGACTTGTCCTTCCAAACGGTTGAGCCGATTGGTCAGATCCACCACTTCCTGATTGTCTCTGACGGTGTGTTTGTGCATTTCGCAGTGATCATGTTCCATTATTTTTTCTCCTTAAAGAAACGCAAGCGCAAGGCATTGGATACGACGCTGACTGAGCTCATCGCCATGGCAGCTCCAGCAAAGACAGGGTTCAACAGCGGTCCGCCGAAATAGGCGATCACCCCTGCCGCAAACGGGATGCCGATGATGTTATAGATGAAGGCCCAAAACAGGTTTTCTTTGATGTTGATCATCGTGGCTTTGGATAAGGCAATCGCGGTTACGACATCATTGAGATCAGATCTCATAAGGACGACATCGGCTGATTCGATGGCGACATCCGTCCCATTGCCGATGGCGATTCCGGTGTCTGCTTTGGTTAAGGCAACCGCATCATTGATGCCGTCTCCCACCATCGCAACCACATACCCTTCTTTTTTAAGACGATCAACTTCTGCCCCTTTGTCTTGAGGCAAGACTTCTGATAAGACGATGTCGATCCCGGCTTGAGCCGCGATCGCATTGGCGGTACGGCGATGATCACCGGTGATCATCGCAACCTTAAGCCCTAATTTTTTTAATTTTTTAACGACGTCGATCGCTTCCGGTTTCAACAGATCTGCAATGGCCATTAAGCCAACGACTTTTCCGTCAATGGCGGCCAAGAGGACCGTTTTGCCTTGATCCGATAAGCTTGCGATCTCAGGGATCGCGTCATAGGCGATGTTGTTTTCCTTCATCCATGCTTCATTACCGATCAGGATCTTTTGACCGTTGACCACAGCACTGAGGCCTTTTCCGCTGACTGCCAGGAAATCGGAGGGGGTCGACAGAACCAACGCTTTGGTCTTGGCAGCTTCTAAGATGGCCAACGCCAAAGGATGTTCAGAAACAGACTCAGCAGAAGCCAAGATCGCCAGTAAGGCATCCTCATCAGAGTTAAAGCTGACGAAATCACTTAAGCTGGGTTTACCTTGAGTCAAGGTCCCGGTCTTATCAAAGATGACTGCGGTGGTCTTGTGGGCTTGTTCCAAGGCTTCTCCGCCTTTAAACAAGATCCCCATCTGAGCACCTCGGCCTGTACCGACCATGATGGCGGTCGGGGTGGCTAAGCCTAAGGCACACGGACAGGCAATGACCAAGACGGTGACAAAGATATTCAAGACATAATCAAAGGATTTGCCTTGCAGAGCCCAAAATACAGCAGCAACAACGGCAATGACCATAACGGTCGGCACGAAGTAAGCAGAAATGACATCGGCCAGTTTGGCGATGGGGGCTTTTTGGCCTTGCGCATCTTCGACCATCTTGATGATCCGGGCTAAGGCGGTATCTTCACCGACTGCCGTGGCTTTCATCGTGATCGAGCCGTTTTTATTCAACGATCCGCCGACGACTTTATCGCCGACCGATTTATCGATGGGTAAACTTTCACCCGTCAGCATGCTTTCATCGATGGCGCTGTTGCCAGTCACAACGATCCCGTCGACCGGTATTCTTTCGCCGGGTTTGACCAACAAGACATCATTGAGGGTAACTTCTTCCAGACTGATTTCCTGGATCTGATCATTGATGACCAAATGGGCGCTTTTTGGCGCCAAACCCATGAGTTTTTTAATGGCTTGGGAGGTCTTGCCTTTAGAGCGGGTCTCCAGCCACTTGCCCAACAGGATGTCCAGTGGGGAAAGGAGGCTGGCGAAGAGCA
>CAZLWH010000060.1:8639-9135 GCA_964563265.1 uncultured Erysipelotrichaceae bacterium
CTGAAGCCTTGCGCGATCTTGACGGTGTTATATAGCCCATACAGGAAAGCAGCCCCGGTTCCGATCGCCACCAAAGAGTCCATATTGGGAGATCCTTTGGAGAGGGTCTTGAATCCGATCGTAAAGAACTTGCGTCCCGCATATATGATTGGAAGGCTCAAGAAGAGCTGAATCAGTGCGAAATTGATTGGGTTTTTATGATGATCGATGATGTCTGGTAAACTGAGATTCAACTGCGGAAACATATGGACCATGGCGATGACCAATAAGGGAATCGCAAAAACTGCCGACAAGATCAGCTTGACGGTCATGGCTTTCATTTCTTGTTCTTGTCTTATGCTTTCCGCATCGGCCTGTTCTTTGGTTTCGATTTCGGAAGCTTTATATCCGGCTTTATCGACAGCCGCTTTTAAAGTGCTCATCTTGACGATGGCAGGATCATAACTGAGGGTGGCTTTGTTGGTGGTCAGGTTGACACTGACGGCACTGACGCCTT
>CAZLWH010000061.1:0-3172 GCA_964563265.1 uncultured Erysipelotrichaceae bacterium
TGTAGGCATTTCGTACCCCTTTCTTGCACACATTACCGGGTGTGCCATCTTTCGTTATTGAAGTAATGTTCCGCAGTGCGGAACTCATTCATCGATAAGCCTTCATATTCTAATGCTATTCATCCCCGTTGTCAATGATTATTGAAAAGAAAACGGCTGTTTCCAGCCGTTTTCTAGCGCTTATTCGCCTTTGTCTGATTTTTCCTGATCTCTCAGGATTTCCATGGAATTCTGTTCTTCTTCACGTCGTGCGTTTTTCGCATAACGGGCTTCTTTCAGTGCATTGGTTTTGGCCAAGATCAAGCGGGAAGATTCGCGATCCACTTTGGATCCGGTTCCTGCCGGAATGCGTTTACCGATGATGACGTTTTCTTTCAGACCCTTCAAGTGATCGATCTTTCCTTTGATGGAAGCATCGGTCAAGACCTTGGTGGTTTCCTGGAAGGAAGCCGCGGACAGGAAGGAGTCAGTTTCAACGGAAGACTTGGAGATCCCTAACAATAAGGGTTTGAAGGCTGCAGGCGCTCTTCCGCTGAGCAACACGCGCTTATTGAGGGCGGTGATGTGGGAAATACTCATCTGCATGCCGATGGAGAGATGGGCATCGCCGCCATCGGTGATGACGATTTTGCGCAGCATCTGTCTGATCATGACTTCGAGGTGTTTGTCGGAGATTTCGATCCCTTGGGACTGATAGACCTTCTTGACTTCTTTCATGATGTAGAACTGAACGGATTCGACACCGCCGACTTCGAGGAGTTCTTTCGGATCGATATGGTCATCGGTCAGGTTTTCACCGGCCTCGACGTATTCGCCCTTCTTGAGATCCTGTCGGATATGCTGTGTCAATGATGCGAAGTGCGAAACGACTTCGTTGGTATTCTGGTTGGTCACGTCGATACGGATCAGGAGTTCCTTGGCGTCGCTTTCTTCACGATCGAAGAAGTCGGTGTTGACGGATTCGATGGCGGAGATGATGCCGGAGATCTTGGCCAGGATGGCCGGACGTTTCGGACGTCTTGCTTCAAAGAGTTCTTCAACACGAGGCAAGCCTTGCGTGATGTCTCCCCCTTCAGCGGCAGCGACCCCTCCGGTATGGAAGGTACGCATGGTCAGCTGGGTTCCCGGTTCCCCAATGGATTGGGCAGCCATGATCCCGACAGCTTCGCCGACTTCGACCGGTTTTCCGGTGGCGAGGTTACGGCCATAACACTTGACGCAGATGCCGTCGGTGGATTTACAGGTAAATACGTTTCTGATCTTGGTTTTCTTGACGCCGGCTTCGACGATCAAGGTCGCCATCGGTTCGGAGATGTATTCATCGCTTTCGACCATGACTTCACCCGTCTTAGGATTGATGATGTCTTCTTTGGCGTAACGGCCGATGAGTCTGTCTTTGAGTTCTTCGATGACGGTGTTGTTTTTTCTGTCTCTGATGTCTTCGACGACGTAACCGGTATCGGTTCCGCAATCTTCTTCAACGATCATGACATCTTGCGCAACATCGACCAGACGCCGGGTCAGGTATCCGGATTCTGCGGTCTTCAAGGCGGTATCGGTCAAACCTTTACGGACGCCGTGGGTCGAGATAAAGAATTCGGAGACGTTGAGTCCCTTACGGAACGAGGAATAGATCGGTACTTCGAAGACGGAAGGAATATAACGTGATTCCGCTTTGGAGAGGTTGCTCAAGGCATTCCCGACGATCTTCTCATCTTTCTTCTCTTCGCCTGCCGATTTGGACTGGACATATTTGAAGAAGGATTCCGGGGTTTCGACATAGTCTTCCGAGAGCTTGATGGCCTTATCATAGAAGGCATTGGCACCATCAAACAAGGCTTTGATGTCGGCGGTATTGAGACTCAAGGCAGAGACTTTAATGGCTTCTGAGACGTTCTCTGGGCTCAGGCCGCGCTTAACGACTTCTTTGAAGAGACCGTTGAGGGCTTTCTGAACTTCATTGAGTTTCTTGGCGTAAGCCACCGGATAATAGATCCTATCGATGGCCTGCTTGTTGTTGGAATAGGTTTCCTGTACGAACTGTTCCCAAGCGAATTCATCCACTTCAGTGGATTCTAAGATGGCTTTGGCTTGGGTCAATACGCTTTCATCACAGGTGCTCAGGAGCTCTGAGGTTCTGGTCTTGAGATCATCAGAGAGCTGTGAGGTGAAGTTTTTCGCCGGATCTGCATATTTCAGCAGTCCCAGGTCAGCCTTCTCATCAAAGATCTTGCGGGCGATGTCATCATAGGCCATCTTGGTTTTCGCTAAACCTTCGATCTCGTGCTTGGTGAAATTGCGTTCAACAAACTTCGAGGCCAAGGTGAAGTGATCCAGTAAGACGACCGGGATCTCACACAGCATCTTGATCTTATTGACGTATTGGATAACACGGTTGTCATCGACGACGTCGAAGGCGATCGCATCGATGTGCTTGTCTCCTTCGGAAGTCAGGGTGATTTTTTCTCTGTCAGACAAGACGCCCAGTACGATCGGGTTCTGTTTCTTCAACAGGAACTTGACGTTTTCATACAAGGAGGCCTGTGCCAGGTCTTCTTTGGTCAAGGTATTGGTCAGTAAGCCTTTGGCCAGATCAACCAAACCCTGTTTCTTGTCGGCCTGTTTGAGTTGTTTCTCATCCAGTTTGGACATGATGAAGGGATTCTTCTGATCTAAGCGTAAAGCGATACTGTCTTTCTGTTCCTTGATCCACAAGGCTTTGTCGAGCTGAACGATCAGTTCATCGGTGCTGTTGCGGCCCATGAAATTGATGGTGAGCTTATCGAACCCTTGTTCGAACTCGTTTTTAGCGAGCTTAATGGCTTCGTTTTGAGTGGTGATCGCAAACGCATGATCGCCTTTGACAGCGTCATTCTTGATCATGGTCAACACGGTTTCCTGATCGAGTTCGTTGTTGCTTTGCAGACGTTCAACGGAGGCCTGAACTTTTTTGCGGGCCTTGACGTTGAGGTCAACCGCATAGGCATTCAGGTGTTTGATCTGGGTATAGACATCCAAGGTCTTGAAATCTTCATAGAGTTCATAGAGCTTGGTTTTCTTGACATCTTCAGCCAACTTGATGGCTTCTTCTCTTTCCTTGATCAGGATGAGTTCTGCCGGTTCAAGGGCGAAGTCCAAATAGTGTTCTTTCAGTAAGCTTCTGAATTCACGC
>CAZLWH010000061.1:3182-9097 GCA_964563265.1 uncultured Erysipelotrichaceae bacterium
TGCCTTCCATATTCTGGGAGGTTTCAGCCTGATGGGATTTGGTGGAGGAGATCGGCTTGCCCATCAGACCACGGATACCGGCCAGCTGGGTAAAGTGAGACGCGTTACCACGCGCTCCGGAAGTCTTCATCATATTGATGGGGTTCTTACGGGGCAAATGGGCTTCCAGGTCTTTTCCGATGTCGGATTTGATGCGGTCCCACAAGATGGTGACGTGACGTTCCCACTCACGCGGGGTCAAACGGCCCGTCTGACGGAGTTCCATCAGTCTGGCTTCGTTGATCTTCCCGGTTTCAACCAAGGAAGCGGTGTTCGGAGAGACGACGATGTCGCTTAACGCAACGGTCATCCCGGCTACCGTAGAGTACTTGAAGCCGTTGTCTTTGATCTTATCGAGGATCTCGGAGGTCTTGGAAGTACCGTAACGGTTGAAGACTTCGGCAATGATCGCGCCCAAATCTTTCTTCTTGAAATCGCTGGAGATCTTCAATGACTGGATGTACTTCTTGACGTTTTCGCCAAGCGGTACGAAATAACGTTCCGGGGTCGAGATGAAGTTTTCTTTGGAGACTTCGTTGATGTAAGGCAGATCGCTGGGGAACATTTCATTGAAGATCAGTTTCCCAACGGTGGTAATTAAATAGGAAGCATTCTGAGACGGCGTAAATCCGTCTTTGCCTAAGGATCTGGCTCTGACGGCGATGCGGGTATGGATATGGATCTCTTTGGATTCATACGCCATCAGCGCTTCGTTGATGTCTTTATAGATATGGCCTTCATTTTCAGCGAAACGGTTCCAGAGGTTGTAGCCGTCATTGTCGCCCAAGGCTTTTAAGAGGTCGGCTTTGGTGTTGAATTCAGCGGCAGTTTCTTCCATGTTGAGATAGAAGTTGCCCATGACCATGTCCTGAGAAGGCGTAACGATCGGTTTACCGTCTTTAGGACCCAGGATGTTGTTGGAACCCAGCATCAAGACTTCGGCTTCAGCTCTGGATTCTTCGCTCAACGGCACGTGGACGGCCATCTGGTCACCATCAAAGTCGGCATTGAACGCAGGCGTAACCAGCGGATGCAGACGAATGGCTCTTCCTTCAACCAGTTTCGGCATGAAGGCTTGGATGCCCAATCTGTGCAAGGTCGGCGCACGGTTCAACAAGACCGGATGATTGTGGATGACGTCTTCGACGACATCCCAAACGCGGGGATCCTGTCTTTCGATCAGTTTCTCAGCGGATTTCGGATTGGAAGTCAGTTGTCTGTGGACCATTTCGTTGATGACAAACGGCTTAAACAGCTGGATCGCCATTTCACGGGGGATACCACATTCAAACATGCGCAGATCCGGTCCGACCGCGATAACGGAACGTCCGGAGAAGTCGACACGTTTACCCAATAAGTTCTGTCTGAAACGGCCCTGTTTCCCTTTTAAGCTGTGGGAGAGGGATTTCAGCGGACGCTGTCCGGCACCGGCAATCGGTTTGGAACGGCGGCCGTTGTCGATGAGGGCATCGACGGCTTCCTGAAGCATACGCTTTTCATTCTGAACGATAATGGACGGCGTGCCCATTTCGATCAGTCTCTTCAAACGGCTGTTTCTGGTGATGACTCTGCGGTATAGATCATTGAGATCGCTGGTGGCGAAACGTCCGCCATCCAACTGCAGCATCGGTCTGAGATCCGGCGGAATGACCGGAAGAACGGTCAAGACCATCCATTCAGGTTCATTGTCGGAGTTTCTGAAGGCATCGATGGTTTCCAAACGCTTGATCAGTTTCTTGCGTTTGTCGCCTTGGGCGTCTTTCAGTTCTTCGATGACGCCGCGGTGTTCTTTGGCCAAGTCGATGCGTTCAAGGAGTTCCTTGACCGCTTCTGCCCCGGTCTTCGCGACGAAAGAGCCCACCCCGAATTCACGGGTGTAGTCTCTGTATTCCTTTTCGGAAATGATTTGTTTGTAGGAAAGATCCGTATCTCCGGCATCGATGACGACCCAGGATACGAAATAAACGACTTCTTCGAGGTTCTTCGGAGAAATGCCCAGAAGCAGGCTCATTCTTGAAGGAATGCCTCTTAAATACCAGATGTGGGCGACCGGCGCTGCCAGTTCGATGTGGCCCATGCGTTCACGACGGACGGAACTCTTGGTGACTTCGACGCCGCAGCGGTCACAGACGACCCCTTTATAACGGACTTTTTTATACTTACCGCAGTAACATTCCCAGTCTTTGGAAGGACCGAAAATCTTTTCGCAGAACAGACCGTCACGTTCCGGTTTTTGGGAACGGTAATTGATGGTTTCGGGTTTCTTGACTTCCCCATGGCTCCATTCGCGGATACGATCCGGAGAAGCTAAACCGATTTGGATAGAGGCGAAATTGTTGATACTCATTAGTCCATGTCCTCCTGGTCCAGATCATCGGCACCGACAACGACCGCTTCAGGGATCTCTTCATCTTCTTCGATCCCTTCCGGAATGTCCTCATCATCCAGACCCAATTCGGTCGGCAAGATGGGTTCGACATCCAATACGGAGTTGTCTTCGACTTCGATCTTCTTCATATCGACTTCTTGTTTATCTTCATCCAAGAGCTTGACGTCGATGCCTAAGGCATTGAGTTCGTGCTTAAGGACTCTGAAGGATTCAGGAACGCCCGGTTCAGGGATATCCTTGCCTTTGATGATGGCTTCATAGGTCTTCGTACGGCCCATGATGTCATCGGATTTGATGGTCAAAATTTCCTGCAGGGTGCTGGATGCGCCATAGGCTTCAAGCGCCCAGACTTCCATTTCCCCGAAACGCTGGCCGCCGTTTTGAGCTTTACCGCCCAAAGGCTGCTGAGTGACTAAGGAATACGGACCGGTTGCACGGGCATGCAGTTTATCGTCGACCATGTGGGCCAACTTGATCATATACATGACGCCGACAGAGATGCGTTCGTCGAATTGTTCGCCGGTACGGCCATCAAACAAAATGGTCTTTCCGTCTTCAGTCATTTCAGCTTCACGCATGATGTCTTTGAGTTCTTCATTGTTGATGCCGTCGAAAACCGGAGTCGCAAACTTCACGCCCAATTTTTCAGCCGCCATGCCCAAGTGGATTTCCAAAACCTGCCCGATGTTCATACGGGAAGGAACGCCGAACGGGTTCAGCATGATGTCGACTTGGCTGCCATCCGGTAAGAACGGCATATCTTCAACCGGTAAGATCTTGGAGATGACGCCCTTATTGCCATGACGGCCGGCCATCTTATCCCCTTCGGAGATCTTACGTTTTTGAACGATGTAAACTTTAACGACACGCTTGACGCCAGGCGCCAGATCGTGTCCGTCTTGACGATCGAAGATTCTGACCGCTTGGACGATACCGCTTCCGCCGTGAGGCACTTTCAAGGAGTTGTCTCTGACTTCGCGGGACTTGTCGCCGAAGATCGCCAACAGCAGTTTTTCTTCAGGAGAAATCTCGCTTTGGCCTTTCGGGGTGACTTTACCGACCAAGATGTCGCCTTCTTTGACTTCAGCCCCGATCATGACGATCCCTTGTGCATCCAAATGACGGCAGGCGTCTTGGGAAACGTTGGGGATATCACGGGTGATTTCTTCATCACCGAGCTTGGTATCGCGGACTTCAAGGTCGTATTCTTCAATGTGGATCGAGGTATAGACATCATCTTTGACCAGACGTTCAGACATGATGACAGCATCTTCATAGTTATAGCCGTACCAGGTCATAAACGCGATCTTGACGTTTTGGCCCAACGCCAATTCGCCCGACTGCATGGAAGGTCCATCAGCCAAGACATCACCGCGATCAACCATTTCGCCCTTACGTACTAACGGGGTCTGGTTGATGCAGGTCCCTTGGTTGGACCGTTTGAATTTCATTAAATCGTAGGTATGTTCACCGTCATCCGCAGTGACGACAACTTTGTTGGCGTCGACATAGGTGACCAAGCCCTGGTGGTGGGCAATAACGGCGGAGCCGGAGTCAGAAGCGATACGGTGTTCAATGCCGGTTCCGACATACGGAGAACGCGGGCGAAGCAAAGGAATCGCCTGACGCTGCATGTTGGCACCCATCAACGCACGGGAGGCATCATCATTTTCCAAGAAAGGAATACAGGCGGTCGCAACGGAAACGATCTGTTTCGGTGAAACGTCAGCCAATTCGACTTGATCCTTAGAGACTTTGATATGGTCGCCTTTGTAACGGACAACGACTTCTTCATGCGCCAAGACGCCATCGACGACTTCATTCGCCTGAGCGATGTTGTAGTCCATTTCATCATCGGAAGACAGATAGATGACTTCATTTGAAACGATCCCGTCTTTTAAGACTTTACGATACGGGGTCTGGATAAAGCCGTATTCATTGACACGTCCGTAAGAAGTTAAGTTAGAGATCAGCCCGATGTTAGGACCTTCAGGGGTTTCGATCGGACAGATACGGCCGTAGTGGGACGCATGAACGTCACGCACTTCGAAGCCGGCGCGTTCTCTGGTCAGACCACCCGGGCCCAAAGCGGAGATACGGCGTTTATTGGTCAGTTCTGCCAACGGATTGGTTTGATCCATGAATTGGGAGAGCTGAGAGGAAGAGAAGAATTCTTTGATGGCGGCGGTCAACGGACGGATGTTGGTCAAGGATTTCGGAGTCAATCCGCCCAAATCGGCATTGATCGACATTCTTTCCTTAACGACACGTTCCATACGCGATAAACCGATACGGAACTGATTCTGGATCAGTTCTCCGACAGTACGGATACGACGGTTGCCCAATTGGTCAATGTCGTCGGTTTCACCGACACCCGTATGCAGGTTCAACAGATAGTCATAAGAAGCGATCATGTCGCTCATCGTGACGGTCTTTTTGATCAATAAAGGATCGGTACCAATGATCTTGATGATGTCTTCGGTTTCTTTGGCTTTGACATAGACTTGCTGAACCGCGGTTCCGACCAACCAGCATTCGCCGATTTCATCGCCCAAAGCGCTCTTAAGATCGCGTTCTTTATCGATGGAAAGGACCATGCGGTCAACAGAAGGCTGGAAAGCAGGGACGATGACTTCGTCTTTGGCCATGATGTCTTTGCCGCCGACCAGGATACGGCCGATGACGAAGAGACGTTGTCCATAAGACATGACGCTGTTGAAATTGGATTTGTTGAGGCTCAGTTGACGGGCGAAGAGGCCTTCATAGACATGGATCGTTTCAACGATCTGCCCTAAGGCTACAGCGTCTTCTGCGGTAATGACCATGCCTTTTTCAAGACTGAAATCATTGTGTTCGACAGAAACAGCCAAGATACGGCCAACCAAGGCATCGCGGTCTGCCGTTTTGACGGCGATCGCTTCAGGGAAACTGAAATATGGATTGAACGGGAATGCCTGCATATACAAGCCTTTGTTCAGGATGTTTAAAAGGATGGCTTTTTCTTCGCGATCGACGAAGGTATCGGCTTTAAGGACGATGTTGCCTAAGGTATCTTTGATGTCCATGGCCAGTTTGTTTCCGACCATACGATCAACGACACTGAGTTTCTTGCCCAGTTTATAACGTCCGGCTTTGGTTAGGTCATAACGACGGTTGTCGAAGAATTTTGACTTCATCAAGTTCTTGGCGCCTTCTTCGGTGGCGATTTCATCGGCGCGCTGATTGTTGTAGATGTCATACAGGGCTTCGCGGGTAGTTCTGACCTTATCAGACAATAAGGTATTGATCATATCCGGGTACTCTCCGAAGAATGACGTAAACATCAACAGGTAATGGTTGATGAATTCACGTTCGTCGCCGAAGATATCCTGGCGGGACGTGTTGTATCCCAAGGCGCTCAGGAAGGTCCTGAAGGCGGTGGTATCATACGCATCTTCTGCTTTTTCTGTATCGAAAGAGAAGCCGATGGCTTTAAACAAGATGGAAG
>CAZLWH010000062.1:0-4600 GCA_964563265.1 uncultured Erysipelotrichaceae bacterium
ACTGACCGGACAAGGATCCGAACCCATGATGTCATCATGGATCTTGGCTTCTTTTAAGGCCAGTTTCAGTCTTTCTGAGATGATGAAATAATCAATTCTCCAGCCTGTTCCGTTTTCACGGGCTCTCATGCGGTAACTCCACCAGGAATACTGGATCTTTTCGGGATACAGGGTCCTGAAGGTATCGATGAAGCCGCTCTTCAATAATCGTGTCATTTTTTCTCTTTCCTGATCGGTAAAACCGGGATTCATCCGGTTGGTCTTGGGATTCTTCAGATCGATCTCCTGATGGGCCACATTGAGGTCGCCGCACACGATGACCCCTTTTTTCTGATCCAAACGCATCAGAAACAGCCTGAATTCATCATCCCATCTCAACCGGTAATCCAGTCGTCTCAGCTCATCCTGTGAATTGGGGGTATAGACATCGACCAGATAGAAGTTGTCGTATTCTAAGGTCAAGACACGGCCTTCCTGGTCATGTTCCTCCAATTGAATGCCTCTATAGACCGCCAAAGGTTCCTGTCTGGCCCAAATGGCGGTCCCGGAATAACCTTTCTTGACGGCAGAGTTGTAGTAAACGTGATAGCCTGGCGGACAAAACTCCAGCTGGCCTTCCTGCATCTTGGTTTCCTGAAGACAGACAAAGTCAGCATCAAGTGATGCAAAAATCTCGGGAAACCCTTTGGTAACCACGGCACGCAGGCCGTTGACATTCCAGGATACAAATTTCATGGGTGATTCACTCCTTGTATCAGTATACTCAAAGTCAGAGGCTTTGTCATCTGTGTTAAAATAGACCTATGCTGATCTGCCCTTTGTGTAAAACCAAATTACTGGAAGAACCGAAACGATTTTGCTGTATGCAGGGCCATGCCTATGATAAAGCCAAATCCGGCTATGTCAATCTGTTGGTCGGATCGTCGATGAAAAGCCATGGGGATGATGAAGCCATGGTCAACTCCAGGACCCGATTTTTAAGTCAGGGCCATTATGATCCCTTACGAAAAGAACTCATCAGGATCCTGAAGGAACTGGATGTGGCTTCTTTGGCCGATCTGGGCTGCGGAGAAGGCAGTTACACCAATGCGATACAACAAGCGTTACAGATCCCCGTCTTTGGGATCGATCTCTCCAAAAGCGCATTAAAGATCGCCTCCAAAGCCAACCCCGACGTCAACTATGCCTTAGCCAACATCACCAAAGCCCCCTTGGCGGATCAAAGTGTCGAAGCGGTCCTGTCTGTCTTTTCTCCCTATGATCTCAAAGAGTGCGCAAGGATCGCGTCTTGGTATCTGATCCTGGTGCGTCCTTTACCCAAGCATCTGGATGAACTGAAAGCCGTGCTTTACGATAAAGTCATCGATAATCCGATGCCTGACACCGTTTTGCCACAAACGGTGTGTATCCTGAATAAAGAAGTGATCTTTCCGATGAAGTTGGATCAGGCCTCCTTGTCTGATCTTCTGGATATGACGCCGTATGCGCATACCTCACCGATCAGTGGTCTACAGAAAGTCAAAGCTTTACAAAAGCTGACCGTAACGGCTCAGTTTCAGGTGTCTGTTTTTCGCTTCTTGCATGAGTGAGTCACTTTAGGTATAATTGAAAGCGATATCAGGAGAAAACTATGAATGAATGGATTGGGATGGTTTTGGGTTTCGGATATATTACTGTCATCATTGTCCTAGCGGTACTGATGTCTAAATGGCCTCATGAGATGGGACGGACGTTTGCCCACATCATGGTCGCCAATTGGTGGATCATTGCTTCGCTGACCATGAAGTCCTATTGGATCGTCATGGCTGCCCCGCTTTTCTTCATCCTCTTTAATACGCTCAATCTGATCTTTGACTGGATCCCGTCCTTGAACTCCAAGACACGATCCGGCACGTTTGGTACAATCTATTATGCAGCTTCCGTAGCGCTCTTGGTCCAACTCTATTTCTTTGATCCGGCATTACAGGTAGCTGGAGCTTTGGGTATCCTGATCATGGGTTACGGTGACGGCATGGCTGCAGTCATCGGCCAATTCTTCGGTAAACACAAGTTCACCATCTTCAAAGGCCATAAGACCTGGGAAGGATCCTTGACGATGTGGCTGGTCAGTACGATCGTTGTCGCAGCGACGCTGTACTTTACGACACCGGCGATCAGTTGGCCGATGGTCATCCTGATCCCATTCTTGGCGACCTTGATCGAAGCGATCTCGCCTTACGGTCTGGACAATCTGTTTGTCCCGCTGATCACTGCCTTGATCTACTTCGTCTACATCTTCTAATCAAAAAACCAGGTCTCGCAATGCGAGACCTTTTTTTACAATAATGATTCCGTTGGAACTGGCTTTGGCCAGCTTTAAAACGCTGCTTTGAAGTTGAGGATGTTTTTATTCAGGATGTCACGCGTGTCTCACCGGGGTAGGGACCCAGTCCGACCGTGATGATGATCTGAACCGAATCGGTAGGTTCTTTGATCTCAGCAGCCAGACCGGATTCCATGATGACAACGCCGGCACGTTCAAATCAAGTTCACGAAAAAATCGGAGAACGTTATCCGTGACATATACCCCACTGGGGTATATAATGGAAACAGAACCAAGTGGTTCGATCCGAATTTGGATGAAAGGAAAACAATGAAAAGAATCATAAGTATCCTGATTGTCTTGGGGTTATTGGCAGCTTGCGCAGATGACTTCAAGGATAAAGTTGGCGTAGAAACAATGACCATGGATGGTGTGGCCCATGTTAAGATCACCTCTGACGCTCACATCGATTTTGCCTTGGACAGCAGTTCCGACAAAGACGTTTATATGGCGTTCATGGCTGAGCCTTTTTTAGATGCCGGGCTTGATGTCAGCCTCTTGCCTGACACTATTTTTATCAACGGAGACATGTTAGTCTTTACCTTCGATCTGAAAGATGCGAAAAGCGCAACCGATGCATCCTCACAGCTCTCCAACATCTTGACAGCCAATCGTTCCCTGCTGACCTATCATGAAGCACTGGATCATTACGGAATCAAACTGGGCGTCCATAAATTTGAATGGGCCAAAACCAAGTCGACCAACGACAAGGATGCGGTCTTCATTCTTGATGGGGATACCTTGGTCAGTTACGGGGTCGACCTCACTCAAGTTACAGGCTGGGTCGCCACGGAAATGGATGGGGTCAGTTTACTGTTGCTGCCGGTCAGTTTAGATTGATGACACTAAAAACGATTCAGAACTCTGAATCGGTTTTTTATGGTTATACGCCGCTGAGACCGTAGTTGCTTAAGACACGGGCAGAAGGATCATTGACGGCACAGCCTTCCCAGTGCTTGTTGGGCATCCAATAGGCCGAGATCCAATGTGACTGTTTCGGATAGAATTGTTCAAACAGATCGCGATACCATAAGGCTTCTTTGGAGATCGGAGGACAATCGGCATATTTCAAGACGCCTTCATGAAACATGGTATCGCTGTAAAGCAGTTCGGCTTGGGCTTTCAAGGCATCCACCATTGAATGGCCGACCGCATCCGAGAAGGCAGCCTTATCGCGCCACAGGATCGATTCAGGCAGGTAATCCCCTTCTTCAAAGGCAGCCCTCAGCCAGTATTTTCCCATCTTTTTGATGTTGAGTTTTTTGGCCGGATCAATGGCCAATACGGTTGAAACAAAATCCAGATCACCAAAAGGAACCCTGGCTTCCAAGGACCACGCTGCGATACAGCGGTCAGCCCTCAACACATCATACTCATAAAGTTCACGCAGCCGCTTTTCACTTTCTTTTTGGAAGGCTTCCGCTGAAGGCGCAAAGTCGGTGTATTTATATCCGAAAAGCTCATCGCTGATTTCTCCGCTCAACAGTACTTTGACATCGGAGGCTTTACGGATGCCTTGACATAAGAGATACATCCCGATGGAAGCACGGATGGTGGTGATGTCATAGGTTTCCAGCATCCTGACCACTTCAGGCAGCGCCTTCAAGACCTCAGGGACCGTCATGAAGATCTCATGATGATCCGAGTGGAGATGATCAGCAACCTGTTTTGCATACTTCAGATCGATTGCATCGGTGGTCATCCCGATCGCAAAGGTCGTCAAGGGCTTGTCTGAACTTCTGGCGGCGATCGCACAGACCAAGGAAGAGTCCAGACCGCCGCTGAGCAGATACCCCACCGGAACATCCGACATCATCCGTTTTTGGACCCCGGCGATCAGTTTTTCCCGGATCGCAGTCTTGATTTCGGTATCATCGGTCATGGGTTTCGCTTTGGTTTGGGTAATGTCATGATAACGGATGAAACGTCCGCCGTCATAGACACAGCCGATCGGAAAAGGATGGACTTCACCGCATAAACCAATCAAGGCCTTGGCTTCAGAGGCAAAGGCAATCTTACGGGTCTTTTTCTGAAATCCGTAAAACAAAGGACGGATCCCGATCGGATCTCTGGCGGCGATGATGCGATGATTGATCGTATCGGTCAGGATAAAGGCGAATTCCGCATCCAGACGTTTGCACATCTCGATCCCGTATCGTTCATACATCGGGATCAGGACTTCACAATCGCTGTGGCCCTGAAAAGGATAATCAGGAAAATCCGCCTTGATGGCGTGTT
>CAZLWH010000062.1:4610-9044 GCA_964563265.1 uncultured Erysipelotrichaceae bacterium
TATAGATCTCACCGTTACAGACCGCCATGATGTCCCCATCGATGAATGGCTGCATCCCGTGTTCGGAGACATCCATGATAGCCAAACGGTGAAAACCGAAAGTTCCTAACGGATTGCTTAAGATGCGGCTCATATCGGGGCCGCGATGATGGATCGTTTCAAAGGATGACTGAAAGGCTGCCTGATCGGTCTTGCCTTCTACAAAGAGTATTCCGCACATGGTTTTTTCCTCCGGAGAATAAAAAAACAGCCTGTCCGTAGGGACGAAGGCTGTTATAGCTCCGCGGTACCACCCTGTTTACCAAAAGGTCACTTCTTCGGGTTCAATCAAACCCTAGTCCGTTAACGGGGACCTCCGGCGATGGCTACTGTGACTTCACCAAAGCACTCATAGGGGTTACAGAATTAAGCTTCAGGTTGGCTTACACCGGCTCCAACTCGCTTTAACAGAAGGCCTTAAATCCACATATCCTATTCTTCGTTTTTTACAGAGTACGTCATAAATGAAAATAATGCAAGTGATATTTACATTTCAACGCATTATTTTCATTAATTCATTCATTTTCAGTATGACGATACACTTTATAGTGAAACTGGGTGTCTTTTAGGACCACGCCCATCTCTTCGATGGTCGTGATATAAACAAAACCCAATTTGGGCAAGAGCCTGTTGGATCGTTCATTGGAAACTTCGGTATACACATACAGGTTCTTAATGGAAAGGTCGTGATGCCCATACTCCAATAGGCAGGCTAAACTTTCGCTCATATAGCCTTTGCCACGATAGGGAGATCGCAATCGATAGCCAAACTCAGCACTGTTTTCCGTGAGATTGTGATTCCACAAGGCAATCGTTCCAATCAAGAGTCCATCCAGATCGATGGCCCATTTCCAGTATTTTCCATCTTCGATGTCTTTGAGCGTACTGATCAACTGTTTGAAAGTCTGATCTTTGTCGATATCAATAATCGCATCAACGAAGTTACTGGCACATTCATCGCTTCGCAATATAAAAAGGTCATCGAGATCGGTTATTTTAATGGGCCGTAAGGTCAAACGGGCTGTTTTCAGTGTGGGTATTTTCATGGGTTAAAACGTCGTGATAAGGCGTTATGTAGAATTATACTATCATCGGTCCATGCTTACAATCAGCAAATCATAAAATCTATAAATAGGTAAAAACAATCGTATCCGATCGGTTCTTGAACGAGTTGGCCTATGACGCCTTTGATTCTGAAAAAGCGTCAGACTTGATCCTTTGAGTTTGGTTTATCCTTTTAGTTACCAACGCTTTGATAGCTTTTCAAGCCTAAAGTCCACAAAAGATAGGATGAGACCGATAGGATCGATACGGCAATGATGGATCCGATCAGGATCGGAGTCGCATCAGCCCCTTTCAATAACACCGTGGCTGGAAGAAAGGAGACAAAGGCAAACGGAATCAGATAGGTCACCGTCCATTGGATGACCTTAGGGAAGACCGTCGTCGGATATTTTGAGAAGTCAGCGATGTTGTAGATGGTGGTCATGATCGGCATCGAGTTGATGACCCAGAAACCGATCGACGCCGTGATCAGCTTGATCGAGGTATAAATCAAGGAACCCAGGAAGATAAACAGCAGTCCCAACAACACTGTGCCCACGCTGATCGTGATGTCCAGTAAGGGGATCGTATAGATCATCAAGGCGATCCCAACCGCCAGTTCTCCAAACGCTTCGACTTGGAACCGTTCAATGACCAGCTGAAACAACGGATTGATGGGTCTTAAGAGATAACGGTCGATTTCACCCCGTCTGACCTTGGTGGGGATCAGCCAGATGTTGTCGGTGATCAGATGATCCAATCCCCGAGGTAACTGGAAATACCCATACAGAAACATCATTTGGGTCAATGACCAGCCGTTAAGATCCGGGATCTGCTGAAAGATAAGCGCCATGAATAAGATACCGGAAGCCTGGATAAACAAAAACGATCCGGCTCCAATCAGAAAGTCCGAACGATACTGAAGCATCCTTTTAAGATGCTGTGATGTCGATGCGATATAGATCCTAAAGTAACGTTTCATGTTAACCGCCATGGACTTTCAGTTTAGAAATGATCAATGACCAAATCACATTGGCCGCAATGATGAGACCGACAGCCCAAGCCAATTGGGTCAATAAACTGATCCACAATTGATTGCCGGTATAGCGATTCATCAGGATCAAGGTCGGTACTGTATACACAGAGGCATACGGCAAGACATAGGCAATCGTCTTGAGCCAAGCCGGAAAGAAACTCAACGGAATCAAAGAACCGGAAAAGATCCGGACGATGGCCTCATTGAGCTGCATCATCCCAAAGGTCGCATCTGTGATAAACACCATCGTCGCAAAGATGAAGTTCGAGAAGAAACTGATCAGCAGTGCCAAAAGGATACTGACGACATACAGTAAGGTCGTCCCCAATGTAAAGTTGACTTCTGTTTGGGCTGTGGCCGTCAAGACCGTCAGCACCATGATCAAAGGCAAGGAAATGATGATGTTACCGAAGAAGTTATTGCCGAGATTACGAAAAAAGACTTCATAGATGTATTTGGTGGGTTTGATCAGGCTCATCGCGACTTTTCCGTCGAAATGATCGTCAGCCAGATCAAACAAAGGTTTCATATAGGTAAACGAGGCCGTCATATAGATGACCAGGTTATACATCAGCATCTGCGACAAAGTAAAGCCGTTCATGGTCGTTGAATCCGCATTGCCGTAAATGGCCACCCAGATCAACAGTAAGACCCCGACTTGGATAAAGTCGCTGAGGACCCAAAATAATATGTGCAGGCGATACGCAAAACCCACCGTAAAGGAAGCCCTGGCGTAGGCCCAATAGGGTTTAAGCGTTTGTAACATTGACTTTGCCTTCGTTATAGATCCGGGATACGATGCTTTCGATGTCGGTCTCCATGATCTTCAGATCGGAGACTTCGAACTTTTTCATGATGGCTTGAGTGACTTGGGCGACACTTAAGATGCGCTTGTCGAAACCGATCTCCAAACGATCCTCTTCGACCTTGACGATGATGTCTTTGGGATCGACATCCATCAGTTTGGCCAAATCGACGAAATCCGTCCAGGCTTCCTTTAAGACGAAGCTCACTTTCGTATCCGATCCGTAACGGGTTTTGATGTCGTTGAGGGCTCCGTCATAAATGATCTTGCCGTTATCGATGATCAAGATCCGATTACACAGTTCCTCAATGTCATCCAAATCATGCGTTGTTAAAATAACCGTCGTTTTAAAGGTCTTGTTCATGGTCTTGATGGCTTCGCGCATCTTACGTTTGGCATTGACATCCAAACCGATGGTGGGCTCATCCAGATACAGGACTTTGGGATTATGCAAAAGACTGGCTGCGATATCAGCACGCATACGCTGACCCAAGGATAGAGTTCTAACCGGGGATTTGATGAATTCCGAAATCTGCAGGACCTCTTCAAACATGGCCATGCGATCTTTGAAATCCTGATCAGAGACCTGATAGATTTCTTTGAGGATCGAAAAGGATTCCACCAAAGGCAGATCCCACCACAGTTGGGTCCGTTGTCCGAATACGACCCCGATGTTTCGCGCATTTCTGACGCGATCTTTATACGGAATGATCCCATCGACCAGGATCTCTCCTGAAGTCGGGGTCAAGATCCCGGTCAGCATTTTGATCGTGGTACTTTTACCGGCACCATTGGCCCCGATATACCCGATGACTTCCCCTTCATCGATTCTAAAAGAGACATCATCGACGGCTTTCTTGATGACTTTCTTCGCATTGACAAAGCCTTTGATCATTCCGATCAAGCCTTTTTCTTTTTCATATTTGACGAATTCTTTACTAATGTGTTTGGCTTCAATCATTGTTTTTCACTTCCTTGATCATGACGAAGGTATCATGGTATTTTCCGTTGATCTTCATCAGTTTCGGCATGATGCCGACCTGAATAAAACCAAAAGACTGATAGAGTTTGATCGCATGCTCATTATCGCTTTTGACTTCCAGTTCGATGATTTCTAAGACGGGATTCTTTTGGGCGAACTCGATCAGTTTCGCCATCATGGCTTTTCCGATGCCTTGGTGCCAATAGGCTTGGCGAACGGAAATACCCAGTGTCGCATAATGTTTCATGCGTTCTCGGCTCTTACCGCCCAGATTGGCGACAGAGACCAATTCATCGCCGACAAAACCCAGCAACATCACAGAATTGTTGCTTTTTCGGATCGTGTCGATCGTCTTGGTTTCTTCCTCGACGGTATAGCCCAAGCCTTCCGCACCGAAAGTCAGGTTATCACTTTCAGCGCCGATGACCGTAAGATAATCCAGGATGGTTTGGGCATATTTCGGTCTTGCTTTGCGGATGCGTACATGAGGTTTTGAGATCATTTTTTCCACCAGTTCATTATACATCG
>CAZLWH010000063.1:0-8911 GCA_964563265.1 uncultured Erysipelotrichaceae bacterium
CGCTGTTTGGCTTCTTTGGGGTTTGAAAAATAACGCTCAGGATGAGCAACCAGGATCTGTTTATTTTGACGTTTGAGCTCATACAGGGCATCCTGGATCAAGGTCTCATCAAAGGGAGGCATGAACTCGATCAACACATAATCGGTGTCCTGATAGCCCCAATAGGCCTTATCCTGGATCATGGTCAAGCTTTCAGGGCTGATCATGATTTCACAGCCCAGCTTGACCTGGATGTCCAAGTCGTTGTCTTTGATTTGTTTCTGTAAGTGTTTAATTTTCTTGGTTAACAGGGCTTTGTCGGGAAAATATCGTCCCTCTTTGATCACATGGGGCGTCATGAAAATCAGACGTATCTGACTTTCTACGGCATGTCTGAGCATCAACAGTGCGGCGTCATCCGATTGGACCCCGTCATCGACATTGGGGATCCCGTGACAATGCGTGTCGACAAAACTAGTCATTGAAGTGGATTTCACCCAAGACCGGTAAACCCAAGTAACGTTCAACATCCTGAGCGCTCTTGAAGGTATTGTCCAGTAAATAACGCAAGAAGATGATTCCGATGGCCAGCATCATTCCGATCAAGGCGCCAATGACGCCGTTACGAAGGGTAGCGGGTCCAACAGGAGTGCTATTACGGACAGCGGTATCGATGATTTTTAAGTTATCCAGCTGCATGATCGAATTGACTTTTTCGATGAAGACCGACACCAGCTTGTTGGTGATCTGAGCTGAAAGCGAAGGATCTTCGGTCACAACAGTAAACTTGATGATTTCCGTGTCTTTGATGGAAGAGACCGAAATGGCAGACACGATGTCGCCTTTCGATAAGCCTTCATTGACAAAGCTCGGATAGACCTGATTCATGACCAGGTTGCTTTTGGCGATCTGGGTATAGGTATCGATCAGTTTCTGATTGGTCAAGAGATCGGTATAATTGACTTGGTTTTGATTGACTTTAGGCTGAATGAACACCGTTGCGCTGCTTTGATAGGTCGGGGCGACCAAAAGCTTGGAGTAGCCGTAGGCCAGTAAGCCTGAGATCAGTGTCAAAGCGATGATCAATTTGATATTTCTGCGCAACAGGGTCAGGATTTCGAAGATACTGAGTTCGAAACCGCTGGACTGTTGGTCAAGATTGTCGTTGATGTTGTTGTCCATAATGTTTACCTCACCATTATAATACCTTATATTTTTATAAAAAACAGTACACTATGCGTGTGATTATCGGTGTTTCAAAACAAAAAACGGTGGTTTTGTGTCTAGATATCCTTTTTCTTCTGCTGGCGCTGAATTGAGAAAATCGAAGAAAAGGACACTAATCACACTCATAGTAGGATGACTTTTACGTAAAAACAAACTATAATGAACCTATGACCAACGAAAACAGCACCATTAAAGAAAAGTATGTCAAAGACGTCAATGAACCTTACCGTCAATTAAGAACCAACATCGAGTTCTCCAGCATCTCCAGCGACATCAAAGTGTTGGTCGTTTCTTCTGCCGATTCGGCGGAAGCCAAAACTGAAACTGCGGTCAACCTGGCCAAAGTCATGGCGGCCCGTAAAAAAAGAGTCTTACTGATCGATGCCGATCTTCGAATACCTGATGTCCATAAATTGCTTGATCTCTCCAAAAGAAGCGGTCTCACCAATGCCCTGCTTGAACTGGGCACCGATGAGTTCGATTTGGCCAAATACATCCAGTATGTGAAAGTGCCTCACGGAATCAACCCTTTGGCGGTCATGACCTGCGGTCCGACCGTTCCCAATCCCTTGGAAGTCTTGTCTTCCAAACGCTTTACAGATCTGATCACCTTACTGAAAGACCAATATGATTTCATCCTCTTGGATTCAGCCCCGATCATGCCGGTGGCGGATACCTTGGCCATTGCCCGGGTCGCCGACGGATTGCTCTTCTGCGTTGCCAGTGAACAGACCCAGCGCGACAGAGCCAAACAAGCCATTACCGCACTTCAAAGAACCGGAGCCAAAGTCATCGGGGTCGTCTTGACCATGATGAAGAAGGATGCCGATCCCTATGATTATTATTACTATTCTTACTCCAAGAGCTCCAGAAAACCCAGAAACTTGGGTCAGCAATTGAAACTGAGACGCAAAAAGACAGTTGACACTAAAAAATAACGATCGCAAGATCGTTTTTTTATGGTTCATGCACCGTATCGTGTTGATAAGTCATTGACTTCGTCATACAATAAAGACGACAGAATACGGTTTTACTCATTGGGGAGTGACGACCATCGACCACCTGACCAGAATATCCGCAACCGGTTCATCATTACCGGAAGCTCATGAACGATTGAACCAACTGGTGCCGGAAGGCATGGTTTTGGTTTTGTCTTATTACCGCAATGAATTCGGAGTCAATACCCTTAAAGAAAACGGGGAAAGCGATGAGATCGCCATCCGAAAGATCGAAACGAAACTGCCCAGAAATGCCAGGATCATTACGAAAAGACTGATCCAGAAATCTACCTCACGAACGATCCAGGTCCAAGTCTCAGGCAACCTGAAAGAAGCCCTCGATGAAGCCAAATTCATGATCACGCCGCCGGAAGTCGTTCGAGGCGGAAAACTGATGACCCCTGCCAGTAACGGTGTCTTTGGGATCGGTGCCAAAAAAGCCGTTTATCTTGTCAATGTCGGGGTAACTGCCATCGCCGAAGCCGTCTTTGAGACCCCGGTCGATCTGATTGGCTGTGTCGGTTCTGAGCAGATGAAAGAACTCATCTTATCGATCAAAGACTGGTATAAAACGACCGCTTCTACCCATCCCTATCTTTTTCTGCCCGATAAAACATGCCAGGTCTGCGGGAAATCGCTGAAAGCCAACCCACATAAATCACCTCAAAAGGTCATGTGTGAAAACTGTGCCAGTATGCATCTGGGCACCGCCAATTGGGATACGGCCCTTAAACATCTGAATCTGGATTTCGGTCCGGGCTTGCCGGTGGACATCTTACTGATGGCCGACAACATCAAATAATGGCTTACTGACATTTAAGTGAAAAAGATCCTTACGAAAACATCAAATTCTAGACAGTCCTTAATTAAAAACGTAAACCTTCATGGGTTTACGTTTTCTATTGTCTTGGATATCAATGACACCGTTTAACGGTAAGTCACTCTGTTTTTGCCGGCCTTTTTGCTTTCATACATGAGGTCGTCGGCTTTCTGAATCAATCCTTCCACCGTATCCTCGGTCTGCGCCATAATGGCGCCGACTGAGACCGTCACGGACAGATCACGTTCAGGGAGTCTTATGGTGGAGGCTTCGATGATCTTTCTGATTTTTTCCGAGGCCACCATGAGGCCTTGTTGGTCAAGGTCAGAATACACGATGACGAATTCCTCACCGCCCAAACGTCCGATCATGTCGTGTTTTCGTAGATTGGATTCCACGGTCCTGACCAACAGTTTTAAGATCTCATCTCCGATCTGATGGCCATAGGTGTCATTGACGTGTTTGAAATTATCGATATCAAGAAAATTGATTCCGAAACTGACCCCAACTGCCCTCTGTTCTCTCAGCTTGGATTCGATCAGAGCTTTGATGTATTTCCGGTTGGGGACCTGCGTCAATGCATCTTCAGAGGCTTCTTTTTGTAGTCGTTCAAGATTGTCTTTTAATGACGTGTCAGTGTTGATTTCTGTGAAGATTTCAATCGCACCGTCGATTTTTCCATCTTTGTTCATTAAAGGGATGGCTTTAACCGTCACTGGGACCCGGTGACCGTCTTTGTGTTGAAGATAGACATCCGCTTGTCTGGTTTTTCCGTCTTCGATCGTGGCATGCAAAGGACAACCGTTGAAACACAAGGCAATCCCATCCTGATTGATGTGATTCAGAATGTTTTCGTAACAGTGTCTTTCAACAACCTCACCGGCACTGAAACCGGTGATCTGCTGAGCCCCTTGATTCCATCCTGTGATCTTTCTTTCCTTATCGACATAATAAACACCTTCAAACAACTCATCCACCAGATTATAGGTTTCTTTCTTTGTCATGATTCACCTTTTATTTCTTAATCAAGATACAAACTGGTCATCTCTTCATTGATTAGTCCGTAAACACTTTCACCGATGAAGGGTTGCAGATCGTTAAGGATGGTATATACTGCTATAATAACTTCCTTATAATTCATATTATCATGAACGAGAATTAAAACACCTAAAAACTGAGTAAAGTGCTCTGTAAGCACAAATTGTTGATCTGAATGGTCTTCCGATTATGTTTAGCTTATGATGAATCCGGACCGATGATCCCCAATATAGGTCCCTATCGATCCAATTCGAATGCCATCATAATGAGCAAAAAGCACACACCATTTCGATAACCTTCATTGAGTTTATCGTGCTTTAGGCTTATACTATAGGCAGATGTTTGGTTGAAGAATCCGGGAGAGAACCCGTAAGGGTCGCCGAAGGCGAAACGCGCGTAAACGCTCAGGCAAAAGGACCGGTTTTGGACAAACCTTCGAAAAGAGAGACAAACACCGAAGAAGCAATCCGCAAGGAGAATCTTTCAGGTAAACAGACGAAGGCGCTTAATTTTTTTAAGCGCCTTTTCCTTTAAAAGGAGGAACTTCATGGATAAGAAAACACCATTGTATGAGACGCATGTGGACTTAGGGGCCACCATGGTTCCGTTTGCCGGATTCATCATGCCGGTCCAGTATCCCAAAGGGATCCTGTTTGAACACCGCAGCGTTCGAGAAAAAGCCGGTCTGTTTGATGTTTCCCATATGGGAGAACTTCATCTGACCGGGAAGGATGCCTTGGCCAATCTCAATGCCTTGGTTTCCAATGATTTCACCGATCTGGCCATCGGGAAGATCCGTTATGGGGTCCTGGTCAGAAAAAACGGGACGGCCGTGGATGATCTGTTGGTGTATAAGCTGGCTGAGGAGGATTATTGGATCGTGGTCAATGCGTCCAATACCGACAAAGACTATGCTTACTTTACCCAAAACCTTTACGGAGGGGCTGTGATCCACAATGAAAGCGACGAATGGGGCCAAGTGGCACTGCAGGGTCCGCTTTCTGAAACGATCCTGAAGAAACTGACCTCGTCGATCCCTCAAGCCTATTATTCCTTTGTGCCTTACGCCCTGGTTTCCGGCATTGAATGTCTCATCAGCCGCACCGGCTATACCGGTGAAGACGGGTTTGAACTCTATTGTGCCTCTGATAAGGTCGTCCATCTGTGGAATCTCCTGCTTAAGGCAGGCGAAGAAGACGGATTGGTGCCTTGCGGATTGGGTGCACGGGATACCTTGCGCTTGGAAGCCGGGATGCCGTTGTATGGCCATGAACTCAACGATGAGACCACGCCTTTGGAAGCCGGCCTTAAGATGTTTACGAAATTGGATAAGCCCAACTTCATTGCCCAAGAAGCCTTATCGGTGCCTCGCACAAAATGCCGCATCGGCTTGACCTTACTGGATCGCGGGATCGCACGGGAACACTGCCCGATCCTGTTTAACGGAGAAGTCGTCGGTGAAGTCAGTTCAGGGACAATGAGCCCGACCTTAGGGGTCGCCATCGCGATGGGTTACGTCAAAACGGAATTGTTCAATGAAACCGAGTTTACGATTGATGTCAGAGGAAGAATCTTAAAGGCACAAAGAACCAAATTGCCTTTCACGAAGAAATAAACAAAGGAGCACAAGAAAATGAAAAGACTGTATGCAAAAACCCATGAATGGGCCCTTCTGGAAGAAGGCAAAGATTACCTGGTTGGTATTTCCGACTATGCGCAGATTGCGTTGGGCGACATCGTGTTCGTCAACCTGCCCAGTATCGGCGACAGCGTCAAACAGGGCCAAAGCTTCGGTGACGTTGAATCCGTCAAAGCAGTCTCCGATCTCATCTGTCCGGTCAGCGGAAAAGTCGTGGCCGTCAATGATGCGCTGTTGAATGCCCCGGAACTGTTGAATTCGGATCCCTTGAACACCTGGATCATTCAGGTCGAAGGCAGCGTCAATGAACAAGAACTGATGGATGAAGCGACGTATCTGGCCTTAGACAAGGATCATTAATATGGCCTCTTACCTGCTTAATACCTTAGCCCAAGAAAAAGAGATGCTGGAAGCGATCGGGATTGAAAAGAAAGATCTTTTCAAATCGATCCCTGACAACCTCAAACTCAAACGGGCTTTGAACTTACCCAAAGGACTCAGTGAAATGGAAGTCTTGGCCTCACTGAATGCCTTGGCCAAAACCAACACGGTCTACTCGACCATTCTCAGAGGCGCGGGCAGTGAATCCCACTTTATCCCTTCCGTGGTCAAACAGCTCAGTAACCGTGAAGAATTCGTCACAGCCTATACCCCGTATCAGGCTGAATTCTCTCAAGGCATCTTACAGTCCATTTTCGAATACCAATCCGACATCTGTGAATTGACCGGAATGGATGGAGCCAATGCTTCCGTCTATGACGGGGCCACCGCAGCGGCCGAATCGATCGCGATGGTCATCGAACGCAACCGCAAAACGATCCTGATCGCTGACAGCGTCAATCCGCAGGTCATCGAAACGATCCTGACTTACAATACCCATTTCGAGGCGATCATCAAGATCGTAAAAACCAAAGGCGGCATACTACAGCCAGACAGTTTGAAACAACACCTGAATGAAAATACGGCGGCCTTATTGGTGGCCCAGCCCAATTATCTGGGCTGCTTGGAAAAAATCGATGAATTGTCCAAGACCGTTCATGAAGCCGGAGCCAAACTGATCGTGTATGCGCATCCTTTGACCCTGGCGTATTTGAAGAGTCCGCGTGCTTTGGGGGCCGACATCGCGGTCGGAGAAGCCCAGTCTTTGGGTCTATCGCTCGCGTTTGGCGGACCGTATCTGGGTTACATGGCAGCGACCAGCGAACTGGTCCGCAAACTGCCCGGTCGTATCGTCGGCCAGACCTTGGATACCCAAGGACGCCGTGCTTTCGTCTTGACCTTACAGGCCCGTGAACAACATATCCGTCGTGAAAAGGCCACCAGTTCTTTGTGTTCCAATCAGGCCTTGTGTGCGTTGACAGCCAGTGTCTATGTGGCGGCCATGGGTCCTCAGGGCTTAAAAGAAGTCGCCGAAAACGGCTTGAGAAAGGCCCATTACTTCCAGAAAGAACTGGAAAAGATCGGCTTTGGCTTAAAGTATGATGCCCCTTTCTTCAATGAATTCGTGACCATTTCACCGATATCCGCAGTGGCCGTAGAACGGCTTTTAGCGAAGAAAGACATCTTAAGCGGCTTGGTGCTGAGTCCTCATGAAATCCTGTGGTGCGTGACCGAAACGGTCTCTAAAGCCAAACTGGATGAGGTCGTTGCGACTTTAAAGGAGGCCGTACGATGAGTCAACTGATCTTTGAACGCAGCGTTAAAAACAGACGCGGCATTACCTTACCTGAATTTGATTGCCCAGAGATCCATCTGGATGAAGAATACGTCAGAGCGTCTTCCCCAAGACTGGCTGAAGTGGCTGAAGTCGATGTGGTCAGACACTATATGGAACTCTCCAGAAACGCCTTTGGGGTCGATAATGGCTTTTATCCTTTGGGTTCCTGTACGATGAAGTACAATCCCAAACTCAATGAAACCACGGCTTCCTTGGCAGGCTTTACTGAGATCCATCCTTTACAGGATCCTAAGACCGTGCCGGGTGCCTTGGCCTTACTCAGCAAACTGAGCCGTGACCTGTGTGAAATCACCGGTATGGATGCCTTTACCTTACAGCCTTCGGCCGGTGCCCATGGCGAATTTACCGGATTACTGTTGATCCATGCTTACCACAATGACCGAAAAGATGCCAAACGCACCAAGGTCATCGTTCCGGATTCGGCCCATGGCACCAATCCTGCTTCTGCCAACATGGCCGGATATACGATCATCAATGTCCCTTCCAACCCGCTGGGCGGGGTGGATGTTGAGGCTTTGAAAGCGGTGCTCAGCGATGAAGTCGCCGCACTGATGCTGACCAATCCCAATACCTTGGGTCTGTTTGATCCCAACATCGAAGAGATCGCCAAGCTGGTCCATGAGGCCGGCGGTCTGGTCTATTACGACGGGGCCAATCTGAACGCCATCATGGGCGAAGTCAGACCCGGAGACATGGGTTTCGATGTGGTCCATCTCAACCTGCATAAGACCTTCTCGACGCCGCATGGCGGCGGGGGTCCGGGCTCAGGTCCGGTCGGGGTCAAGCAACACCTGATGCCGTATCTGCCTGAAGGCACGATCATCGACAATGCCCTGATCCATAATCCCAAATCGATCGGAAGAGTGCGTTCCTATTACGGTAACTTCCTGGTCAATGTCCGCGCTTATACCTATATCCTGTCCTTAGGCTCCGACGGCTTGAAAGAGGCCTCGGCGATGGCCGTGCTCAACGCCAACTATATGATGGCGAAACTGAAAGACCATTTCCCGGTCGCTTATCCTCAGCCGTGTATGCATGAATTTGTTTTGTCCCTGCAGCCGCTGAAGGATGCCACAGGCATCTCGGCGAAAGACATCTGTAAAGGCTTGTTGGACTATAAGGTCCATCCGCCTACCATGTATTTCCCGCTGATTGTTCATGAAGCCCTGATGATCGAACCCACAGAGACCGAATCCAAGGAAACAATGGACAGCTTCATTGAAGCCCTCATCGCCTTGAAGGAAAAAGCATACACTGATCCTGAGTTCCTGCGCAATGCGCCGTATTCGACTCCGATCACCCGAGTCGATGATGTCTTGGCAGCCCGCCATCCGATCCTCAAAGCGCAACAATAAGACACAAAAGCCATCGTAAACCTTACGATGGCTTTTCTTATGCGTTTGGAGGATCACTGTGCCGTCGTTTTTTCGCCAACACAGGCAATAGTATTAAGCCCAATACGCCGATCACCC
>CAZLWH010000064.1:0-8528 GCA_964563265.1 uncultured Erysipelotrichaceae bacterium
CATCAGCGAATCGGGTGTGGAAGCGTTGGCTGAAGCATCGATGAGGCTGAACACCATGGCCAACAACCCGATCGAAATGAATGTCGATCTTGTCAAAACCATCCTTAAACTTCATCTATGATGAGGTTTTTTTATCATCGGTTGTGATTGTTTTGATACACATTTCTGTGTGCTGAGCGTATAATAAAAAAGCATTTAAGAAAGGACACCCTCTGTTCATCAGAGTCCATAAAAACCATGTCAGAAAATCAAAATCTTGATCCGAAGTTCAATCCGTTTAAGGCCCGTCCCAAGAAGGAAACCAAAATCAAAAAAATGATTGCGGTCGTTTCCGGAAAAGGGGGCGTCGGTAAATCCACCGTGGCCGCATTCCTCGCCAGTCATGCTCAGAAATCCGGGTTTCAGACCGGACTGATCGATGGGGATATCGTCGGTCCTTCAATGGGCCAATTCTTTAATATCCATACTCAAGCCTTTGGCAGTGATGACGGGATCTTGCCTTTTGAAACCCCCAGCGGACTAAAGGTCATTACCTCCAACATGTTGGTGGAAACGGACACAACGCCGATCTTATGGCGCGGAGCCTTGATCACCAATGCGGTCAAACAATTCTATACAGACGTCGCCTGGGGCGAACTTGACCTCGTTGTTGTTGATATGCCTCCGGGAACCGGAGACATTGCCTTAACGGTCTTTCAGTCCTTACCGATCGATGGCATCATCATCGTCACCACCCCGCAAGATGTCGTCTCGATGATCGTCTCCAAAGCCATTGAAATGGCCCAGAAGATGAATGTCCCGATTTTGGGCATCATCGAAAACATGAGTTATATGGATTGCGATGGCTGCGGGAAACGTCATTATCCGTTTGGAGTCTCTAAAGTCCAGACTTTGGCAGATAAATACAACCTGCCTGTCATCGCCCAACTCCCGATCGTGCCCTTATTCAATACCTTGGCCGATGAAGGGCGCATCGAAGAGGTCGACAGTGAAGACTTTGTTTGGTTGGTCGAATCGATCATGGCGGATTAGCATGTTTGATACGGCCAGATCCATCAAACGGCGTGATCCGGCAGCCAAAAGCCTGATCGAAGTCGTTTTGCTTTATCCCGGCTATCATGCGGTCATCATGCATCGTGTAGCCCATTTCTTCTATAAACTCCATTGTTTCTTTCTGGCGCGGGCCATTTCACAGTTCAATCGTTTCCTGACTGGCGTTGAGATCCATCCCGGAGCCAAGATTGGTAAACGCCTGTTCATCGATCATGGCATGGGCATCGTCATCGGAGAAACTTCCGAGATCGGCGATGACTGTACCTTGTATCATATGGTGACCTTGGGAGGCGTCAATCTGGATCCGGTCAAACGTCATCCGACCCTCAAGAATCGAATCATGATCGGTGCCGGGGCGTCTGTCTTGGGCAACGTGACTGTCGGAAATGACGTCAAAATCGGAGCCAATGCGGTTGTCGTGAAGGATGTTCCCGACGGAGAAACCGTCATCGGACACCGTTACGATCAACATACCCAACATCAAAAAGCAGCTTAGCTGCTTTTTTGTTTTAGACTTTTATTTGAAAGGACATGACTTATGTACAACCCCGCGGAAGAAAACGCAAACTGAAGATATTCAGACTCTTGGCTTTGATCCTGATCGTTGTCGCTTTAGGATTGGGTTCTGTTTGGACCTATAACTACTTTTTTAATCGTGGTCCCAAAGAAGAAGTGGTTTTGGATGATGTCTTAAAAGAGATGCAGGGGACCTATACCCGTGATCTGATCACCATTATCAATCCTTTTGATTACGTCAATCAGCGCCTTGAAACCGTGACCGTCAACGGTAAAGAAACCGATCTGGTCGCGCTGTATGATCACTATGGTCCGTATGAGTATTATCTGGCTGAGCCCATGAGTGAAGAAGAACTCAATGCCCAGTTTCTTGAAATCTACCTTTTCCTCAAACCCATCTACAAAGCCATGATTTCCCGTGACTATACGACGGATAAACGACTTGATCCTTTTGGCAATGAGTATGACAGTGTGGAAAAGTATATGGCCTACAGTGATGCCTTTTCCAAAGGACTGATCAGTTTCGCCGAAGCAATGCATGCCTCAACGGATCCGACCTTTGAACGATATCAGGTCTCGTTTCCCTTTGATGACATCCGCGAATATGTGATGTATAAGGAACCCAGAGGGGTCTTTATGCGCATGCAGGATAAGTCGGGTTTCATTACCCGCTATGATCGTCAAATATTCGTTCGTATGTTCAAGATCATGGTGGTCATGACGCAGGAACTTTATACCAGTAACGGGATCACTTACCAATGTACTCTATGTCCAGTTCCTGAGGCGGAGAAATAAGTTTTTTATTAAGATAATCAAAAAAATGAGCGTTGAGCTCATTTTTTTCTAGTCATGATCTGTTCACGGTTAGGACCGTTGGAAACAAGCGTGATCTGAACGCCGATTAGTTCTTCAAGGCGATCGACATACTGCCTTGCTTCAATCGGTAAGTCTTCATATTTGCGGATATGCGAGATATCACTGTTCCATCCTTTGAGGGTCTCATAGATGGGAACACTGTGTTCAAGACGGGTAATGTTGGGGAAGTGTTCTCTGCGCTTACCATCGACTTCATACGCCACACAGATCTTGATTTCGTTGAGATAACCCAAGACATCCAGATTGGTGACACAAACATGGGTCGCGCCTTGGACTTGGCAACCGTAACGGGTCGCCACCGCATCGAAGTAGCCCATCCGTCTGGGTCTTCCGGTGGTGGCGCCGTATTCTCCGGCATCGCCGCCTTTGGATCTGAGGATCTGCGCTTCATCGAGGTCATGGATCTCGGTCACAAAGGGACCTGCGCCGACGGAAGAGGAATAGGCCTTGGTGACGGCCCAGATCTCATCGATCGATTTGGGTAAACCGGCTCCGATCGGTCCATAGAAAGATAAAGTTGAAGAGGACGTCGAATATGGATAGATCCCGAAATCAGGATCTCTTAAAGCGCCAAGCTGTCCCTCTAAGAGAACGACTTTTTGTTCATCCAGAGCGGTTTGAAAGAATTTGAAGGTATCGTGGACATAAGGCGCGATCAAGGTCCGGTAATGAATCAGTTCAGCCATGATGTCTTCTTTGACTAAGGGTTCTTTGTTGTACAGATGGACCAACAAGGTATTCTTCGCCGGTAAGATACGATCCAGTTTTTCAGAAAGCCATGCTTCATCGAAAAGTTCTGAGACTTGGAAACCGACTTTGGCATACTTGTCGGAATAGAAGGGGGCAATGCCGCTTTTGGTGGAACCGAAAGCGCCTTTACCAAGACGTTCTTCTTCATACTTATCGAAATTGACGTGATAACTCATGACGATCTGAACACGGTCAGAAACGATGATGTTTGGGGTTGGGACATTGCGGTCTTGAAGCTCGCGCAATTCCTTGATGAACGCCGGGATGTTGAGGGCGACACCGTTCCCGATGACGTTGGTAATGTGACTGTAGAACACACCGGAAGGCAGCATATGAAGCGCAAACTTCCCATAACTGTTGATGATGGTATGGCCGGCATTGTTGCCGCCTTGGTAACGTACAACGATGTCTGATTCTTTGGCGAAGACATCGGTCAGTTTACCTTTGCCTTCATCGCCCCAATTGGCGCCGACGACCGCTTTAATCATGAGTGTTCTCCTTGTGTTTGTTGAGGTACAAATCTGCGACATACAGTCCATGGGCCGCGGCCTGGGACAATGAACGTGTAAATCCGGCGCCATCACCGATCGCATAGATGTCTTTCGTATGGACCAGTTCGAAATCGACCGTTTCAGGTCTGGCAGAATAGTATTTGCATTCGACCCCATACAATAGGGTATCCGCATTGGCTGTTCCAGGCGCGATCTCATCGAGTTTCTGTAAGGTTTCGATGATGTCATCGAGCTGACGTTTCGGCATGCACAGCGAGAGATCGCCGGCCACCGCTTTTAATGTCGGATGGATCGTGTTTTGAGCCAAACGTTTCTCATCGGTCCTGCGACCCTGCATCAGATCGCCGAAGCGTTGAACCAAGACGGAACCGCCGCTGATCAGGTTGCCCATATGGGCCACATGACGGGCATAGTCGATCGGATCATTGAACGGCGTGGTGAACTTGATGGTGGAAAGCAAGGCAAAGTTGGAGTTGTGGGTCTTCTTGTCTTCTTCTTTGAAGGCATGACCGTTAACGGTCAGGATGTCGTTGGTGTTTTCCATGACGACATGGCCCCGTTCATTGAAACAAAACATCCGTGTGATGTCTCCATATTTCTTGGAACGATACCAGATCTTGGGTTCATAGATGATTTTTGAGAAATGCGCCCAGACTTCATAAGGCAGCTCGACACGGACTCCCACATCGACTTGATTATTCAGAAGGGGAATCTTGTTTTGCTGGCACCAAGTCGAAAAGAAACGGCTTCCGGCCCGTCCGACCGCAAAAATGATCGCATCGGCGCTGATGTCATGGGTTTGTTTGGATTTGAGATAAGTAACGACCTTGTTTTTCGCATCGACGTCTTTGACTTCGGCGTCGGTGAGGATCGTGATCTTGTGTCGTAGGGCTTCCACCAATTTGACCATGGTGGTATAGTTCGCATCGGTACCCAGGTGTTTGACCTGAGCCTGTTGCATATGCAGATCGTGCTGAAGGCATAAGGTCTTCAGTTCGTCTGAGGGTTGATAGCGTTCGGTCGTTGCGCCATGGCTGACCATGATCGCATCGGCTTGTTCAATGTAGTTTAAAACGGTCTTGTTGGGAAGAAAATCGGTCAGCCAGCCGCCGTATTCGGTGGAGATGATGTATTTGCCGTCAGAATAGGCACCTGCTCCGGCCAAGCCTTCCATGACCCCGCAGGTGGGGCAGTTGATGCAGGAAGGGACCTTTCCGGTAATGATGGGACACGAACGATGGGTAATGTCATGCCCTTTTTCAATGAGGGTAATCTTGAGGGAAGGCTGCTTTTCAATCAGGCGCGTGGCTGCCATGAGGCCGCTGATTCCGCCCCCGATGATGATGACGTTGACTTTGTCCATAGTTTCCTCCAATGCCCATTATTTTACCTTATAACGGCAGTTTATACAACCACGTTTGACAGGGGGTTGACCTTGTGTCAGAATGAAATCGAGGTGTTTTATGGGAACAAAAGTATCCGCTGTCCTGGATTTCAAATCCGAATTCAAAGGCCGATTACAGCTGCGAGAAGGCTCGATCGATATCGGCAGCGCTGTCAATGAAGCCAGACCTTATGATCTTCTGCAAGGGGCTTTGGTGGCTTGTCTGCATTCCACTTTCCTGGATATCCTGGAAAAGAAAAGACTGACGATTGCGTTTGCCCACTATGAAGTCGAGGGCGAAAAGCGGGATGAGATCCCCACGACCCTAAAATCCGTAAAAGTCACCGTCACTTTACCCAAAGGTCAGGAAGAAGCCCTGACCAAATCGATGGAACTCGCAAAAAAATACTGTTCGGTCTTCAGTACGCTTTCCAACGTGGCTGAGATGACGCTGGATATATGCTATAAATGACTTGATTTTAACTATTACAGGTGTATGATATTGAGGTGTCTGGACGAAAAACCTATGAAAAAACAAAGATTTCTGGATAAATTCACTTTCGGTGGCTTAAAACCGGTTCAACAGATCGTACTTTCCTTCGCTGGCGTCATCTTTACGGGTGGCGTTTTATTGTGGTTGCCGATCAGCAATCAGGCAACTGCGCCCGTGCATTCTTTTTTGGATCATCTGTTCATGTCGACATCAGCCGTTTGCGTTACCGGCTTAGCTGTTTTGGTACCGGCAACACAATATACCTTATTCGGACAGATCGTTATGATCTTTCTGATGCAGATCGGGGGCTTGGGTCTGATGACCATGATTGCGGCCTTCGTTATTTTCTTAGGCAGCAAGATGACCTTATCGGATCGCTTATCGATCCTTGAATCCACCAATCGCGCAGGTTTCGGTGATTTTAGAAAATTCCTGCTCAACATCATCAAATATACCTTCGTCTTTGAATTTGTCGGTTTCCTGATCATGTGCATCCAATTGATTCCGGAATACGGTCTGTGGAATGGCATGTTCAAATCGTTGTTTACCGCAGTCAGCGCCTTCTGTAATGCCGGGCTTGATGTCTTTGGACCTGTTAACATGATGCCGTATGTCAGTAACTGGATCATGAGTTTGACCGTGTCTGCCTTGATCGTCATGGGTGGCTTGGGCTTTGGAGTCTGGTTTGACTTGTCTCAGGCATCCAAATCGGTCTTGAAGAAAAACCAAACCATGAAACGGATCATACAACATTTACGCGTTCACACCAAGATGGCGGTCATCATGACCTTGACCCTGATCTTCTCAGGGATGGCCTTGATCTTCATCATCGAATACGGCAATCCGGATTCCTTGGCTCCCTTATCTTTTGATACCAAGATCCTGGCCAGTCTGTTTCAATCCGTGACCTTAAGAACCGCAGGGTTCTCGACCCTGGATATCGGCTTATTGAGACCTGCGACCCAAATGATCATGATTGTGTATATGTTTATCGGGGGATCACCGGGCGGAACCGCCGGCGGGATCAAGACCACGACCTTTGCGATACTGATCCTGATGATCGTTGCGGAACTGAGAAGCCAAAAAAACATCATCGTGTTTGGAAGGACCATCGAGCGAGAAATCTTTAGAAAAGCCTTCATCATCTTCTTCATGTTACTGTCAACCCTGTTGACAGGCATCCTGCTGTTGACCCTGATCGAACCGACCAGCGGCGGCAGATTCAGCTGGCTAGCACTCTGTTTTGAAGCCACATCTGCCATTGCTACCGTTGGATTATCGATGGGCATTACACCGTTCCTAACGGATTACGGAAAGATGATCCTGATTGCCCTGATGTATCTGGGCCGTATCGGTCCATTGACCTTATTGTTAAGTATCGGTAATCACAGCAAGCATATCAAAGCCAATGACATGACTTACCCGTCTGCCAACGTTCTGGTTGGCTAAAAGGAGACACTATGAAACAGAAAACATACGCCATCTTAGGTTTAGGCGTCTTCGGAAGCACCATCGCCAAGACCCTCAGTGAATACCACTGCGAAGTCATCGGGATCGATACGGATCTGACCTGCGTCGAACGCGTGGCTGAATTTGCGACCCAAGCCGTTCAGGCCGATTTTACCGACATCGATCAGCTTCGTGAACTGGGCATCCAGGATGTGGATGTTGCGGTCGTTGCGACCGGCAGCCAACTGGAATCCTCCATCATGGCCGTTCTCCATTTGAAAGAACTGGGTGTGCCTTATATCGTGGCCAAAGCCAAAAACAGACTCTACATGCAGATCCTTTTAAAGGTAGGTGCCGATAAGGTCATCCGTCCTGAGAAGGAAATGGGGGAACGTGTCGCCAAGACCTTACTGAGCCGCAATGTCGTTGATATGATCGACATCGATGAAGATTACTCGATCATGGAATTGACCGCGCCTAAGGAATGGGTTGGCTTTGCGTTGAAGAATCTGGATGTCAGAAACAAATTCGGGTTGAATATCCTGGGTGTCCGTAATGGTGAAGAAGCCAAACTCAATTTCAACATCAACGGAGATTACGTGGTTAAATCCAACGACCAACTCTTGGTCATCGTCGAAGCGAATAAATTCGAAGCGATGGAATATCAGGGACAACTTTAAAGAACGGCCAAGCCGTTCTTTTTTCTTTTTATCGATGTTTCGCTTATAATGGAATCATGATAAAACGAATCGGCGTAGAACTTAAAGAAGGCTGTGATATTCCCGGAGGGGATATGGCGATCAAATCGCTTCAGGATCTTTTGGATTTCGATGATATTATTGCGATTGATCCGTCCTTGATCAAAAAGGAAAACCCCTTATACGGATCCGCTGTTCATGACTTGAATCTCAGACTCAAAGACAGTGTCAGAAAGACATTGAACGAGGGTCATTTTCCTTTGGTGTTTGGCGGGGATCACGCCTTGGCGATTGGAAGTATCTCAGCGACATTAACCCCCTCGACCGGGGTCTTATGGATCGATGCGCATGGCGACTGCAATACGATCGAATCGTCTCCCTCTCACCGCATCCACGGGATGCCTTTGGCCATCCTTCAGGGCCATGGTCACTCGAAGATGAATAAGATCAATGATGTCGTTTTGAAAGCCCAGGATATCCTTCAGATCGGGATCCGTTCTTTGGATCATCAGGAAGAGATCCAGATGAGACAATGGGGCGTCCGTTTCATTACGACTGAAGAAATCGCAAACAAAGGCTTTGACTGGATGATCCATGAAGTTTTGGCTTTCTTTAAAGCCCATCCCCGTATGCATGTGTCTTTTGACTGTGACAGCGTCGATCCTTTGGAAGCGCCTGGCGTCAATACGCCATCCAAAAGCGGTTTGACCATCGATCAAGTCAAGACGATACTGAATGCGATCCCCTTTGATCAAGTGTCCAGTATGGACATCGTTGAATATAATCCTTTAAGAGAC
>CAZLWH010000065.1:0-8332 GCA_964563265.1 uncultured Erysipelotrichaceae bacterium
GGGTGGTCAAACTGGCAGACCTGTTGGATAATTCAAATCTGCACCGTTTACCCAAGATCACCAACGAAGATACCCAACGAAGACTGAAATACTTAAAATCAATGATGTATTTGTGGCAGGACTAAGTCCTGCCCTTCTTGTATTCGCTGAAAAACAGGATTATAATGACCTTAAATAAGAACCACTGAGGTGACTCATGAAGAAAGCAATTCTGATCATTAGTATCTGTTTGTCTGTTTTTAGTTTATCCGCCTGTGCGCCTAAGGAAATCATTATGCCCAGCTTTACCTTGGAGACTTTCCCGATCTTGGATGGATCGACTGTGACCATTCCGATGGATGAAGCCTTGATGGCGAAGCTGACCGGAAAAACGGTCGAGGAAGTGCGTCCTTATGTGCTTCACAGTAAGACCCATGAAGCCTATGTCAGGCTCATTGAAGGCAAAGCGGATCTGATCTTGGTGACCAGTCCTTCCGAAGAAGAAAGTGCATATGCGGCCTCTTCCGGCGTAGAACTGGAAATCATCCCCATCGTCAGTGAAGCCTTCATCTTTTTGACCAATGTTCAAAATCCTGTGGATTCCTTGACCTTTAATCAGATTGTGGACATCTATAGCGGTAAGATCACCAATTGGAAAGAACTTGGAGGCAATGATACCCCGATCATCGCATTTCAGCGTCCGGTCAACTCCGGAAGCCAGACGGGATTTTTGGATCTGGTCATGAAAGACAAGGTCCCGATGACTCCCCCTTCGACCTGGATCTTTGCGGGCATGGGCGATCTGGTGGAAGCCGTGGCCAATTATGACAACGCGAAAGATGCGATCGGATATTCCTATTACTATTTCGTGACCGATATGTGGGGCAATGATCAAGTCAAGTTATTGAAAGTGAATGGGATCTATCCGGATAAGACCACCATTTCTAACGGAACCTATCCGATCCAAACCGCATATTACGCCATCTTCAATAAGAATGAACCCGCCGACAGTGATGTCCGCAAGATCGTCAGCTGGATCTTAAGCGATGATGGTCAGCAATTGATGGAGGACAGCGGTTATGTCAAAGTCGATTAAGGCCCTGTTTGTTTTGATGTTAGTGCTGGGCGGATGTACACCAGCAAAAGAAGAACCCAACGAAAAAGAAGAGGTGGTCTTTGCAGATCCGATCGGAAACGTCGTGAATTCACCGGTATCGATCTCCTATGTCTTCAACAATCCGCTCATCATCAATACCCTTACTTTTGAAGAAAGCGACTTGATTTATGCCTCTACGATTGAAATCGATGGGCTTAAGGATCAAAGCGTTGAAGATAAGATCAATCACGCGATCGAAGCAAAGTTTGACGTCTTGATGGCGTATCAGGATTTCAGTAATCTACCTCCGTTTAGAGGCATTCATCAGCGCATTCAAGAGAATGCGACTCTGGCCAATTTCAATGTCTATGCGAGCGTTTCCTATAATGCGAACAATGTCTTGGGGATCAGTTTCAACGCCTATCTGGCCGTCAACAATCCTGACAATACGCAAGCCTATGTGAATGTCACCGACGGAATGATCTTCGAACTGATCCACGGTAACACCTTGACCTTGGCCGATATGTTTACCAATGATGCGGACATTTCAAAACTGGTCAATGATTCAGTGAACCTCAGTCTCAGTGAGCTAAACAGCCAGGATGAAAACCCGACCGACTACTTCTGGTATGGACACTTGATGCAGATTGCGCCGTTTACCGGCATTCAAGCGGATCAGCCTTTCTTCATCAGCGATCAGGGACTTCACCTCATCATCGATTACCGGACACCCATCTTTGAAACCCAACTGAGTTCCTATACGATCACCGTTCCTTTCAGTGACTTTCTGGACTACATCGGGATCACCCAGCGCTTTGCCTCCAATACCGACCTCTATACCCAAGCAATCATCGACCGCCAGTTTTTGTTTCTGAGTTCAGACAAACAAACTTTGAGCGTTGAGACGCTTGGATCAGCGCCCAATACATTCAAGTTCAAGATCAGCCATCCCAGAAATCTGGATCCTGCCTATGTATCACTCATGAACGTCATCAAAGAAGCCACCCTCAAAGAACTCACCGATTATATGGACCTTAATCCGGTCAGTTTTGTAAGCGGAAGCGTCTCCGTCAGCCAGATCGGTCCTTATGTCTGTATCTTTGGCAACGGAGAAGCCTATTCTAACGATCTCTATCATTTCGTCGATAAGTTTGCCTGTTATGACAAGATGAAACAGGTCATGACCATCGCGGATTATTTTAAGCCGGGCTATGATTATGAAACCAAGATCAAACAACTGATCCAAAAGGAAATCGATGTCGGATATCTTCCGGATGACATCTCAGTCGATGAGGTGTTTGTCAATTTGAAGTTTAGGCTCAATAACGACGGTTTCTATATCTCCGGTCAAGCTTACAGCGCTTCACTGGGACAGCAGCAGTATCTTGGGATCAATCCTTCCTTCTCAACATTCGGGATCGATAATCTCACCCTCTTTGATTAATAAGAAAAGCCCTGAACTTCAGGGCTTTGGTTTATTTGGACCAGTCGATCAGGACACTGGTGTAGTTCTCTTTGTTAGTCATCAGTCTGTAATAGGCACTCATGATGTCTTCAGGCTTGATGACGTGACTGATCAGCAGATCGACATCGATGGTTTTATTCAGCATCATTTTCGTGATGTGATCCATGCCTCTGCGTTTGGTGATTCGGACCCCTTGGGTCTCCTCATACGGATACAGCTGATTCAAAGCACCGATGACTTTCAGATTGCGCATGTGGATCGCATTGAGCATCGGGGTGATGTTGGTGACATACTCGCTTCTGGGGGATCCCAGTAAAACCACAGTCCCGTATCGGGCTGTCACAGCGACTGCCGTTTCGATGACGGCACTCAAACCGGTCGCATCGATGACGATGTCGGCGCCTTTCTGATCGGTCACTTTAAGGACGGCATCGACCTGATCCGCAGGATCTGCTTGGATGACTTGCGGGATCCCGATCGCACGGGCCACATCACAGCGATGTTTGATTGGATCGATCCCGATGACATTGACCCCAAGGGTCTTATAGTAGATCGACAAAATGAGTCCCAGATTACCCATCCCAAAGATCACAACCGTATCCAACAGTTTCACATCCACCGGTAAGACCCCATTCATGGCGATCCATCCCATGATCAAGACGGCCGCTTCTTTGGAGGACAGATCAGGATGGATCTTATAGAAGAACTCACTTTCCGCAGAATGCGGATTGGTGGCATTTTGACTGACGATATGATGGGAGGCGTGAGGGCCCATAAACAGGATGCGATCCCCAACGTCAACGGAAGTCACTTCACTGCCCTTATTTAAGACCACACCGACAGTACAATAACCCGGACGAACCGGATACGAGGCCCCTTTCTTTAGTCCGAAAGCACGGGACAATTCGGTTCCCGGAGATATCATCGAGATGTGACTTTCGATGAAGCACTCATCCGGTTTGAGCGCATTTTCATCGCGTTCTTCTTCGATAAGTTCAACTACCAAGGGGGCTTTGATGAGGACGGATCTTGTTTTCATAGGGTTCTCTCTTCTTCTTATCTTTATCATACATCAGGCAAGCCATCTTCAGCCAGTAAAAAAGCCGTGTTTGATCAGACAGAATGGAATGCAGATCGGCTTAACGGTAGGATCTTTGCGAAAACGTAAGCAACATTCAACCATCATATCAGCCTGTTTCCCGCCTGTTTAAAATCCCCGTTCATATTTGACCAACGAGGTTATAATGAAATTAAAGGAGCCTGTATGAAAAGATCAAACTTAGCCTTGATTTATGCGGTCATATGTTTATTTTTTCCTGCAATCTTTATCTTTGCGACGACCATCTTTGGAAAGCCAGATACGATCAATCAGGATGGGATGGATTATGGGGCAGTTTATAGTATTATTTTGATGCTGTTGGGAAGCGTCATCATCTCGATCTTTGGATCGATCCTGTCCTTTATTGGCTATCGCAAGAATAAGCCGGACTTGATTCTCTATGCGATGATCCTGAGCTCCGCTGTGATCATCGTGTTTATTTCGTATCCCCTCTTGATCCTCTTGCCGGTCTTGTTGGGAGCCTTCGGTTTCTTCAGTTGGAAAGACGTCAAACGGCTGACTCAAGCGAAACCTGAGACATCACCGAAAGAAGAGTAAAGTAAACAAACATGAAAAAATCTTTTCGAGCCTTGATTTTTGCGATCTTGTGTTTGTTCATTTCTACCTTGGTGGGCGGCTTGGGTCGTCTGATCGGAGCCCCGACAATAACCGATCCCAATACTCCAACTTATTATCTTTTAATGGATCTACCTGTTTATGTCTTGACACTGGGATGCATGGTGGTGATGTTTATCGGATCGCCCTTTGCTTTTCTTGGTTACTTTAAAACAAAGCCAAATCATATTTTGACAGCGATGATCATATTGGCCTTTTCTTCTTTGACTTTTTACGGATACCTCAAATTCATGATCATACCGATCGGTTTAGAAATCTTGGGGTACTTTGCCTACCTCGAAGTGAAACAGCTTTCAATCCTTAATGAAGAAGCCAGTATAAATCAAAAGCAATCACTGAAGAAGAACCCACTATGAAAAAATCAAAACTTGCTTTGGTTTATGGACTCTTGTGTTTTTTATTGCCAGTGATTCTTATCATTGTCATCCAAGTGTTTGGGGTTCCAAGAACACCCAATGTGGATGGGGTTGATTACGGTGCCGGTGCTTTGATGGTGGCACTGCTGGTTGGAAGCGGTCTTGTTGCTTTGGTTTCCGGGATCTTGATCGTTTTAGGAAGAAACAAAAATAAATCCGATCTGATTCTGTATGCCTTGGTCTTTACGGGCATGCTGACGGTCATCTATTTGGCCTATCCACTGTATTCAATCTTACCGATCTCAGTCAGTATCCTCGGATACTTCGCTTACAGAGAGGTCAAAGAACTCGAGAAGCCCAATACGAATCCGATTGAGCCTCAATCCATAGATGGTTAAAGGTGCCTTACGACACCTTTATTTATGTTTCCACTGATAGTATTCATCATCTTTGCCTTTATCGATCTGCGTCTCTTCCTTTTTCTCATACCTGAAGAACTCAGCCTCTTTGAAAAGTTGGGTGAAGTCTTGAAGATTCAGTAAGTATTGCGTACTGTCGTTTTTAGCTTGGATCATGTCACCTTTATAAGCGAAATAAACCACTTGAGGTCGGTGGATCTTGACGATCTCACCCTGTCTCATCAGTTTTAATGCGGTCTCTACATTGTCCAGTTTATCCATTGTTTTCTTCTTTGGGCTCATCGGGACTAAATGGGATCGCGATCCCGACCGGACTTCTCAATTCGGTGCTTTCCGATTCATCAAGCACCCGTTGGGCTGCTTGGGCCGCTTCCTCTTCTTCGATTTTCCAAAGGGGCTTGTTTTGCAGGAGGATCCTGAAGACATTGGCTGCCAGAACGGCACTGATCACCAGCGAGATCCAACCCATCTGGACATAGACTTCCGACGGATAATCGGCAAAGCCAAGATTATTACTGACAAAACAGATCAAGGCAAACCCAAGCATGCTGAGTACCGCCACGATGTTGAAAAAACCGTTGATGAAGTTGTGGTTATATTTGAATTTCGCTGTTGTTTTGGGTTTGAAATGATGAATCCCAAAAGCACCCAGAACAATGAATGGCACAAACATGCCGGCCAGAAACAGATAGACAAAGATATAGTAAGGCTCATAGCCTTCGATGGTTTTAGCGGCAGGCAAAACCAAGATAAAGAGCGATAAACCCATACAGCCCTGATAGATCACCAGAGTCGAGATGAAGGTCCAAAACGTTGCCTAAACCGGTTTTTTGACTTTGGCCGGTTTGGGTTCTGTCGCTTCCTTCGGTTTTCTGAAAGAAAGGATAAAACGCAGAAAAGGCAAAAGATACGATAAAAGCGGAATCAGACGGTAAGTGTTGGTGAAGTATTCAAAGGCCCCCATCAGATCTCCGTCATAGGTAAAATATGAAACAACATTGGAAATACCGGGGTCCAGGATCGATTCCCATAGGACATACAGGAGGTAGCTGTTAACTTCCCAAGTGACGAAAATGACTTGGAGCTCGGTGATCACAAAATTCGCGACCAACATGATGATCATGATCAGGATCCATTGAAGTGCTGAATACAGCCTGGATTTCTTGAATAAAGAACGCAGGATCAGAAACATCACCACGGTGGTCAGGATCGACAAAGCATCAAACAACGGAGATAAGACATACGTCACCAGGTTAAACGAAAGTTCACTGATGTCGTTTAGGATGAATTTGTACGTCAGAAAATGAAGTATAAAGTTGATGATCAAGATCGTGACGAACAGTAATGTTAGGATCCTGCGGTTATCCGCAATCTTCTTCAGTGTTTCAAACCATTGTTTAAGTTTATTTTTCATGGGAGACTCTTTTCATCGTGTGATCCTGATTTAGGGAAAGATTTTCCTGTATTAGGAAGGACATTCACGGCTTTATTATCGCACTAAATCACAGGCTTGACCATCTGAAATCAGGCTTAATCAGAGGAAAAGCACCTTTCGATGCTTTTCCGGTGAAACATGGAATCTTGCGGACTTCTTAGACTTTTCAATGCTAGAAAATGCTTGGCTCTTCCGTTGGTTACTGCCCTATAAAGGCAGTACGATCAGAAGCAACTGATCCCCATAAGTTTCTTCTACTTCTATTGTAGGGTTCGCAACACCCAATGTCTACACACTATGAGTGTGATTTTGATGGTTTTGACCCATTTGTGTTTTTATTGACGCACGACTTCTTAAAAGTGGTCTCTACTCCAGTCACTAGACCGATTTATGATCAAACAGAACCACAGAGGAACTGATCACGATCACGATCAATGCGATACAAATCAACAGTGCCGGCATGAAATCAGACAAGACTTTCGTACCGGTCAACAATGACATATTGTCTCCCGACAAGATCATCGGATTGTATTTCTGAAGCTGCGGAAAGATACTCAGGATGGTCAAGCCCAAACTGACGCCTCCGGTCAGCAATAAACTGCCCAAGGTGTTTTTAAACAAGACCCCGCCCAAGATCAGCAAGGCAATTAAGAACTCGCCATACACAAAAGGCCCCACAAAGGTCATCAAGACCTCATGCATGCCTGTCATCGGCCAGAAATACAACGTATAGACATAGGTGACAACGAAACAAAGCAGATAAGACAAGGCCCATAAAACGCTCGCCACGGTAAACTTAGACAAGATGACCGTGTTGCGTTTCAAGCCTTTGGTCAGGATATTGATCAAGGTCCCTTTGGAGAACTCATTGGCCATGATCCCGCTGAAGACGATGACCACAATGACCAAGCCCATCTGACCGACGTTCTTGAAAAACTGGGCCCAGGAATCCATGGCCGTCGGATCGGGCAGATTCAGATCCAAACCGGCCGCTTTGATGATTTCCGGGGTAAATTTCGCCAAGACAGGATTCATCATCCCAAACAACAAAAACACCACCAAAAGAATCATGATTTTGGCCGTTCTGTAATATTCCGTCAATTCCTTTTTCGTAAATGCCCAGAATGCCTTCATGAGACTGCCTCCATAAACAGACTTTCAATCGTCGGTTCGTTGATTTCAAAACGACTGGGATAGATCTTATGCGTGACCAAGGCTTGTAGAACGATGGATTCAAGAAGAAGACTGTCCTCATGGTGAAGGATCAGACTGAGACCTTCCGAATTCGCATTGGTCATATAGGCTTTGAGTTCAGGAATCGATATAAAGCGTGCTTTATCCAAAGCAGAAACAAAATCGATCTCAAACCCGTCTGATTGATGTTGAGCCTTGATGTCTGCCAGGGTCCCTGTCAGCATCACCTTGCCTTTATGAAGCACTGCGATCTGATCACAGATGCGTTCGACATCCGACAGGATATGGGTCGAAAAGATGACCGTTGTCTTGCCTTTGACTTTCAATAAGATATCCAAGATCTCTTTTCTTCCGATGGGATCCAAAGCACTGGTGGGTTCGTCACAGATCAGAAGTTTTGGTTCATTGAGTAAAGCCTGGGCGATACCAAGACGTTGTTTCATCCCTCTGGAAAAGGCCCCTATTTTCTTCTTGACGTTTTGAAGGCCAACCAGCGTCAACAGGGACTCACTGCGTTCATTGATTTGAGCCTCCGTCAGACCGGTGATTTCTCCGCACAGTCTCAGATATTCTTTGGGTCTGAGGTAATTATAGAATTCCGGCACATCCGGCAGATACCCGACGATGCGGTTGGTTTTGGTTTCTCCGAAGCT
>CAZLWH010000066.1:0-8277 GCA_964563265.1 uncultured Erysipelotrichaceae bacterium
ATCGTCTTCACAAAAGATGCATCGATTTTAAGCGAAGACTTTGTCGATATCCTGATGACCGTCAATGACGTGTCGACATCAACCCCGACCAAACTCTATGAGACCCACTATGCGACCGGCTTTATTGAGTAAACATCGACTGGATAAGAAGGGATTGACCTTCGTTGAACTGATTGTAGCAATGGCTATTTTTGCGATCATCGGTTCTGTTTTGGTCACGATCTTTGTGTCAGGGGTGAAATACTTCTCTGACGAGAAATCCCAATTGATCAATCAAGGTAATATTTCAGTCATATCCGGGGCTTTGGAAGCAGATACCCGCAAGTCTTCTGCGATGGCCATCAGCGGATCCTGTCTGGTGTTGACCCAAAGTGCCTCCACCAGCACCTACTGCCTGAACACAACAACGCATCAATTTACCAGAAACAACATTGTGATCGGGGACAAAATCGCCGCTGTCACTTATACGATCACCTTAAACAAGCTTAGCCTCAACATCTTGACGATCGCAGATCAACGAGGAGTTCAAAATAAGATCACCATGACCTATTACCTAAGGGAAGGAAACTATTAATGGCACCGCTCAACAATCGAAAAGGGATCGCATTACTGACTGTCTTATTGACCTTTTTAAGTTTGTTCATCTTACTCTCTGCCATTGTATTCATGTCTATCAACAATTCAGAAACAACCATCAAAGAGTCGAACTATTCCAAAGCGTATTATATCGCTGAATCTTCATTGAATAAACGGATGGCTGAAATTGATACCCTGTTTCACACACTGGCCGTGTCCAATCCTGACCCGGCAGATCTATTTACCTTATTGGAAGAAGAATTCCTCAGTATGCCCAATTCAGTCACCTTCAGTGAAACATCAGACGATGATTCTGCCACCTTAAGTTTGATCATCTCAGAAGGATCGGATGAATACCCTAACTATAATTTCTACAAGATCGTTGCGATCGGAACCGTCAACGGGGTTTCAAGAACACTCTCTAAAGAAGTCGGATTCTCTTACAGTAAGGGCGGACCCGGCTACCTCATCGGTAAAGCGGTCCTGACTCAGCGCGGTATGACCATTGGCAGTCAGAATTCCACCATCATCGGTCCAATCGCCAGCAACCTTTTGGATAATACGTCCATCGTCATCAAATCCGATCAAGCTCAAATTCCCATGGCTTACGTGCCTACGGGAAAAACATCCTTTGTGCAAAATCCTTCACGCATCGGCAACCGTATCACCGAAGTCGCGTTGCCTTTCATCTTCCCGGTCATCAATTATCCGATCATTCCGTCTACCACGCCGATCACTGTCACGATTCCCACTTATGTCAACAGTAAAGCCACGATCATGGTCACCGGGTATACGGCCTTGACCGATCTCGTTGTTGCCCAAGGTCAGACGCTCGTCATCAACCTGGGTTCCAGAGGCACAGCCGCCACCAGAAAGATGCTGAAAGTCAAAAACATCAACGTCTCCGGCAATATACGTGTTATCGGTACAGGCAGGCTCCTGTTGGTCTTTGAGTACGGAAAAGGCACCATGACCCTAGGATCCAAATTCAATGTCTGCGGTGAAGTGGTCGGCAGTTGTACGGCGGCGGATCCTGATTATACCAAGTTTCTGTTTTATCTTAAGACACCGCTTGTCACCAAAGGCGATTTTGGTAATTACCCAAAACTCGTTTTCTCCAATCTCCAGCTGTTTTATGGATCTTTACTCGCTGAATATGTCGATGTCGAAGTCAAGTCCAGTAACTTCAAGGGCCACATCGTAACCAGTGGAAATACAGTCAATTTCTCAGCCAACGCCATCATCAAACGTGCTTTGTTTTATGCGCCTTTTGCGACGATCACCATTGATTCCAATGCGGTTCTCAGCGGATCATTGGTCGGCAATTACTTCTCAGTGGCCAATCCTCAAACCGTGATCACTTATCTTGAAGTCGAAAAGGAATCCTTCCCTTTCAGCATCGACTTTCCAACCACCACAACCGCAGAATACGTTCCTGGGGCAACCGACATCATCCAAGGACCCATCCAGGAGAATTAGCCATGAAATTCTACAAAGTCACCCTGATCTCAGAGACAGGAACACGCAAAACTGACGTCATCGCTGCCGAAAACACCGATGAGATCTATGATTCCTTTAAAGAAAGAGGACTCTTTCTGGTCGACGTCAAACAAGTCGCCAAACCAAGCCGAAACAAAATCAAGACCCGTGAGCTGATTATTTTTACACGTCAATTGGCGGCCATGATCGATGCCGGGGTTTCGATCCTGAAAGGGATCACGATCATACAAAACAGCACCAAAGATCTTAAGATAAAGAAACTCTATTCCAATCTGACCCAAGAAATCCAAAAAGGCAACTCATTGTCAGTTGCTATGAGAAAACAGAACGGGGCTTTTCCTGAGATCCTCATCAATATGGTGGTTGCCGGTGAAATGGGCGGGACGCTTGAACGTTCGTTACTTTTGATGTCATCCCATTTCGAAAAAGAACAGAAACTTAAAAACAAAGTCAAAGGGGCTTCCACATACCCCATCATCCTTGCGGTCATCGCTGTCAGTGTCGTCATCCTGTTGATGACCTTTGTCCTACCGACGATCACGTCAATGTTTGACAAAGGCGATCTGCCTCCGTTGACAGCCTTTGTCATGGGCATCTCCGGCTTTCTGACCGGCTATTGGTTCATCTACATCCCAGCCATCATCGGGATGATCACCGGCGCTACCGCCTTGATGCGGGTTCCTTCCGTGCGGATCAAATTCGATGAATTCATATTGAAAATGCCGGTCATCGGTCCGTTGAACCGAACCATCTATTCAGCCCGTTGTGCACGATCCTTTGCTTCCTTATACCTGTCAGGGATCCAAACGATCCCCATGATCGAATCCACAGCTCAGATCCTAGGCAATTCCTACATCGAGAGCCTGTTTGCGGAAGTCATCATGCGGGTCTCTCACGGCGAAGTCATCTCCGTGGCCTTGGAAGACATGGATGTCTTTGACCCCATGCTGAGTTCCATGGTCAATGTCGGTGAAGAAACCGGGGCCTTGGGCGACATCCTGGTCAGGACCGCCGATTACTTCGATGAAGAAGCCGATACGGCCTTGTCGAAAATGGTTGCTTTGGTAGAACCCATCATGCTGGTCATCATGGGCGTCGTCATCGGCGTCATCGTCGTATCCGTCATTCAACCGATGTTTGGGATGTATGACCAAATCGGGAAATAGAAAGGGGTAAAGCCATGCTCATCATTGAAATCAGAGACGATAATATCCGACTCATCCAAGCCATCAATAAGGTCAATAACTTTATCATCAAAAGCTCTAAATCGTTTTCTTTTGAAGACGGCTGGAAGAACTTCATCAGTGATCCCGAAAAAACAGCAGCCCTTACCGAAACGATAAATGCTTTCGGAAAAGACAAAAAAGCCTTGCTCCTGCTGAATACCTCTACCGTTATTTACCGAGAAATGGTTGTTCCTAAAGCCAGCCCTCGATATCTTTCAACGATGATCCGCCATGAGCTGAGCCATGCTTTAAACCTCAGTAGTGAATACCTGATCGATTATACGATCCTCGATGATTCGAATAAAGATGACAAAAAGATGAACAAGATCATGGTGGCTGCCGTTTCCGCGGGGTCGATCAACGAAATCATCGAATTCTTCGACAAGACCGGCATACAGATCATCAAGACCGATGTCTCCCTCAACAGTATCCAAAAGTATGTTGAGATCACCAAACTCGCCGACAAAGAGAAGAATGTTCTGTTTGCGGATATCGGAACAGCATCCATCCGTCAATATCTGTTTGAAAAAGGCAAATACAGTGTCTACAGAACCACCAGACTGGCTACCTTAGCACAGCCTGATGAACAGCTCAGCTTGGAAGCCACGACCGAAACCATCGAAAAGATGCTTCAATTTTCCGCATCGCTGGGTCAAAATTCAAGCATTGATCAAATCATATTGTTTGGCGCTTATCCGAAAATCGAACATCTCAAGCTATACATGAATGATAAACTCGGGACTGAAACCTTGGTCATCGGGAAACCAAAGATGCTGTTGGTCTCCAAAAACAAGCCCTTTGATCATGATGAGGCCTATGCCTTAGGGGTCTTGTTCTCTCAGCGATTCAAACGCAAAAAAGACATTAACTTGATAAGTGCCTACAATGCCTACTTCAGCCGCAGCAGTTCAAGTTTCAACCTCGATGCGATTTTCAATTCTGTAGCCTTTGGATTGGTCTATGTGGCCCTGTTTGCGGTCATCCTCAATACGATCCAAGTCAGTATGGTCAATGCTGACATCCAAAAGATCAATGCGTATCTCAACCGAGCCGACGTGATTGAAACCCTGGATAAGATTTCCACGATGAAAAACAACATCGCGGCCCTCAGTGAGCTCAAAACGGAACTGGAAAGCATCCAGCGTGTCATAGACAGTATTCCTCGATACAATGAGGTCAAGATCGCTGATCTGCTCCGCGTCAAGCCTAACGGCCTCGCTTTGACCCAACTCAATTTCTTGGAAAATACGATCACGCTGTCGATCATCGCCAACGACCCGTCATTGATCCATGAGTATGTCCTCTTACTGAGTGATTTGGATCCTTTCAGCGAAGTGACCTATACCAGTTATACCTATGATGATAAAGAAAGAATTTACACCTCAGAGATCACATTGACCTTAAGCGGAGAAAAAGTACAATGAAAATCACCAAGAAAGACATAATGTATCTGAAGTGGCTTGCATTATTTCTGTTTGTGTATGTCTTCTGGACCTTTGTCTGGTTGCCCATGAGTACGAAACTCGAAACCAAACAAGGCGAACTGGCAGAACTGAAAACAGCGCAAACCATCGCTCAGGCCACGATTCCGACCTACGACGCCACCATCGCCCAGGAAATCAAGATCAAAAATGAAGCAACCCTGTTGTTCTCAAAGTTCTTTGATGTACAGACCCCTGCTCAGATGGAAGACTATCTCATCCCGATCCTGACCGATCACAAAGGCCGCATCACCTATTTTGAAGTGGCCGATGCGTCTGTGGTCATTCCGCAGACGACCCTGCAGACCAAAGATCAATTGACCTACAAGATCAAGGAACTGGTGGATCAATACAACAACATCACCCAGCCGACCACCGACTTGCCGGTCACAGAAAGCCAGCTCCTAAAGACCCAGATCACCTATATCTTGGATATTTCGTTCAGTGAATACCGCAATCTCTTGGAAACCATTGACGAAATGGACATCTCGATCCTGCTGTCCTCCTCTTCCTACAACATCGAAGATGCCAGTGCTGAAATGACCTTTGATCTTTATTCCCTTGAAAAAATCATCATCGAATAATCAATCCGCTTTCAAAATCTTCACAATCAAGTGCCTTAGTATCAATAAGGCACTTTTTGTTGTAAAATAAAGACAAGAAAAACGTCTGTGATGACCCTGAGGTCCCCTATGAAGCATCCATCCCTTGAAGAAATGCTGGTCAATGATAAGATCATCACCCTGGCACAACTTGAAGAAGTCAACCTCATCCAAAAAGAAACCGGTCAGGCCACTTTTTATATCATTCTCGACCATAAATTCGCAAAAGAAAAAGATGTTTTGAGAGTCTTGGCGAAAAGCCTCAAAATGGACTATGTCGATAATCTGTCCAACAACTCCAATCCCGAAGCGATTCGGGCTTTTCCGCAAAACTTGGCATTAAAATACAAGATGTGTCCGCTTCGAGTCACCGAAGGGACCTTGACCTTAGCCACCAGTAATCCTTTTAACGTTTCCGCCACGGAAGACATCAGTATGATCATCGGATTGGCCATCAATACCGTCTTGGCCACCAAAGTCGAAATCGACGCAGCCATTGAACGGCTATACGCCAAACGCTCGGATAAGAATGAATTCGGCGATGATCTCGCCTCCGACAGTGAAGAAATCGAAAATGAAGCATCCGTTGAAACGTCTTCTGTTGTCCGTACAGTCAATAACCTCATCATCGATGCCTATAAAGTCAATGCTTCTGATATCCATATCGAACCGGAAGCCAACTTTACACGGGTCCGTTTCAGAGTTGACGGCGATCTTTTGAATCATACCGATTTCGATAAAGACAAACACTCCTTGATTTCCACCAGAATCAAGATCCTTTCAGGGCTCAACATCGCAGAAAAACGCCTGCCTCAAGACGGCAGCTTTCAATTCAACCTCGACTTCAAGAAGATCGACATCCGTGTGTCTACCTTACCGACCCCTTACGGAGAAAACATCGTCATGCGTCTGTTGGGTGCCGACCAAAACATCGAATATTCTTTGACCGGCTTGGGTATTTCACCGACGACCTTGGCCACCATCGAAAAGGCGATCCGGGTCCCTCATGGGATCATTCTGGTGACCGGGCCGACTGGAAGCGGTAAGACCACCACGCTTTACTCGATCCTGGCCAAACTGGCCATTCCCACCAAAGCGGTCAAAACCGTAGAAGATCCGATCGAGCGTAAGTTCGAAGGCATCACTCAAGTCCAAGTGAATCAGAAAGCCGGCCTCACGTTTGCGGCAGGTTTGCGTTCCATCTTGCGACAAGACCCCGACATCATCATGATCGGTGAAATCCGTGATACCGAAACTGCCGAGATCGCCATCCGTTCCGCCATCACCGGCCACTTGGTTTTATCCACCATCCATACCAATGATGCCTTATCCTCTGTCATTCGTCTGGTCGATATGGGCATTGAACCATTCAAGGTCGGTTCCTCGCTGGTTTGTATCATTGCCCAGCGTCTGGTCAAGAAAATCTGCATCCACTGTAAGAAGAAAGTCGAAATCACCCCTGCCGAAGCACGTTTGCTGAATACAGACATGACCCATGTCTATGTGGGTGAAGGCTGTCCGAAATGCAACCACTCCGGTTATACCGGAAGACTGGCTGTTTTTGAAACGGTCCTGATCGACAGCGGTTTGGAAGAACTGATTTCTCGCGGCGCTTCTTTGGATGATCTAAGGAATTATGCCAAGATGAAAAAGATCCCGATGCTCAGAGATGAAGTCCTGGGCTTTATCCAAAACGGAACCACCACCGTTGAAGAAGCCTTGCGTATCCTTTATAACGTTGATAACTAAAAATGCCGAAAGGCATTTTTTTGTGGTCATCTTAGTTGTGTGCCATAAACAATAATGGTAAAGTAACTTTACTAAAAGGAGCATACTTCAATGAACACTGTTTATCAGAAATTAAGACGCTTTAACTTAATTATGGGGTTCTTCCATTTGGTCCAAGGGATCGCAATGCTTTTCCTGGCCACCACCGTAATTCAAAAGATCGCGGCTTTCCAGCCTACCGTAGTCCAGTATTATCTGTATTTCAATCCGGAGACACGTTCTCTTGAACCGGCCGTCAAGGATCTGTTTACCTTGCCGTTTGGGATCTTGGTCGCCAGTTTCCTGCTGATCTCCGCTGTTGCACACGGATTGATCTATCTCAGCAAAGACAAGTATGTCAATGATCTTAAGAAAGGCATCAATCAATTCCGTTGGTTTGAATATGCCTTAAGTTCTTCGATCATGATCGTTTTGATTTCAACCTTGTTTGGGATTTATGACATTGGTTCTCTGATCCTGATCTTCTTGGTCAACGCGGCCATGAATCTGTTTGGTTTGGATATGGAACTGCTTAATGCCGGGGCCGAAAAAGGCAAAGTCAACTGGGGACCCTTCATCTGGGGATCCGTGGCTGGTCTGGCACCTTGGATCGTCATCTTACTTTATATGTTTGGTTCAGGCAACTTCGATCAGACCCCATGGTTCGTATGGGCCATCGTCGGGACTTACTTCGTCGCCTTCAACTCTTTCCCCATCAATATGATCCTGCAATACAAACGGATCGGCAAATGGAAAGATTACCTGTATGGAGAACGCACCTACATCGTCTTGAGTCTGGCTGCCAAGTCCATACTCGCCTGGCTCGTATTATTCGGAGCCATGCAGCCTTAATTGATTTAAAAAGGATGTCCAAACGGACATCCTTATTTTTTGTTTAAGCGATCGACACTCTTCACCAGAGAATCAACCACGAAGATACTTAAGGCAATCATGCCGGCCACCTGAAACGTATTCAGGAGGTAACCGTTGCCTAAGGCAGAACCTTTCATGAATTCATACACCGCATGATACAAAGAAACACCAGGCACCAAAGGCAGAAAACCCGGAATCAGAAACATCGTGACGGGTGTTTTGACAATTCTGGCCAAGGCATGAGACAAAGAC
>CAZLWH010000067.1:0-8096 GCA_964563265.1 uncultured Erysipelotrichaceae bacterium
GTATTGATCGAAGATGCCGATTTCATCAAAGGCATCCTTTCGGTGAATCCGAAAGGTTATGGGTTTGTTGATGGTGTAGAAGATCATGTATATGTCCATGAAGACAAGTTTCATACCGCCATGCATGGGGATGAAGTCCTGGTCAAAGTCAAAGAGTTATCAGATGGCACCACCATGGGTGAAATCAAAAAGATCCTCAAACGTAATCTGACCCAACTGATCGCTGTCTATCATGATCACAATCTGATTCCCAAAGACAGACGCATCCTGGTTCCGGTCGAATTGGAAACTGAACAGATCTTTGGGGAAGGTCAGATGATCTTACTGGATGCGGTCAGTTATGGCGACATCCTGAAAGTTAAAGTCAATAAAGTCTTGGGTCATGAGAATGATCCGGGGGCCGATATCCTCAGTATCCTTTTAACGCATCGTATTCCTTTGGAATTTCCTGAAACAGTCAAACATCAGATCGATTCGATGGCCTTGAAAGTCACAGAAGCCGATCTGATCGGTCGTGTTGATTACCGCAATGAAACGATCGTGACGATCGATGGTGAAGATGCGAAAGACTTCGATGATGCGATCCATCTCAAAGGCAAGACCCTTTATGTCCATATCGCCGATGTCAGTCATTATGTGACCCAAAACAGTCCCATCGATCTGGAAGCCCAAAACAGGACCACTTCCGTCTATGTGGTCGATCGGGTCGTACCGATGTTGCCGTTTGAATTGTCCAACGGCCTATGTTCACTGATGGAAGGCGTGGATCGTTTGACCCTGACCTGTAAGATGACCATCGATGAGGCAGGCAATGTTTCCGATTACGATATCCATCCTTCCGTGATCCGTTCTACCAAACGCTTGACCTATACCAAGGTCAATGCCTTATTCAACGGACAAGACAATGATATCCCGGGAAATATCGCACTGATGCTGAACGAAGCGTTGGAAATGGCCCACCTGATCCGTAAGAACAGAGAAGCCAAAGGGGCCATTAACTTTGATACGGTCGAATCCAAATTCACCGTCGATGAACACGGTGATGTCTTGGATATTCAACCCAGAACCAGCGGAGAAGCCGAACTTTTGATTGAAGATTTCATGGTCAAAGCCAATGAGACCGTGGCGACCCATGCGAAATACCTGGAGATTCCCTTGTTGTATCGTGTCCATGATGCGCCTCAGAAAAAGAGATTGACGGAATTTGCGAGGGTCATGCTGGCTTTTGGGGTCAAACTCAAAGGGGCTGAACAGTCTCCCAGAATCATCCAAAAAGTCATCGAACAATTCGAAGGCAAAGAAGAATACGGGGTCGTCAATGAGATGTTGCTGCGATCCATGAGTAAGGCCAAGTATGATTTCCGTCCGATGGGACACTATGGTTTGGCTTTGGAAAACTACTGTCACTTTACCTCGCCGATCCGCCGTTATCCGGATCTGATCGTTCACAGGATGCTCAGAAAATATGTCTTTGAAGGCAAGAATGCCTCACTGAAAGATGATGAATCCTGGGTCGAAATGATGGGTCTGAAATGCTCTTTGGGAGAACAGCGTGCGGTGGAAGCCGAACGGGATACTGAAGACATGAAACAAGCCCAATACATGACCAAACACATCGGGGAGTCCTTTGATGGTTTGATTGCAGCTGTGACCAAATTCGGCTTCTTTGTCCGTTTGCCCAACAGTGTCGAAGGTTTGGTCCATGTTCGTAACTTGGATGATTATTACACCTTCGATGAGACCCGTCTGGTATTAAGATCCGTCTCAAAATCCTATGCGATCGGTCAGAAAGTCAAAATAAAAGTCATCGGCGCTGATAAAGAGAAAGCCACGATCGACTTTGTTGTGGTAGAATCTAGAAAGAGATTTTAAGAACCATGCCTGTCAAACAAGTAGCCTTTAACCGAAAAGCCCTCCATGATTACGAAATTCTCGAGAAATTTGAAGCCGGGATGGTTTTAATGGGCACAGAAATCAAATCGATCCGTAAAGGCTCGGTCCAGTTTAAAGACGCCTATGTGACCTTCATCAACCATGAAGCCTGGGTCAAAGAGATGTATATTGCGCCATATGAAGAAGGCAATCGCTTCAATCATGAAGAGACCCGAGAGAGAAAACTGTTGCTTCATGATTATGAAATCAGTAAGCTTGAGAAAAAAGTCAGGTTGAAGGGCTTCACGGTCGTTCCCTTGACTCTGGTTTTAAAAGATGGTCGTGCCAAGCTGGAAATAGCCTTGGCTCAAGGTAAAAACATCCATGATAAACGTGAATCCGATAAAGAAAAAGATGCCCAGCGAGAAATCGCCAAGGTCATGAAAAATAAAAGATAGGGTTGACACACAAGTTCCTATCCATTAAACTTAGAACATATTACAAAAACTGTGAAGAGAAGAGTAGGTCATCGCTAAGCTTATAGAGAGTCTGGTATTGGTGCAAACAGACAGCCCAAGCGTGATTGAACATGGTCTCAGAGTTGTATGATCGAGATGTAGATCATATCGGGTGTGCCCGTTAAAGCACTAGAGTATAACTTATTTCCATAAGCGTACTTGAAAGGTGAGTTTGGCGACAAACTCATAAACAAAGGTGGTAACACGGGTAAGCCCTCGTCCTTAGGATGAGGGCTTTTTTAGTTCAAGGAGGCATACAATGATTGAAATCAGCAGTTTAACCAAGACGTTTCATCTGAAAGACACTACGGTAGAGGCACTTAAAGGGGTCAGTTTTACCTTAGAGTCCAAAGAGATCTTAGGCATCATCGGTCAAAGCGGTGCCGGTAAAAGCACACTGCTGCGGTGTTTGAGCTTATTGGAAACCCCCGATAGCGGATCCATCACCCTCAATAAAGTGAACCTGATCTTAGCGGATGAGGTCCGAATGCGTCAGTATCGTAAACGGATCGGGGTCGTCTTTCAAGGCAATCCCTTACTAAAACAAAGCACCGTTTACGACAACATCGCCTATCCGCTTCAGCTTGAGAAGGTTGATAAGGCCCTCATCGATGTGAAAGTGAAGGCATTGTTGAAACTGATCAAATTGGAAGACAAGGCCAATGTCTATCCGGCTCAGCTTTCCGGCGGACAGAAACAGCGGGTCGCCATCGCACGGGCTTTGGTGAGTGATCCGGATTTGTTGCTTCTGGATGAACCGACCAGTGCGTTGGATTCGGTGACCACCCGGTCATTGATCCAACTCTTGAAGGAGATCCATCACAGTCGTGATCTGAGTATCCTGATTATCACCCATGAACTGAATATGGTGGATGCCTTATGTGAACGTGTGTTGGTATTGGAAGATGGCCGTTTCGTTGAAGAAGGCGACGTCAAGACCGTCTTCAGCGCACCGATCCATGCGATCACCAAAGAACTGTTGGGGTTGAAAGAATCCTATGACTAACGCTCAAATCATCACCTTATTGACCAAAGGCTTCTTCGATAGTCTTTGGATCCTAACCGGATCAACTTTCTTTGGGACCTTGTTTGGATTCCCTTTGGGGATCATCCTGACCTTGACCCGTAAAGGCGGACTGTATCCGCAAGCCGCAGTCTATCTGGTCCTGAATCGATTCGTCAATCTGTTCCGTTCGATTCCCTTCTATATTCTGGTCGTGGCGTTAATGCCGCTGTCCAGATTTGTGGTGGGGACCTCGATTGGAATCAAGGCCACCATCTTTGCCTTATCGGTAGGGGCCATCCCCTTTGTCGCAAGACTCACGGAAAACACCCTTCATGAAGTGGATGGAGACGTGGTCGATGCCGTCATCACGATGGGGGCCACCAAGCTTCAGGACGTCACGATGCTGCTGAAGGAAACCTTGCCTTCCTTGCTTTCCGGACTTTCCGTCACCATGATCATGCTGATCGGATATTCCGCAATGGCTGGGTTGATGGGTGGAGGAGGTCTGGGCGATATCGCCATCCGATACGGCTATTACCGCTTCAATTATCAAGTCATGTATTATTGTCTGATCTTATTGATCATCTTGGTTGAGGTCATCCAGACCTCATCCAGCTTCATAGTTAAACGCCTCGATAAACGAGCGCGATGAAAGGAAAAACTCATGAAAAAAATTCTAATCTTAATCTCTATCTTGTTGGCCTTGACGCTGACAGCCTGTACCTCAACCAAAGAGGACAAGGTCATCCGTGTCGGCGCTTCTCCGGCACCCCACGCAGAAATCCTGGAAGCCATCAGACCGTTGATCGAAGCCAAAGGATATACCTTGGAGATCATTGAATATACTGACTATGTCTTCCCGAATACGAATGTTGAAGAAGGCGAATTGGATGCCAATTACTTCCAACATGTTCCTTATCTGGATTACTTCAATGAAAAGAACGGAACCAACATTGTCTCCGTACTGGCCGTCCACTTTGAACCGTTGGGTCTCTATCCGGGCAAGACAGCGACCTTGGCTGAAATCCAAGACGGGGCTAAGATCGCCATCCCCAATGATGCGACCAATGAAGCGCGTGCCTTGGCTTTACTTGAGTCCTTGGGTCTGATCACCGTTGATCCGGCCAAGCGTGCTGAAGCCACGATCTTGGATATTACGTCCAATCCCCACAACATCGAATTCATTGAGATCGTTGCGGAAAACCTCGTTGTGACCTTACCGGATGTCGACTTTGCGGTCATCAACGGGAACTATGCCTTGGAAGGCGGGATCACCTCAAAAGTACTCTCGACCGAAGATAAGGATTCAACGGCAGCCCAGACCTATGCGAATATCCTGGCTGTCAAAGAAGGCAATGAGGACGCCAAGAAAATACTGATCCTGATTGAAGCCTTGTCTTCTCAGACCGTCAAAGATTTCATTCAGGATAACTACTACCCGGTTGTAATCTCCGTACTCGAATAAACAAAGAAAAAGGCAGAATCGAAGTGATTCTGCCTTTGTTTTTGAGTCTTACCAGTGACCGCCGCCGCCGCCGCCAAATCCGCCGCCGGAGAACCCGCCACCGCCTCCACCGAAGCTGCCGCCGCCTGATCCTTTGGATTGAGGAACACTGGTCATCGAACGGTTCATTGTTGTCATCGCATGATTGAAGCGATTCATGAAGAGGAAAGTATTCATATTGTTTGTCCCATGATACCAGGAAGGTCCTTCGATCGCGATGGATTCGAATTTCTTGCTCCAGACATCCGTGACATTGAACACATACGCATAAGGCAATAACTTGTAGAAATAGGTAGGATCATCCCTGACCAGCATTTCCAAACGGTCTTTTTCAGCCGTTTCGATGAACTGTTTCAAACCAAGGATCTTACCTAAGTATTCAACACCCAACGCTGTCCGTTTGTCCATATAGGCAATCAAGGCAATATTGACAGCACTGAGCCCAAATGTGACCCCCATCTTGATCATAAACATCGGATCAAAGACGGCTTCACTGAAGTAGGCAATCATGATGAAGATCAACGTAAACACAACAGAAACCAAGACACAACCGATAAAGGCTAAGACACGGCTGGCTTTGCTTAAGGAAGGCCAGCGCTTGGCTGTGATCGACCAAAGCAGGACCAGGATGGTTCCAGTCACAAAGACCGCAATCCCTGCGATAAAGGCTGCTTCTTCCCGATAGGTCGCAAAATAGACAGTAGAGGCAATGATCAAGGCTGCCGGAACCATCGTAACGATCCCAAACAGGACTTTGAAGACGGAGGCTTTCTTACTGAAGATCGAACGCTGCGGATTACCGTTATAATAACGGGCAATGTCCGCTTTCGCATTGGCGATGTGCTGATAGAAGGAATTCTGGAGCTGCTTGTTGGTGACGGTCGTCCTGCCGTTAAACAAGGCTTTAAACAGGGTCTTTTCAGCCCTGATCTCAGATTCATCCATTTCTTTCAGCTTCGTCAATGTAAAGTTATCTTTGTTTTTCTCGTCTTCAGTGATATCCAAATAGCCTTTATTGGCCCATTCGATGATCAATGAAACGACATCTTTGGTATCCACAGAACCGTCATAGATATAACCGGCTTGAGATGAACTGAGACCTGGGATCGGATTGAATTCGACCGTAATGATTGGCTTATCATCTTTGCCAAACTTCTGGAATACCAGATATAGCAAGACGGTAAAGATGACCAGGATGATCAGTGCGAACGGGGAATAATCGGTGGGAGGGATAAAGGTAAAATAAGTGCCGTCTTTACTGAGATATTCATAGACGGTGATGCCTTCTCCGATCGAATAACCCAAGTCATACCATCCGGTCAAGGTCTTATCGTCATTGCTGTAGACCGCATGAACGTCGACTTCGGTGTTTGTTCCTTTAGGCCCTGCATAGAACACGGGAATAAACGGCCAGCCCTTCGGTAAGGTAATGCTGAAATCGACTCTTCCGATCGGATCGGTCCAATAAGGCCCAACGATGTTTTGATAGAAGGCTTGCTCTCCCCCTAAGTCGAGATCGCGAAGCTGCATCGTATAGCTGAAGTGATAGGTTTTTGTCCCTGAGACATAGACGTCCGGATCACCGATGTAGATGATCAGATTGTCATAACTGTCCGTCTCCGTAGAAAAGGGACCGTCAACACTAAGGTTTCTGATTGGGAAGTAATAAGATTTCTGAACGTTTTCCCCGTCGATAATCCAGGTCATATTATAGGATTGAGGGATCCAGACTAACGGACCGTGATGGGTGTTGTCTTCAAAAGTATAGACCATCGTCTGATTGACAGTAATCAAGCCATTCTCATTGACATCCATAATGATGGACATCGAGTCGATGGAGACACCAGTCGAAGAAGCAGAGACACTCAAAGGCGTAATGAACAATCCAAACAATAAACCTGCGATAATCAGTATTTTTTTCATGGTGATAAAAAAGGGAGAGTCTCCCTTTTTAGAACTGAACTTTGACAGACTTGCGTTGTGTGTCGTCATCAACTTCAAATAACGGCTTCTTGGTGAATTTAAACAGCCCGGCGAGAATATTGGTCGGGAAAACCTGGATTTGCGTGTTGTACTGACGGACAGCGCCGTTATAGTATTTGCGCGCATTCGCAACATCTTCTTCCAAGGATTTCAACTGGCCCTGCAGATCCATGAAGTTGGCGTTGGCCTTCAGATCAGGATAAGCTTCAGCCAAGGCAAACAATTTCCCTAAGGTTCCTGCCAAAACATTTTCATTGGCGATCTTTTCATCGATGGATCCTGAAGATTGGGCCGCATTACGGGCTTTGATGACTGCTTCGAATGTGGATTTTTCATGAGTCGCATACCCTTTTACGGTTTCGACCAGATTCGGGATCAAATCATAACGTTTAACCAAATACACATCCATCGTTGAAAATGCTTCTTCAACTTTGTTTCTGATACCAATGAGGCCGTTGTAAGCGCTCATGACCCATAGGGCGATGCCGCCAAGGACGACTAGTATAATGATCCAAGCATACTCCATAAGTTACCTCCTAAGTGGTGAGACTATAGACACATTATAAGGCTTTTTTACAGGCTTTACAAAAGATTTACAGGGTGACATTGATGTTGTTTTGATGAGACAGCTTCAGGTCAGGATGAGATTCCAAGTATTGGATCAGGATATCGGTCATATCGGTATTGATTTCAGATACAGTGGGACAGTCTACGATCATCGTGAAGTTGCCTCCACCGCTGGCCCGGTAATTGTTGATGACCAGGCTGAAAACATCATCAGGCATGATTGCTTTCCCTTGATAGGACAGTTCAATCACACGGTGACCGATCGGATTGGAGATCTTGTAGGTATAGTTGATCCCATCCACCATATCATAGTTGAAGTGCTGGGCTTTGGGTGAATCATACTCGGGATTGACCTTGATTTCTCCGTTGGTCACGATGAAGTATTCAGCGCATTTCTCAAGATATGCTTTCAGTCGGATCCCGTTGATCTGTTTGACGACCAAGGTATTGGGATAGATATAGGTACTGACAACATCGCGGGTCGTGACGTTGGGATTGAAACCGACGGGATCATTGAATAAGGAGGTCCCGGAAAGTTGGGCTCCTGATCGTTCAAGCTGGATCATGTTGGTCAAAGATACCAACGGATGTTTATGGAGCCTGGCCTCAAAGGGATCTCTGATCCTGAAGTCATATTCATGCAGGG